>CAYGWJ010000477.1:0-12867 GCA_964353405.1 uncultured Anaerolineae bacterium
AACCCCTTCAGCGTCCGCTACGTCGCGCCCTACAATGACAAGCTGACCTTTATCTACGAGAACCCGGACACCAAGAAACAAGAGTTCAGAAGCCAGGTTCTGAACACGCGCACTACCTGGGCGGTGGTATACGACAAGGCCGGCAACAAAGCCGAAAGCAACAAGGTCAAGGTGACGGTCACTTACAAGAAACCGCAATGAGTGGTCAGTGGTTAGTGGATAGTGGTCAGAGAACTCTTGGCAAACTGACCGCGGATCATTTGCCACTCATCACTCCTTGAAGGGTAAGGAGGAGAAGTGAAAGTCCATTTCTTTGCCACATTCCGTCCCATTGTGGGTGGCAAGACCGTTGAAGCAGATGTCATCGAAGGTGCCACCTTGAGGCAACTCCTCCAGACATTGATCGCGCGTTATCCAGCATTAAACGCCGAGTTATTCGACGAAGGCGACAACCTGCGTGGGCATGTCCACGTTTTTGTCAATGGGCGCGACTCGGTCTATCTGGCCGACAAGCTGGAAACCAACATCAAAGCGGAGGATGTGATTAACATCTTCCCGCCGGTCGGCGGTGGATGAAACCAGATGTCACACACTTGCGCATTTTTATGCGCTGGCCTGTAGGTGTCAACAGGTGTTTTGCTGACGATCCTCGTCGGATGGGGGCAGTGGGTATTGCTAGGTCTTGTATGTGTGATGCAAGCCACTATCTTTGCTGGCCTGCATCGCACTGGACATCTCACCGATCATGGGCACACCGTGCCGGTACTGGAACGGCCACATACTCTGAGGATCGAAAAAGGCTACGCGGTCGCCCTCGCTCAGGGTGTGCCCCAGGTCCGGCTGGAGGCCGGGCATAGCGCTCAACTGACCGTTGATAAACGTGATCCCACGCTTTTCAGTCGGCATATCAAGATGGGCCAGTAAATCACGCACCGTGCTGCCTTCGGGCAAACGCACTTGCGGGTTGGCGTAACTCCTTCGATTGGCTTCGCCGCCGTAACGCGACAACTCGCCATACAGCCACGTATCTACAGTGATATCTGACACTTTATCCTCCCCCAACGGGTGGGAAAATGCCTACCTGGTCGCCCGGCTCCAGTCGCCAATCCTCGGGCCGTGCACGCCCGTTGACAAAGGCCACTTTAACTTCTTCGGCTGGCAAGTTCAAAGAATGGATCAGGTCTGCGATCATAGCTCCATCCGGCAAATCCACTTCAAAGGGCGTCCCGGCGTGAGCGCCCGTTGCTGTGTTAGCAGCATAACGGCGCAAGGTGGCAAAAAGTTTCGCGTGGACGATCATCGCTATCTCACGGGCAGCGGACAATGTCCTGCGCCCACAGGCAATCGGCGCAAGAGGGATTCCAGCCCCAGCAGCCTTCGTTTCGCTCGCGCAGGTCGCAGCTTTCGCGCAGGTCGCAGTTGGGGCAGGATGGGAAATGAAATCCGCGCACCTCGCTGCGGAAGCGCACATAATCTTCCGACATCCAGATTCCCTCCAGGGACTGTTCGTTCACATTGCCCAAAAGGTAGCGGCTCACCTGCTTTTTGCAACCATCTATGGCAAAGTAGCTATAGTTGTGTGAGAAAGCATAGCAGGGTGAAATACCGCCGTCCCAACCAACCACGATAGACTTGTCTTGCACGAACCGGCAGCGCCGCTCCGCGCCCCAATGCATGCGCGGCAGGTCCAACGTGCCCCACATCACCCACGCGTCAGCCCGCACCGGCCAGCCAGCTGCTTTGAAAGGCGGGCGCGGCTCGTAACCGTAGAGCATTTCGTCGCGCATGTCCTCCGTGTAAGGCAGCACATTGCTGACGAGAACGCGGGATGCGTTCAGCCGCGAAGCCAGTCCGGTCAGTTCTGCCAGTTCGGCCACATTGCTCTTCAAGGCAACAAACTCGATTCCCAAGGCCGGGAATAGCGAGCCGAGTTCACGTTTCACTTCGTTCAGGCCGCGGATGTTGTCCAGGACTGCTGATAGCATCGCGCCGCGCACGTCGGCATAGGTCTCGGGCTTGACTCCGTCAACGGATATGACCAGGCGATCCACGCCCAGCTTGACCAGCTCGCGTGCCTTGTCAGGTTTGAGCAGCAAGCCGTTGGAGCCGACGCTGACAGCCAGGTCGCGCTGACGCACCGCTTCAATCATTTCCAGGATGTTGGGATGAGTCAACGGTTCGCCAAAGCCGGTAAAGACGACCCGCTTCAAGTGGGGCAGACCTTCCAGGCTGTCAATCACGCGCCGGAATGTATCCATCGTCATCTTGGCTTCGGGATCGCCCCAGACGTTGCGGATGCAGGTGCGGCAATGCAGGTTGCAGCCCGTCGTCGGCTCGATATACAACTTGTGTGCATCGGGCAGGCGTGGGTGAAGAATGAGCTCGCCTTCGCGCTCGTCCAGCCAGTACTCGGCATTGGCAGCCAGCCGCCGACGTTGGCGGAAATCTTCGGGCAGAGCCACCCGGCCCTGATCATCGGTCACGATTTTAGGCATCTTGTCCTACCAAAGAACACGGACAGGGCAAGGGTTGCCCTGTCCGTGCAACGCTGCGAATTACAGTTCAGCAAAGACCGAATCCAACGCACTGTCGGGCACATCAAAAACCTGATTGTGCGGCGGCAGCGGCTCGTACCGCATGAATTCGGGTGGTCGGTCGGCGGCCTTGTTGAGGCCAGCCGCTTCGTTAAAGGCACGCTCCTTCTTCAAGATAGAGCCGCCGAGTGCGAGGATATCTTCGGCAGTCCAGTTGGTGCCCAGGACCCCGTTGCATTCGTCAATCATGCCTTGATAGCCGCTGGCAATATCCAGGATGGCAAAGGCGATGAAGAGGCAGTGACCACTGGTGTCAATGAAAGCGGTCGTCGCCTGGAACGCGCGGCTCAAGCCAGCCTTGCCTTCGGGGCTGAGCGGATCCTGCTTGCCCATGACGCCCAGGATTTCCGGCGCGATGGTATAGCCCGCCGTGTGATCCGCGCCCATGGTGGTGGTCATATAGGTGATGCCGATGCCTTTGACGGCGCGAGGCTCGTAAGCGGGCATGCCCTGGCCCTTGACCGCCGGCACACGGGTCACGCCCAACACCTTGCCGGCCGTCCCGGTGCCGCTGCCCAGGATGCGGCCCATCGGCGTCCCCTTGCCCATTTCATGGACCAGGTTGATGGCACCCTTAGCATCGCTGAACTTGATCACGCCGGCTTCCATCGCCACGCCGATAGTCGCGCCGGTCTCGATGGTATCCAGGCCATAGGTATTGCACAACTGAATCATCTCGGCAATGTCATCCAGGCTGTCAATGCCGCAGTTGGCGCCCAACGCCCAGTCGGACTCGTACTCCACGCAGGAAGTCTTTTCTGTGCCATCGGCGTTGTGCCAGGTGTTGGAGCAGCGGATGATGCAGCCGGGGCTGCAAGCGTGATTGTAGAGTTCCTTGCCCAGGCGCTGCTTGTTGCCATCAAAGATGGACTCGCCCGCGGTGGCGGCAGCGCCTTCAAAGCGCCCGCTGGAAAAGTTGCGGGTGGGCAGGCCGCCGGCGTCGTTCATGATATTGATGAGGACGGCCGTGCCATACGTGTTCAGGCCGCCCTTGGGCTTGGTGATGTCATGGGTCATCAGAGCGTCGGTCATCTTCTTGCGGCCCTGATCGAACAGCGCCTTGTCCACAATCGGCACGCCCGGAGCGCCATCGTCGTTGACGACGATGAACTTTAAACCCTTGCTGCCCATCACTGCGCCCAGGCCGCCGCGCCCGGCATAGCGGCTGGGGCGCTTGGCCTCGTCGTTGAACACGACGCCCGAGTTGCCATAGCCGTATTCACCGGCCACGCCGCAGCCCGAAATCGAAACCTTGTCCCCAAACTTTTCATACAATTTGGGGTACACCTCGTGCAGATCCTTGCCGGCATACTCGGTTGCGTCAAAGAACTCGACCTTGGGCTTACCCGCTGCCGCATCCCAGGTGAGGTTGACACCCCAGAACTTGCCTTTTTCCTTGGGCTGGCCTTCGACCACGATAGCCTTGACCTGCATCACAGCCACATCGCGCGCCCACGAAGAGCCGGCGTTGGATTCCTTGATGCCGCCAGTGAGTGGGGACTTGGCGCCCACCGAAAGGCGAGCCGACGTAGGCGCGGCGGTGCCTGTCACCATGCCCGGCGAAAAGACGAGCTTGTTGTTGGGGCCGAGGGGGTGGCACAGGGGCGGAACTTCATCGGCGACGAGGGATGAGGTCAGTCCGCGCCCGGCCAGATGCTTGTAGGCTTCTGGCGCGTCTTCCACGCGAGCAGTCAAATCGGTCATGTTGATGCGTACGAACCACATAGTCTTTCTCCTTTTTGAATGTGTAGATTCAGGTGGACAAACAGGATATGGGGTCTGGACTCACTTGATAGATAAAGGACGCCTCCTTTCTCGCGTCTACAAGAAAGCGAATTCGATCCGTGTGTTGGAAAAACAAAAGCGCTATGCCACTTTGGTATAGCGCTTGATTCTCGAATTGACTTGGTGGGTCAGGTTGATGTCATGCGATGTGGGTTCCAACTTGGAAGCCACGTGACCGTCTCCTTGTCGAGGATAAGGGGCAGTCCAAGCCCGGTCATGTCGAGAATGCGCAAGTTGGTATGCTGCCCCGGCTTGCTACCATGAATCATTATAACCAAGTCCGGTGTGAATGTCAATAAAAAACGGGTGCGACCTTTGTGGCGCTTTGCACCAAGCCTGGCTGGCACAGTCGCGAATTTCAGCTTTTGCGATTGAGCGCGCTCCACTCTTGCTGCAAAATCGCCATGATGTGCTCGTCGTGCCACGCGCCTTCGCGGAAGAGCGCTTGCTTGCGGACGCCTTCCAGCCTGAAGCCGACCTTTTCGTACGCGCGAATCGCCCACGGATTGAACGCAAATACCTCCAACTCGACGCGGTGCAGATTCGCTTCTCCGAACGCAAAGCGCAGCAGTGTGCGCGTAGCATCCGTGCCGTAGCCTTTGCTCCAGTAATTCTTGTCGCCGATGAAAATGCCCAAGATGGCATTCTGGTTCGTCCAGTCAATCTGAAGCAATCCGCAGTTGCCGATGAGCTTGCCCTGCTCGCGCGTGAGGATGGCAAAGTGACGGTCGTTTTTCGCCTGGCGCTGGTGATTGAACCATTCTTCTTCGTCTTCTATCGCATAGGGCTGGGCCAGTGTCGGAGCCAGAAAGCGCCGAATGTCCCAATCGTTCAGCCATTCCACGTAGCGGGGCAGGTATTCGCGCTGTACCGGGCCGAGGGTGACGAGTTCTCCGGTGAACATGATGGCCTCCTGATGATCGAGATGCAACGTTGTTTTGATTTGTGTTCATCCAGTACAAAATTGCCGTAAAGTATATTACGACTTTGAGGTTTTGGGAATTCCGATGCTCGGCTTGACAAGCCTTCCCGTTGCGGGTATGCTAACCCGTGAAACGTGATGCGCGCCAAGATCACGTTTTACGCATCACGCATCACGTTTTACGTATCACGCATCACGTTGAAAGAAAGGTTGACGCCGGGTACACATCATGTTTCTCGATCAAGCAAAAATCCATGTGAAAGCGGGTGACGGTGGCAATGGAGCGGTAGCCTTCCGTCGCGAAAAATACATTCCGTTCGGCGGTCCTAGCGGCGGCGACGGCGGGCACGGCGGCGACGTGGTTCTCTTTGTGGACCCCAAGCTCAACACGCTGTCGTCGTTCCATCACAAGAGCAAGTTCGCGGCCCGGCGCGGCGAAAACGGCCACAACAAAGATATGACGGGCGCGAGCGGCGCGGACTTGCGCATTGCCGTGCCGCCGGGCACGGTTGTGCGCGACGCGGACACGGGTCTGCTCGTGGCCGACCTCACGACGCCGAACCAGGAGCTGGTCGTGGCGCGCGGCGGGCGGGGCGGGCGAGGCAACGCGCGTTTTGCCACGTCCACCAATCAAGCGCCGCGCATGGCCGAAAACGGCGAGCCGGGCGGGGCCAGGACGCTTTTGTTGGAATTGAAGCTCATCGCCGACGTGGGCATCGTCGGTCTGCCGAACGCGGGCAAGTCCACGCTGCTCGCCTCGGTGAGCGCGGCGCGGCCCAAGATCGCCGACTATCCCTTTACCACACTCGAGCCTTACCTGGGCGTGGCGTCGCTCGACGACGACACGACGCTTGTGCTGGCCGATATCCCCGGCCTCATCGAAGGCGCGTCACAGGGCGCAGGATTGGGCCAAGAGTTTCTGCGTCACATCGAGCGGACGCGCGTCCTCATTCACCTGCTCGACGGGGCAAGCGAAAACCCGTTGGCCGATTACAATACCGTCAACGCAGAGCTGAAAGCGTTCGGTCGCGGACTGGAGGCCAAACCCCAGATCGTCGGTTTCAACAAGATAGACTTGCCGGATGCTCAGGAACGCTGGCCGCAGGTCAAGCCATCGCTCGAACAGCGCGGAGTCGAAGCGTTGGCGATTTCGGCTGTGGCAAAGAAGGGCGTGCGTGAATTGCTCTTTGCTGCGGTACGCAAGTTGGCTGAGCTTGCGCCGGCCGAAATCCAGGAACCCATCCCCGTCATCACGCTGACGGAAGACAAGCCGTTCACGATTGAGCACACTGCAGACGGCTGGCAGGTGAGCGGCGCGCGCATCGAAAAGATCATGGCCATGAGCCGCCTGGATTCCTACGAGGCTCTCCAGCACTTGCAGCGCAAGTTGGAAAGAATCGGACTGATTGAGGCGCTCACGTCGGCGGGCGTGCAGGAAGGCGACACCGTCACCATCGGCGATTTCGAGATGGAGTGGCATCCGTGATGCGTGCCGCGCTCCAAGCCGTCATCTTTGATATGGACGGGCTGATGATTGACAGCGAGCCGCTCCACAAGGAAGCCTGGCAGGTGATGCTGCGCCGCTTTGGCTACGAGATAGACGAAGCGCTGTTTGCCCGGCTGGTGGGCTTGCGAATCGGCGAGGATGCCGTGCTCTTGCGTGAGCATTTTCACCTGCCGGTGATGGCTGAGGCGTTGGCACACCAGCGCAATGACTTGTTCCTCGCCCGTCTGCCGGGCCGCGTCAAGCCGATGCCGGGCTTGCGCGAGCTGATGGCCGAGATCGGACGGCGTGGATTGCGCTGCGCTCTGGCGACCTCGGGCGAGCGCCGCTATGTAGAAGCCGTGAGACGCGAGCTGAATCTCGACGGCGTGTTCGATGCGATCGTCGTGGCAGAAGACGTAGCACGTGGCAAGCCCGCGCCCGATGTGTACCTGTTAGCCGCACAGCGATTGGGCCTGTCGCCTGCGCAATGTCTGGCGCTGGAAGACGCGCCCAACGGCGTGGCAGCAGCCAAAGCGGCCGGCATCAGGTGCGTGGTCGTGCCGAATGAGATGACGCGCTCGCTCGACCTTTCCGCTGCCGATGCCATTCTGCCGTCGCTGCTGGCCGTGCGCGATAACCTGGACGTGTTGATGCAGTTATGACTCGCCTGGGCATCCTCGGCGGCACATTCGACCCGCCGCACATTGCGCACCTGGTGATGGCTGACCAGGCACTTACGCAGTTGAAGCTTGAGCGCGTGCTGTTCGTTCCGGCCGGGCAGCCGCCGCACAAGCTTGACCGGGCGGTTTCATCGGTTGAGCACCGCGTGGCGATGACGCAACTGGCGATTGCGGGCGATGAGAGGCTCGAGCTTTCGCGCGTGGATGTGGATCGCCCGGGCCCGCATTACACGGCGGACATGCTTGCGCTCGTGCGGGCCGCGCAGCCCGAAGCCGAGTTGTATTTGATCATTGGTTCAGACAGCTTGCACGACTTGTCCCTCTGGCACGCCCCGGCGCGCGTCATCGCGCAGGCGCGTTTGGCGGTGATGCGCCGGCCGGGCGCCGAGCCGGATTTGCCTATGTTAAAAGTGGCATTGCCGGGCATCACGGCGCGAATAGATTGGGTGGACGCGCCGTGGCTCGACGTTTCATCCACCGACATCCAGCGGCGAGTGCGCGAGCGGTTCTCAATCCGGTATCTTGTTAGCGAGGCGGTTGAGCGGTATATCATCGAGCACGATTTGTACCGCTGACGTATTCCAGAAGTGGATTCAGTCTGTCTGGTAGTCAGCCCTTTTGTCAAGCAAAGGTTGCTGCAACTCTTGAGGGAAGAGCAGCGGTGACCGAGGCGGTTGAAAATTGCTAATGAGGACTTCCTTGTTGACTACTCGCTCAGTGCCATTTTTCTTTGCTTTCATTCCCGAAGATGACTGTACGGCAGTGATATGGTAGCCTGCGTAAAGCTCGTGCATTTCCGGAATATCATAGGAGGATAATATCCACTTGCATTTGGCAGTCTTTAGCCGTTCGGCCAGAAGCTGGTGGTCACTCCAATCGCGCATGTTGTGGGCGTAATTGCAGCCATTGCCAGGGTAGGGCGGATCAACATACATAAGTGTGGCTGGTCGGTCATACCGATCAATGCATTCGCGCCAGTCAAGGTTTTCGATGATAACAGTGCGGAGGCGGTCGTGAATCGGCTCTAGTCGCTCTCGAAGCGTATTGAGTGCGCCGATGAGCCGGTTGCCATGACCGCCGTCCGTAATGCTGGTCTGAAAGCGGGGATAATCCAGTTCGCCGCCCCAACCGGCCATGATGAGATAGTAGAACCGGTGAGCACGTTGCACATCGGTTAATTGAATTGGGTCGAGGTCTGCGAGGCGTTCAAATTCAGCCCTAGACACGAGTTCCCATTCAAAGGACTCGATGAGTTGTTCGGGTTTTTCTTTGACGACTCGGAAAAACGTGACCAATTCCTGGTCAAGGTCGTTCAGCACTTCGACGTCACTAGGAGGCTTGGCGAATAGCACCCAGGCCGCGCCAGCAAATGGCTCCACATAGCACGTGTGGGACGGCAGCATTTCCAAGATGGGCTTACGCAACCTAGATTTGCCGCCAACCCACTTGATAGGGCTATTCAACATTTTGTATGAGGCCTTACTTTGTGTATCAGTCATGTTCCCTAGTCTACTTTCCCAACAACGCAGTGTCTCTACTAGAGACATTATAGCATATCACTAAGAAGATGTCAAGATCAACACATAACCAAAGTATACAACGATTTGGCGAAAAGTTGAGAGCCTTACGGATGCAACGTGGCTTGACACTCAAACAGTTGGCCGCGGCACTTGGGCATGCTGCGCACGGGCACATCAGTGAATTGGAATGTGGAAAAAAGATGCCAACCGTTGAATTCGTCCTTAGTGTGGCGCAGTTATTTGGCGTGACGACGGACGAACTTCTGAGAGATGATTTGGAGTTGAGGATATCGGGTGGAAAGTCTAGGCGCAAAGGAGACGATTGATGCTCATTGCATTTGTGCACAGGCCGCCAACACCCCAAGAAGTCGAAAGACTGAGACTCATCCTGAGCACCTATCAAGATGGAACGGGCATGCTTCAGGACAAAAAGAACAAGGGCAGAACATTGCCGGGTTGGCGGGATTTTGAACGTGCGGTTGCGCTTGTATTTGGAGGCTTTGCGCCAGAGGACAAGGCCATCTTTGATGTGTTGCTATCTGATCCAGAACGACCTGCTGTGAAGTGTGGGCTTTCGTGCAAGATGAGAGTCGAACTGGATCGGATTGACAAAGATGGCCGCGTCACGTTAGAGTTGTCCAATTCGGCGAAAAAGTTCTGGGCGCATCTGAAGACGAAAGGGATTAATGAAAACAACTACAAGCGGCATCCCCTCAAGGTAGGCGCTGCGCTGATAGAGTTGATTGAGCAGTGGCATGAGGCCGCCAGCGTTGAGCGTGGTGGGAAAGTTGACCTTGCGAAAAGCTCGTATTTGACTCTGTCTTGGAGCAAGTCAGGTTCGTACCAGTTACATTGGTTTGCATTGAGACTGCCTGGTCCCAGGAGACTCAAATGGTACTTTCCAAAGGTTGTCAGGAATGGTGAAAAGGTGGTAGCCGGACATCTCAGCGGCGATGACGACTCGGGCACGGTTTTTGAGTGGTATGGCGAGTCGGGCGGCCAACTCAAGTATTACCCGCTGGCTGAGACTGCGCTATGGGCATCAGATCGTTTTCGTTTGGAACCATTACCAGGCAATCTTGAACATGGCATTTTAGCCAAAGTGGCAGTATACTTTCCACATCTTTGGGCAGAGGCGACCAAGGAACTTTAGCGTTGAATGGGGGTGGCAATGAGACGATTGATTATGATTGGATTGGCATTTGCATTGCTCGTGATGTTCACGCCCGGCATTGCGAGGGCGCAGAGTGCGGGTCAGACGCACGTGGTGCGGCCCGGCGAGAATCTGTTTCGCATCGCGCTGCGGTATGGCGTCTCGGTTCAGGCGCTGGCCTCCATCAATGGCATTGCCAATCCGACCATGATTTACGTCGGGCAGACGCTGGTGATTCCGGCCTATGGCAAGCCGGCCGATGCGCCGCAGCCGACGGGCACACCGGTCCCTCCGACCAGCACGCCCACCCCGGAGCCTACTGCCACGATCATCGAGACCGGCGGTTTGCCACAACCCACGGCTACGATCACCGACACCTCCACTTTATCGCAACCTGCTGCTACCGTCACAGAGGCAAGTACTGCCGCGTTGCCGACGAGCACACCTGTGCCTCCGACCGGCACGCCGAAGCCTCAACCGACGACACACGTCGTCGCCGCAGGCGAGAATTTGTATCGCATTGCCTTGCGCTACGGATTGACGACGGGTCAACTGGCGGCGGCGAACGGCATTGCCAATTATGGCAGGGTTTACGTGGGACAGGTGCTGCGCATCCCGGTCCCAGGTCAGGCTATTGCCGCGCCCGCACCCCGCGCGCCGGGTGCGCCGGTTGCCTACAGCGCCAAGAAGGTCGTCGTCAGCATCTCGCGGCAGCACTTGTGGGCCTACACCGGCGACCAGGTCGTGTTCTCGTTCGTCGCCTCGACCGGGCTGTCGTCATCACCCACCGCGCCCGGCTCGTATCGAGTGTTGGACAAGATCCCGAACGCTTATGCCAGCACGTGGAATTTGCAGATGCCGTACTGGCTGGGCATCTATTACGTGGGCCGGATTGAAAATGGTATCCACGCCTTGCCCATTCTGGCCAGCGGCCAAAAGCTGTGGGCGGGACTCTTGGGGCGGCCCGCGTCGTTCGGCTGCGTGATCCTGGATACGGCGTCGGCCAAGCAACTGTATGATTGGGTTGATGTTGGAACCCCGGTGATCATTCAGCCATGAGCGTCAAGACCAATGCGATGCGCGTGCTCGATCAACGCAAGATCGCATACGAGGTGCACGAATACTCGCCCGAGATCCATTCGGCGGTGGAAGCGGCGCAGGCGATGGGCAGGTCGCCCGAGTGTGTTTACAAGACACTCGTCGTGATGCGCGACACGCCTCGCGCCAAGCCGCTGCTCGTGATGGCGCCCGGCGACCGGGAGCTGGATTTGCGCGTGCTGGCCAAATCCACCGGCGATAAAAAATTGCGGATGGCGACGCAAAAGGAAGCCGAGTCGTTGACGGGTCTGCTGGTCGGGGGGATCGGCGCGCTGGCGCTGCTCAACCGGGGTTTTGAGATTTGGATTGACTCGGCGGTCCAAGCGCACGAGCGCATCTGCGTTAACGCGGGACAGCGCGGGATCAACCTGGAACTGCGCGTGCAAGACCTGGTGCAAGTGACAGGCGCTCGCTGGATCGAGCGCGAATAAGAGCTTCACCGCAGAGACACCGAGAGCGCAGGGTCTCTCCATCAAGGCTCTGTGTGCTCCCTGACCGACCCTCAGGGCCGGCTAGCAGCCTGTCGGAGAGGCAACTTTGTAGGGCGGCTTTCCATAGCCGCCGCGCTGGGGGCAGGTATGGAAACCTGCCCTACAAGGAGCTCTCCGACAGGCTGCTAGGTCCCTGCGGTGAATTGTCTTGCAGACGCCAAGAATTACTATTTGGCCTTGGCTTTGGCGGCTGGCTTTTTGGCAGCTTTCTTGGGAGCCGCTTTGGCCTTTGCCTTTGGTTTGGCTGCTTTCTTGGCCGGGGCCTTTTTGACGGCGGCTTTCTTGGCCGCTGGTTTGCGAGCCGCACGCGGTTTCTTGGGCGCGAGCGCCACCGGCGCCACTTCTACCGGGGCGGGCGCTTCGACCGGCACAGCTTCAACCGGTGTGGCGGCCTTGAGTTCATCCAACGGCACGCGGATCACCCACTGGCACTGCGGGCAGTGCTCGATGTGATGGTCGGCCTGCTTTTGCTCCGCCGCGGCGATCGCCGCGCCGACCGCCTCTGCAGCCAACTGAGAGGTCCATCCACAGTTCGGACAACGGATTTCCATAATGTATCTCCTTTCCTCAAGGTGATATTCGGGCACACGCCCGATAGACGACTGGAAAAAGCTCAGGCCGATTCTTTTTTGGGCTTTTCTACGGCGACCGGCTTTAACTCTGGCAGGGGATAATCTTTCGGCAATCGGCGGCGCAGCTCGGTCACCTGGACTTTGATGGCGTGGCGGCAGCGTGGGCAATCTACCATGTGGTACTGTTCTTGACTCTGTTGGGCCTCGGCCAATGCGAGTGCCAGGGCCTCCCGGCCCAGGGTGAACATCCAGCCGCAACGCTGGCAGCGGACTTGCATCATGTCGGCCTCCTGTGTGGGTAACCTGAACAGCGCGACTATTGTATGCCAGTTCTTGTCAAGTGGCAAATCGCGGCGGGGTGGCGCACAAGCTGCGGCGCGCTGCTATAACGCACTGCGTCGTAAACTGATCCCCGAACCTTCGGCGCAAAACTGGGTAGCATAGGGCCTTGTGCCCGCCCAACACGCCGACAAGCGGCTATGCTACGGCCTTTTGCACCAGAAACCAGACTAGTTCAAAACCTTAAGGAGTAACACACAGTGGTACGTATCAGACTTCGCCGGATC
>CAYGWJ010000478.1:0-20507 GCA_964353405.1 uncultured Anaerolineae bacterium
TTTCGAGTTCCTGGGGTTGCTGGGACTGCAAGACCCGGTTCGGCCTGGCGTGCCCGAGGCGGTTCAAGAATGTTACACGGCGGGCATCCGCGTGATCATGATCACGGGCGACTATCCGCTCACGGCGCAAAACATCGCCCACCAGATCGGCCTCAAGCCCATTGACCCAATCATCACTGGGCCAGAATTAGACCAGATGAGCGATGATGATTTGCAGAAACGCATCAAGACCACGTGCATCTTTGCCCGCGCGGTGCCGGAGCAAAAGCTGCGTATCGTCCAGGCGCTCAAGGCCAACGGCGAGGTGGTGGCGATGACGGGCGACGGCGTCAACGACGCGCCCGCGCTCAAGGCCGCGCACATCGGCATTGCGATGGGCGGACGTGGCACTGACGTGGCGCGCGAATCCGCCGCGCTCGTGCTGTTGGACGACAACTTTGCCTCCATCGTCGCCGCGGTGCGGATGGGCCGCCGTATCTTTGACAATCTAAAGAAGGCGATGACGTTCATCTTTTCGGTGCACATTCCCATTGCCGGTATGTCATTGATTCCGGTCTTGCTCAGGTGGCCGTTGGCATTGTTGCCGGTGCATATCGTCTTCCTGGAGTTGATCATTGACCCGGCCTGCTCGGTCGTCTTTGAAGTGGAAACAGACGAGGCCGACATCATGCGCCGCCCGCCGCGTCGCCTGCAAGACCCGCTGTTCGGGCGGCAGATGCTCTTGACCGGATTGGTGCAGGGGATGGGCGTGTTGGCGGTTGTGCTGGCGGTCTATGCGTTCGTCCTCTCTCAAGGTCTGGGCGAGGCCGAAGCGCGCATGATGAGCTTTGCCACCCTCGTCATCGCCAATCTTGGCCTGATCCTGACCAATCGTTCGTGGACGCGCTCAATCGTCTCCACGCTGCGCACGCCCAACCCGGCGCTGTGGTGGGTGGCTGGCGGCGCCGCAGCTTTTCTGGCGCTGGCGCTGGCGATTCCTTTCCTGCGCAACCTGTTCAGCTTTGGGCCGCTGCACCGCTGGGAACTCGGGCTGATAGCCGTCGCGGGCCTGATCAGCATCCTGATTTCAGAGAGCGCCAAGACCACGCTGTTCCGAAAAGTGTTTGTGCGCGTGCCACGCCGGTAAACTCGCGTCACACAGTGGCGGTGCTCAAAGGATGACAGGCGATAATGTCCATGTCTGTCGAACCGCGCTCTCACATAACCCGGATTGAGTAGTATAATTCCCCCGATGCCACTTCAAGACCTCAAACGTTACCAGGCCCTGTCGCAGGGATAGGTCGTGCCCGAAGCTGCAGTGCGGCCTGTGTTCATACAATTGTCCCATCGGCATTGATGTGCGTCGCCATGCGCGCCGAGGCCGGCCTATTAATGTCCGTCAAATCATGCAACCCCTGGGACTTGTCAGGGGCAACGCGAGAGGAAAGATGAGCAAAAAAAGATACGTTCAAATCGGCCTAGGCTCTCGCTCCGAGATGTACTCGATCGCACTGGTCGAGTCTCTCAAGGACCAGCACGAGTTGGTTGGCCTGTGCGACACCAATCCAGGCCGACTGCAGAATCGTGCAGACTGGGCAAAGGAACATGGCGTACAAGTCAAGACCTATGCCGCAAGCGAATTTGACCAGATGATCGCCGAGTGCAAGCCGGACTGGGTCATTGTCACCCCGCCGGACTACTTGCACGATCTCTATATCTGCCGCGCGATGGAGCTGGGCTGCGACGTGATCACCGAAAAGCCCATGACGACCGGCGCCGAAAAATGCCAGCGCATCTTGGACACGCAGCGCGCCACGGGCCGCCAGTGCACCGTGACATTCAACTATCGCTACTCGCCGCCACGCAGCCAGGTCAAAGACTTGCTCATGTCCGGCGTGATCGGGGAGGTGCTTTCGGTGGATTTCCACTGGCTGCTGGACACGCGGCACGGCGCGGATTACTATCGCCGCTGGCATCGCAACAAGGCCAACTCGGGTGGATTGATGGTGCACAAAGCCACGCACCACTTTGACCTGGTCAACTGGTGGCTTTCGACCATTCCCGTCTCGGTGTTTGCGTCCGGCGCGCGCAACTTTTACACGCCGCAGACGGCCGACCGCTACGGACTTGCGCAGCGCGGCGAAAGATGTCACGGCTGTCCCGAAGCACAACGCTGCCGGTTCTTTTTGGACATCAGCCAGGGTGAATTGCGCGCGCTCTACCTGGACAACGAGCAGTACGATAGCTATTACCGCGACCGCTGCGTGTTCAGCCCACTGATTGACATCGAAGACACGATGAACGTGATTGTCAACTATGAGAACGGCGTCAAGATGTCATATTCGCTCAACTCGTTCATGCCGTGGGAAGGCTATAGCGTGAATTTCAACGGCACGCGCGGGCGGCTGGAGCACAAGGCTCAAGAAACCGTGTACGTCAGCGGCGATGGCTCGGTGCCGGGGGCGCTGCAACCGGAAGCCACGACGATCGACATCTATCCGCATTGGAAGCCAGCCTACAGCATGCCAGTGTGGCAGGCCCAAGGGGGCCACGGCGGCGGCGATAGAGTGATGCTCCAAGATATCTTTGTCCCTTGTTCCGAGCCGGACAGGTATCTGCGCCGGGCCGATCAACGCGCCGGGGCCTATTCGATTCTCACGGGCATCGCGGCCAATCAGAGCATGGCAACCGGCCAACTTGTGACGATTGACAGTCTGGTGCACGACATTGGGCGGCCCGACTATCCGTCCATGCCTTCGCCTCAGGCTCCACTCCCACTCGCTTGAAATTGAGGAGAAGAAAAAATGTGCTCGACCAACATCAGACCAGGTCATACGACCAGGCCGTGGCGATCCTGGATGAGCTGATGGCACTCGACAAGGTCCAAGAGGTCGAAGACTGGGAAAAGATGCAGCGCATCGCCGACCATTACAAATATCCAGACGGTCTGCGTGAATATGATGGCGCCACGGGATCGTTTGCATTCCCGGTCAAACAGGCGTAAACTTTTGGCGGGCCACCATCGAACCCGCCACTCAAAAATCAACCCCTGGGACTTACCAGGGGTAGTCAGCGAGGAAGACAGTGACAACCCAACCCTCTATCCGCTTTTCGGCCATCGGGCTGAATCACAACCATATCTACGGCCAGACGAACCTCTTGCTTCGCGCGGGCGCCGAGCTGGTATCGTTCTATGCGCCCGAGCCTGAACTGGCTGCCCAGTATTCTCAGACGTACCCGCAAGCCAGGCTGGCGCGGAGCAAAGAAGAAATCCTGGAAGACAGGACCATTCAATTAGTGATCGGCGCCGGCATTCCGTGCGAACGCGCGCCGCTCGGCATCGAGGTGATGCAGCACGGCCAAGATTACATGAGCGACAAGCCCGGTTTTACGTCGCTCGATCAGCTCACGCAAGTGCGCAAGGCGCAGGCCGAGACGGGCCGCATCTATTCGATCTGCTTTAGCGAGCGCTTTGAGGTGGCTGCCGCGGTCAAAGCAGGTGAACTCGTCAAGGCGGGTGCCATCGGCAAGGTCGTGCAGACGGTCGGGCTGGGTCCACATCGCATCCACCCGCCTGCGCGCCCGGACTGGTTCTATCAAAGGGCCAGATACGGCGGCATCCTGACGGATATTGCTTCGCATCAGGTGGATCAGTTCCTGTATTACACCGGCTCAACGCAGGCCGAGGTCGTCGCTGCGCAGGTCGGCAATTTCAAGCATCCGCAATACCCGGAGTTGGAAGATTTTGGCGACATGGTTTTGCGAGGCGAAGGCGGCACGGGCTACATTCGTGTGGACTGGTATACGCCACAGGGGTTAGGCGTATGGGGCGATGGCCGCCTGACGATCCTGGGAACCGAAGGGTACATCGAGCTGCGCAAGTACATTGACATCGCCGGTCGCCCTGGCACGAATCACCTGTTCCTGGTTGACCAGAAGGGCATCCAGTATTTGGATTGCAGCCAGGTCGAACTGCCCTACGGACGGCAGTTGATCGCGGACATTCTCAATCGAACCGAGACGGCCATGCCGCAGGCGCATTGCTTTTTGGCCTCGCAACTGGCGTTAGAGGCTGAAGCAAAAGCGGCGCGACTGGGAAATCTGAGATGAGCAATGTGTGGACGCGCCTGGGTGTACGCGCCGGCGTCGTCGGCTGCAGCGTCGGCAAGCAGCATGTCGCCGCTTTCCAGAGTTTGCCCAACCAGTTAAAAGTTACAGCCGTCTGTGATGTGGACCAGGCCAAAGCGCGTGCTGTGGCCGCCGAGTTCAGTGGCCCGCGTGTTGCGGCAGACATGACCGAGATGTGCCGCATGGACGATGTGGATGTGATTGACCTCTGCACGCCGTCTTTTCTGCACTATGAGCAGGTCTTGCAGGTGTTGAGCGCGGGCAAGCACGTCATCTGCGAAAAGCCAGTCGCCAGCTCGCTCCGAGAGGTGGACGCGCTCACGGCGGCCGAGAAACAATCGGGCCGGCGCGTGATGCCGATCTTTCAGTATCGGTTTGGTGGTGGCCTGCAAAAACTCAAGCGGCTGGCAAGCGTCGGGGTTGCCGGCCGCGCGTATCTGACTACGGTCGAAACGGCGTGGCGGCGCCGAGCAGATTATTACGCCACATGGCATGGCAAATGGAAAATGGAACTGGGCGGCGCGCTGGTGACGCTCGCCGTTCACGCGCACGACGCGCTGTACTATATCCTGGGGCCAGCCAAGAGTGTCCTGGCGCACGCGGCGACGCTGGTCAATCCTATCGAGACGGAGGACTGTGTCTCTGCATCACTGGAAATGACGGACGGCTCGTTGTGTTCGCTTTCAGTCACAACCGGCTCGACTCACCAGATCAGCCGCCATCGCTTCTGCTTTAGCCATCTGACGGCCGAAAGCAACACGCAGCCCTACGCCAACACTTCTGATCCGTGGACGTTTACGGGCGACTCGCCAGAGATAGATCAACAGATTCAAAATACACTGGCTAACTTTGAGCCGCTGCCCGAAGGTTTTGCCGGGCAGTTTTATCATTTTCATCAGGCCTTGCGAGACAACACCGAGCTACCGGTCACGCTGGCGGACGCCCGCGCCTCGCTCGAGTTGATCACGGCCATCTACTATTCCGCTCGAACGCGTCAGGCCGTCCGTTTGCCGATCAGGCCGGATCATCCTTATTATGCAGGTTGGCTGCCATGAGCGATCAAGTCGAGCTGCTGCAACGTTCGGGCGCCGCGTTCGATTTTGCCGGAACGCAGTTGCGCCACCTCATCGAGACCTACCCCGACTATTTTCCCATGTACACCGTCGGCGGGAAATGGAAGCATGGCGGCGAAGCCTGGACCAACTGGTGCGAAGGATTTCTGGGCGGGCAACTGTGGTTGATGCACCGCCACACGGGCGCCACGCGTAGGGCGGGGACATCGCCCCGCCCCTACGCGTGGCGCGAGAAAGCCGAGCACTATTCGCGCCTCATCGAGCATCGCAAGACTGACCGCAACGTGCACGACCTCGGATTCATGTTTTGGTCAACGTGGAAGCGCTGGCACGACCTGACCGGCGACCCGGCTGTCAACGCAGTGGTCGTGCAGGCCGGGCGCACCATGGGTCTGCGCTTTAAGGAAAAGGGCCAGTATCTCTGCTCGTTCGTTGCCGATGAAAGCCTGTTCATTGATATCATGATGAACGTGGGCATCATCTTTTACGCGGCGCAACAGACGGAGGATGCCGACCTGCTTCGCATTGCCACGCAGCACTGCCTGACGACGCGCAAGTATCTGGTGCGGGGCGATGGCAGCACCTCGCACGAGGGCCTGTTTGATCTAAAGACGGGCGAGTTCTTGCGACAGAGCACTCAGCAGGGCTGGCGAGGTGATTCGTCGTGGGCGCGCGGCCTGGCGTGGGCGTTGTACGGTTTTGGCACGGCCTACTCGTTCACGCGCGATGCCCGCTTTTTGCAGACGGCCGAGGCGTGCGCCAACTTTTACATCGAGCGCACACCGGCGCATGGCATTCCGCCCAACGATTGGGACGAGCCGCACCCCACTCTGCCGTACGAAAGCTCCGCCGCGGCGATTGCCGCGAGCGGCATGTTGAACCTGGGCAGGCTGACCACCGATGTCGCGCGGGCACGACGGTATCACGATTACGCTCTCCGCATTCTGGCCACGCTCACGACGCCTGAATTTCTCGCCCGTCAGACGCCGGGTTGGGAAGGCCTTCTCAAGCATGGCATGTACCATCAGCGCAAGGGGCTGGGCGTGGACGAGAGCGTGATGTGGGGCGATTACTTTTTCCTGGAAGCTTTAAGCAAGGTGATGGGATATGAATGAGCGCACAGCGCTGGTGACAGGCGCAAGTCGCGGGATCGGTCGGGCGATTGCCGTGGCGTTGGCCCGGCAGGGCTGGTTGGTCGCCATCAACTATCGCGGCAACGCCGAGGCCGCTGTTGAAACTCGGTCGCTGGTGGAACAGGCGGGCGGTCGAGGCGTAATCATTCAGGCCAATGTTGCCGACGCCCAAGAGCGCAATCACCTGGTCGAGCAAACACTATCGAGTTTTGGCCGGATTGATCTGCTCGTGAACAATGCCGGCATGGGGCCGCGCCAACGTATGGACATTCTGGAAACGACCGAAGCCAGCTATGATGAAGTGATGGCGGTCAATCTCAAAGGGCCGTTCTTTTTGACGCAGCGTGTGGCCAAGGTCATGATTGAATTGCTCAGGGCGCAGGTCATCGAGCGCCCCAAAATCATCAACATCGGCTCGATGAGCGCGTACACCAGCAGCATCAACCGGGCCGAGTATTGTCTTTCCAAAGCGGGCCTCGCCATGATGACAGCGCTCTACGCCGACCGTCTGGCCGACGCGGAGCGTGGCATCAACGTGTACGAGATACGCCCCGGCATCATCGAGACGGACATGACGAGTGTCGTCCAGGCGAAATATGACCGGTTGATTGCCGACGGGCTGACCCCCATTCGCCGCTGGGGTCAGCCGGACGATGTGGCCCGCGCCGTCGTGGTGATTGCGCAAGATCAATTGCCGTTTTCGACGGGTGAGGTCATCAATGTGGACGGCGGCTTTCATCTGCGCCGGTTGTAGAGGGGACTGTGACGTATCACCGTGTTGCCTCATTCAAAACCGCCTATGACTTTGCCGCGCATCTCGCTCGTTCGCACATTGACCTCGCTTTGGATCAGGTGATAGAGAGCGGACCGGATTCGCCTCTGGCGCAGCCCTATCGTCTGCCCGATGGCTTGACGATCGGCAACCGCTTTTGCGTTTTGCCGATGGAAGGCTGGGACGGAACTACCGATGGGCGACCGAGTGAGCTCACCTTTCGCCGCTGGCAGCGCTTTGGCGCGAGTGGCGCCAAACTGATTTGGGGGGGCGAGGCAGTGGCCGTGCGCCCGGACGGGCGGGCGAATCCGAATCAGTTGATGATCAACCAAGTACGGGCGGGGTCACCCCGCCCCTACGGCGATCTGGCAGCTCTGCGTGATACATTGATCGCCGCACATCCGGGCGCTAGCGATGATCTGCTCATCGGATTACAATTGACTCATTCAGGGCGCTTTGCGCGCCCGAACGAAAAAAAGCGCCTCGAACCCAAGATTCTGTATCATCATCCATTGCTGGATCGCAAGTTCGGTCTGCCGTCTGACACTCTGCTGATGACGGATGGTGAAATCACCCGGCTGGTGTACGACTACTCGATTGCGGCCAGGCTGGCCCAACAAGCCGGATTTGACTTTGTGGACATCAAGCACTGCCATGGTTATCTGGGGCACGAGTTCCTCAGCGCAGTGGATAGACCGGGGCGCTATGGCGGCAGTCTCGAAAATCGCACACGCTTTTTGCGCGAGATCGTCGCGGGCATTCGCGCCGAGGCGCCCGGCTTGAGAATTGGCGTACGCTTGAGTGCGTTCGATTTTGTCCCATTCCGCGCCGGCGCAGAGGGCGTTGGCGAGCCAGAGCCATTCGAAGGATCTGTCTATCGTTATGCCTTTGGCGGCGACGGAACAGGGCAAGGGATCGCCCTTGCCGAGCCCAAGGCGTTCCTCGACCTGCTGGCGTCGCTCGGCATTCACATGGTTTGCATCACGGCGGGCAGTCCTTATTACGTGCCACACATCCAGCGGCCTGCGCTGTTTCCACCCTCAGATGGCTACCTGCCACCGGAAGATCCACTGATGGGCGTGGCCAGGCAAATCGCCGTAACAGCCGCCCTGAAACAACATCGTCCCGACCTGTTGATCGTCGGCTCGGCCTATTCGTATCTGCAAGAGTGGCTGCCCAATGTGGCACAGCACGTGGTCAGAACCGGGCAGGCAGATTTTGTCGGTCTGGGGCGTATGGTGTTGACCTATCCAGAGATGTGCGCCGATGTGCTGGCAGGTCGCCCCCTCCAGCGAAAACGCATCTGCCGCACGTTTAGCGATTGCACGACCGCGCCGCGCTATGGCCTCGTGTCAGGTTGTTATCCGTTAGACGAGTTTTACTCGAGTCGTCCAGAAGCCGAGCTCGTCAAGAGAGCCAAACAACACCCATGAACACGAATCACATCGCTATTCAAGCAAAAAACCTGCACAAATCTTTTGGCGAAATCAAGGCTGTGCAGGGCGTCAGTTTCGACGTCCAGCAGGGCGAAATCTTTGGCCTGCTCGGCCCCAATGGCGCGGGCAAGACCACGACCATTTCCATGCTCGCCACCCTGTTGCGTCCTGACGAAGGTGACGCCCTTGTGATGGGCCATTCCATCCGGCGCGACCCGATGGGCGTCAAATCCGTGCTGGGCGTGGTGCCGCAAGAGATCGCCTTGTATGAGGACCTGTCTGCCCGTGAGAACCTGACCTTTTGGGGCAAGATGTACGGGTTGCGCGGATCAGGATTGGGCCAGCGGGTCAACACAGTCTTGGAGCTCATCGGCCTGAGCGACCGCGCCAACGGGCGCGTGGGCACCTTCTCGGGTGGAATGAAGCGCCGCGTCAACATCGGCGTAGCCCTGCTTCACAAGCCACAGGTTATTTACATGGACGAACCGACGGCGGGCATTGATCCCCAGTCGCGGCGCAATATCCTGGACAGCGTGGTGACCCTGAAGAACCAAGGCATGACCGTGCTCTATACCACGCATTACATGGAAGAAGCCCAGGAGCTCTGCGACCACATTGCCATCACGGATCACGGTCAGGTCATGGCCTGCGGCACGCACGAAGAACTGGTGCGACTGGTCGGGGAGCAGACGCGCATTGACCTGACGCTCAACGTAGAAGTGGGCCGTGTGTTGGAGGCCTGGCGGGCCGTCGAGGGCGTCTCGCGCGTGTCAACCGAGAATGACCGCGTCACGGTCTTGGTGGACGACAGCAACCAGGTCTTGCCGCGCCTGTTCGAGGCGGCCACACGTCTCTCCGCTCGCATTACGTCGGTGGACATCCGCGAGCCGAACCTGGAAGCGGTGTTTTTGCATCTGACGGGAAGGGCGTTGCGCGACTAGTGAAAATCCTTGATATTGCCTTCAAGGACTTGACCCGTTCCTTCCGCAGTGCGTTCGCGGTTGTGTTCATGTTTGGCATCCCGCTGCTGGTGACGGGGATGTTCTACTTTATGTTCATGTTCGGCAACATCGGCGGCGGTGGCTTTAACTTGCCAAAAACCCAAGTCATCATTGCCAATCTTGACGAGGGCGGTCCACGGTTTCAGGTCAGCGCCAAAAACATCCCGGGCGGCGCGAAAGCTCGCACGATGGGCGAATTGGTCGTCAGCGTGCTGCAAAGTCAAGAGTTGGCAGATCTGATAAGCGTATCACTTAGCCCCAGCGCCGAATCTGCCCGCGCCACAGTAGACCGGCAGACGGCCCAGGTCGCCATCATCATCCCGACCGACTTTTCGAAAAAGTTCGCTGATCCCAACAAACAGGCCATCATCGAGTTCTATCAGGACCCGACCCTGACCATCGGGCCGGGCATCATCCGTTCGATCCTCAACCGGTTCATGGATGGGATGGCAGGCGTCAAAATTGCCTTGAACGTCTTTTTGGACGAGGCCGCGCCTAACGATTACGCATTGACCGGGCAAGTTGTCCAGCAATATCTAGACACATCACTGGTGCAAACTGAGGACCTGGCTGCTGCGCTGCTCGACGTGAAGCAGAGCGCACCCGCCGCTGCGCCGAAACGCCAAGAGAGCGTTTTGCTTCGCGTCATCGGCCCTATCATGGGCGGGATGATGATTTTCTACGCCTTTTTCACCGGCACCTCCACGGCCCAGAGCATTCTCAGGGAGGAAGAGGAGCGCACCCTGCCGCGCCTGTTCACCACGCCCACGCCGCAAGTCGTCATCCTGAGCGGCAAGCTCCTATCCGTCTTTCTGACCGTGCTGGTGCAGGTGATGGTGCTGCTCCCGGCGGCGCGGCTGATCTTTGGCATTCAATGGGGCGCGCTCATGCCGGTTGCACTCGTAGCGGCGGGCATTGTGCTGACCGCTTCATCGTTCGGCATCTGTGTCAACTCTTTTCTCAAGAACACCAAACAGAGCGGCGTGGTGTTTGGCGCCGTACTGACCTTGACCGGCATGCTCGGCATGATCAGTATCTTTGCCCAGAACTCAGCCGCCGCCGCGCAGTTGAGTGGGACCGTTTCGCTATTGGTGCCGCAAGGTTGGGGCGTGCGGGGGCTGCTTCAGGCGATGAATGGAGCGCAGGTCACGGATGTAGGGCTGACCGCATTGGCGATGCTGGCATGGAGCGCGGCCTTTTTCGTCGTCGGCGTGTGGCGCTTCAACCGACGGTATGCGTAGGGGGCGTTGTGATCCGCATCTTGGACATTGCCTTAAAAGACCTGCTGCAACTCGTGCGCGACCGCATGACCTTTGTGTTACTGCTTATCATGCCACTGATTTTTACACTGCTGTTCGGCTATGCCTTGGGCGGGTTCGGCGGCAGTCAATCGGATTCGCGCCTGCCGGTTGGCTATCTGGATCAAGATAACAGCAAATTGAGCAAGAGACTGCACGATGTGATGGCGGCTTCAAAGGTCATTCGACTGGACGAAAATCCATCCCGTTCCGTGACGGACCTGGAGCAACTGGTTGCCGGAGAAAAGCTGGCGGCGGCCATTGTCGTCCCGGCCGGTTACAGCAAAGCCAGCCTGGTGGGCAAGCACGGGCGTCTCACGTTGATGGGCAGCCCGGCCACGTCAGTCGGGACGGGTATCGAGGCCGAAGTTTTGGCGGCGGCCAATCGCGTAGACAGCGCGGTGAGCGCGGCGCTCAGTATGGAGCGGGTCACACAAGCCCGGCTGCCGTTCGATCGCGCTTTGGACCAAACCCTCGCGGCCTGGGACGAGCCACCCATCGCCGTGACCGAGGCGACCAGCACACTCGTCCCGCGCAAAAACAGCCAGGGAACGTCTTTGGCGAACACCTCGCCCGGCGTGATGCTGCAGTTTGCCATCGCCGGGCTGCTGACCGCCGCGCAGGTCATCGTCTCGGAGCGCAAGTCGCGTGCCCTGCAGCGCCTGCTGACGACCGCCACACGCCGGATTCACATCCTGATGGGGCACTATCTGGCGATTTTCACGCTCATCTTTAGTCAGTTCCTTTTACTCATCCTCTTTGGACAGCTTGTGCTGCGAGTGGATTACGCGCGTGATGTGGGCGCAACTCTGTTGGTGGCCTTGAGCGCTGCCCTGTGCATCGCCGCGATGGGCCTTTTAATCGGCGTCCTTGCCAAGAGCGAAGAACAGGCCATCATCTTTTCACTCGTTCCGATGTTCCTGCTCGCCGGGCTAGGTGGGGCGTGGGTGCCGCTGGAGGCGACGGGTCCAGCTTTCCAGGCCATCGGGCACGTCTCCCCAGTCGCCTGGGCGATGGATGGATTCAAGAACGTCATCGTCCGCGGTTTGGGGTTGGGCTCGGTGCTGCTCCCGGCGTCCGCCTTGATCGGTTACGGCGTTTTGTTCTTTGGTATCGCGGCCTGGCGATTCTGGACCAGTGAGGAACGCTAGGAGAGTGATGAAAAACCCCCTCTTTCGCCGCAGAGAACGCAAAGAGCGCAGAGAAAACCTAATAAAACTCGGCGTCCTCAGCGACCTCGGCGGTAAAAAGACGGCTTTTTCAGCAGTCTCCTAGGAGAGTGACGAAAAACCCCCTCTTTCGCCGCAGAGAACGCAAAGAGCGCAGAGAAAACCTAATAAAACTCGGCGTCCTCAGTGACCTCGGCGGTAAAAAGATGGCTTTTTCAGCAGTCTCCTAGGCCGCTTCCGCAGAATCCTGTTTTGAGAGGTGCTCTATGAAACCAGCCCATTGGCAAGTTCTCGACGCCGCCGAGATTCGGCAAATTGACGCGGCCTCTAAAGAGATCCTGCAAACCATCGGCCTGCAGGTGGACCTCGAAAAGGCCCGCGCGCTGTTCCGCGCTGCAGGCGCTCAGGTGGATGAGAGCTCCCACGTTGTCCGCATTCCGGCCAGCCTCGTCCAGCACACCCTGGACAGTGCTCCCCGCCAATTCACCGTCTACGGGAACGATCCTTCTTTCCAAATCCACCTGGGGACAGGCCAAACCTATTTGGCCGGCATCGGTGCGCCGACCAAGTGTGTTGATGTGGAGACTGGACAAGTACGGCCTGCACTCTTGCAAGACCTGCAGAGGCACCTCATCCTTGTAGATGAATCGCAAAACATCTGCCAGACGATGATGGATGTCTGGCCCACGGACATCCCCATGACCACGATTCACACCCAGGCCATCCTGGCCTGGGCGCGCCACTGCCGCAAGTCATTCGGCATCGGCGCTTATGGCGTGCTGCCCAGCACGGATATGGTGGAGATGTTGTCCATCGCCGTCGGCGGCAAGGAACTGCTCAGGCAACGGCCTCGCCTGATCGCCATTGTCAACCCGGTGACTCCGCTCAAAACTTCGCAATTGCAGCTCGAGGGGCTGTGGGTCTTTTGTGAGCACGGGCAGCCGGTGGCGATCTCGCCGGAAGCTATGGCCGGCACCACAGCGCCCGTCACGCTGGCGGGGCTCCTGGCATTGCAGAACGCCGAAATCCTGGGACATATTACGTTGGCTCAACTCATCCGGCCCGGCACGCCGGTGCTGTATGGCACGGTCTCCACGGCAGCCGATATGGCGACCGGCAATGTTGCGCTGGGCGCCATCGAGATGGGACTGATCACGGCCGCCGCGGCACAACTGGCTCGTTTTTACGGCCTGCCCTGTCGAGGCGTAGGACTGACGACGGATTCCAAAGTGCTGGACATGCAATGCGCGCTGGAGCGCGCCGCCACGCTCTTGCCCGCTGTCCTGGCGGGTGTTGACTTTATCACCTGCGCCGGCACGCTGGAATCCACGACCACAGAAAGTGACCCGCTCTTGGTGCTGGACGATGAATTCTGTGGAATGGCGCTCCGATTGGCCCGAGGCATTGAGGTCAATGAAGCCACCCTGGCGATGGACGCCATTCGTGACGTCAAGTGGGAGAGCCAATACGTGACTCACCCGCACACGGCTCACAACTATCGCCGCGAGCTGTTCTTGCCCAAGCTTTTTTCTCGCGATATGCGAGAAAAGTGGGAAAAGGCCGGCAGCAAGACTGCGCTCGACCTGGCTCGCGAGCGGGTCAAGGAAATCCTGGCCCGCCACCAACCGCGCGAACTGGAACCGGCCGTTGACCAGGGCCTTCTGGAGTACGCGGACAAGGTAGCGCAACGCAGCCTGGAAGAATTCTTTGCCGGCGAGTGGGAGTCGTAGGGATTTCGGATTTTGGATTTTGGATTTTTGATTTTAGATTGCAGATTTACGAATGCAGGGATGAGCGATCGGTGTCCAAGGAGAAGCATCATTGACTTTATCCGAACGACAACGCATCCTTTCCGCGGCACACAAGGAGACGATAGACGGCCTGCGGGTGGTGCATTTGGCCGGCACGCCCTACGAGATGGGCGTCCAGCATGGCGTCCTGTGCCGGGATGAGATCCGCGCGTTCCGCCGGGAAGCCTATGCTTACATGGCGACGTTGATCGCGTCGGCGTTCCGCTTGCCGCTGGGGCTGGCGCGGCTCGTCACGCGACCACTCTTGCTGCACCAGGTGCGAGCCTATGTGCCATTCACACCTCGCGAATATCTGGAAGAAATGCGGGGCATAGCCGAGGGGGCCAGAGTCCAGTTGCTGGAAGCCTTGCTGGTCAATGCCGTGTGGGAAATGTACCTGGCCGGTGGCTGCAGCGAGTTCGCCGTGCGCGGCCACAAATCTGCCGACGGCGAATTGCTGCATGGCTACAACTATGACCTGGCCGATCCGGCGCACGCTTTCATCAACCCATACCTGGCGCTCATCTTTTCGCGTCCATCGAATGGCTGTGCATTTGCCCAGGTCAACACGGTGGGGTGTGTGGGGGCGAACGCCGGGCTTGCCGCACGTGGCATCAGCGTCGCTTGGGACAACACACATCTGCGTTCCGAGTCTCTGCTCCTGGCGGGCGTACCTCGGCGCTGCACACCCTTCGAGCTGGCGCTGCGTCATCTTTTGCAGTATGCCGATTCCGTCGAGGCTGGCATCGAGATCGTGCGCAATCATTTGCCTCGCCCGATGGCCGACATCATCATCGTGGGTGACGGCCAGGCCAACCGTGCCGTGGCCATGGAGATGGCGGGCAACACATTTGCCTTGCGAGAGATGCAGGACGACGCGGTCTGGAGCGCCAACAGTTTTACAAGCCAGGCCTTGGGGCCTGAGGACAAACGCGGGACGCCGACCGATGACCTTGAAGAGACGGGCAGCCGCCTGGGACGCTATGCCAGCTATACCGAGTTGATCGCGCTTGCGCCCGGCAAGATTGATGTGCCGGGAGCCATTGATATCTTGCGCGACCCTTACCCGCGAGAAAAGCGCGGCTACATTTACTCGCCGGCTCGGGCGCGAACGATTTGCCGGCCGGTGACATCCTTCAGTCTGGTCATGCAGCCCAAAGCGCAACGACTGTGGGTGGGCGATCCGCGCATTCCTGCTCCCCTGGGACGCTATGTTGGTTTCGATCTCCGCACCGAATCGCCCGTGGCCGAATCACCTTTGCCGCCGACGGGCTTTCAGCAAGCCGTGCAGGGATATGAGCACCTGGCCGCCGGGCGTTGCACGGAAGCGTTGCTCGTGCTGGAGGAAGCCTTGAGCCTGGACGGAGAAAGCGTCCCGCTTTTGCTGATGATGGCCCAGGCGCAGCGCGCGCTTGAACAACCAGACGCCGCTTCCGCGTTGATGGAGCGCGCGCGCGCGGCCGGCGCGACGCCGGGCACTCGTATCCCCTTTCCCAGCGCCATCAAGCCATTGACCTATCTGAACGTGTGAGCATAAAGTCTTGCGCTGCGATCAAAGCAAGAGCAGCCAGTCGCCAATCTTTAGAAAGAGAGCAAGAGGCAAGATGACCACTAAACCCTTGAGCCGTTCGTACCTGATCATTTTGGTCGGCATGTTGATGCTGCTCTCGCTGCTGAACCTGGCCGACAAGGAACTGCTGGCAGCGGTCGCTCCGGCGGTGAAGGCAAGCCTGGAACTGGACGACGGTCACCTGGGGCTGATCCGCAGTGCCGTCTTTTTGGCCGCCATCGTCGGTGCGTTCATCTGGGGGCCGCTCTCTGATCGCTGGCAGCGCAAAAAGGTACTGGCGTTGGGCGCTGTGTGCTGGAGCGCCGTCACCTGGCTCACGGCCTACGCGACTGGTTTTGCATCTCTGGCTGCCGGGCGAGGCGGCATGAGCTTTTTCGAGGCTTGCTTCAGTCCATCGGCCTACTCGCTCATCACCGATGTTGTCCCGCGTGCCCGGCGTGGATTGGTCTTGGGGCTGCTGGGCATCACTTATCCCCTGGGGACCATCGTGGCGCTTTTGGTGGGCGGGATCGTGGGCGAAGCGAACTGGCGCTTGCCTTTTCTCTACTTTGGCATCCCGGGCATTTTGCTGGGGCTGGCCGTGCTGGCTTTTGTGCGCGAGCCGGCGCGTGGAGCGAGCGAAGACGCCGTGTTGGAGGCCCAGGGCGCTTACACCGGACGCTTTTCGATAGCCGAGCTGAAACGCGCCTTGCGGACTCGCACACTCGTGCTCATTTACTTGCTGGACGCGTGCGAGGGAGCCGTCTTTTTTTCGCTGGCGTTCTGGGGGCCCAATTATTTGATGACGTATCACATTGCGCCTGACCTGTTCACTGCCGATCTGGCTTTGCTGCCCGCGATTGTCGGTTTTGTGTGCGGTTCGTTCCTGGGCGGCGTGCTCACCGACCGGCTGCGCAAGCGAGTCCCCAACGCGGCCGCCTGGGTATCGTTCATCGCCATGGCGGGAGGCTTGCTGGTCAGCCTGGTGATGTTCAATATCTTTTCTTTGATCCCGGTGATGATCGTTGCTTTTGTGCTGGGGATGACGGGCTATATGATCCTGCCGACGATCACGATCATGATGTATGACATTGTGCCGCCGGAGACCAAGGCCACGGCGATGGCGGGCGATGGCGTGGTGCTGGGGCTTGTCTCGGCTGTTGCATCAGCCGGCATTGGACTGCTCAGCCGGCAGTGGCACGACCTGCGCCTGGCTTTTGGAGGAGCCTGCCTGTTCTTTTTGGCGGCGGGTGCAATTCTCGCGCTCGTGATCGCCCGGCGCATCACCGCCGATATGCAAGAACAAGAAGAGCTGGTGAAAGCGCGGATCGCATAAAATCTGTCATGCTTGAACTCAAGGACTTGTTCCATCTGCCGGAGCTTGACGCCATCATCGGACAACTCGCGGACGACGAGTCAGGTCTGATCGTCGTCGCCGGGCTGGATACGCCGGCCGCTTCGGCTGGCGCGTCCACTGACGCGGACGGCTTTTTGCCCAGCGGTCGAGCTGCTATCTTTCGTATCCTGATACGTCATCTGCTCACGCTAAAGCTTTCCGCACACGCCATCGTCGTGGCCGAAGCCAAAGACACGCTGCGTGTCTCTCGCCAGCTCAAACATCAGGTCGAATGGCTGCCGGTCGAGCCGCCTCACACGTACGCGAGCCGGATTACGTACGCTACGTTTCGCCGCCCCGAGTTGCTGGTGATTGATCATCTCGACTTAGAGACAGCGCCGCTGGCCCTGCAAGCGGCACAACGCGGGATCAAGGTGCTCTCGCAGCTAGACACTGTGTTCAGCGGCGCCGGCGTGGCCCGTCACTTGCTCGAGTGGGGGATACCGCGCGAAGCACTGGACGCTTTGACGTGGATCATCACCGTTCAACGCGTGGCGACGCTCTGCCCACATTGCAAAGAGCCAGTGCCCGTCACCGAGGTCCTGCTGGATGAATTGCGTCACCGCTATCCCGCTGTCCCATTAGGAGTATCCTTCTTTCGCCCCACTGGATTGTGCCACATGTCATCAGACTGGACGACAGGGCAGCGTGGCGGCTTTCGATGTCTTTCGAGCGGGCGAGCCTGCCCTGCTTCTGAATCAAACCAGTCTCCTGCCGCTGCAGGAATACCTCTTGCGATTGGCCGCACTAGGCCATGTGTCGTTGGATGATGTAATGAGCTATGAAGCGGATCAACTTCGCCGCACCTATGGCCTGTTCGCCCAAAGCGAACACGCTCTGGCGGAAGCCAACCTGGAGATGCAACGCAAGCTGGCACAGTTGGAGGCCGCCAACAAGGTGCTCCAGCAGCGCACCGAAGCGCTGATTTCGTTGCAAGACATGGGTCACATGCTGGTGACCTCGGTCAATCTGGAGGATCTGGCGAGCCGGGTGTGCCGCCATGCACGTGACTTGTGCGGCGCGGATCGCGCTATCCTGTATTATCTCACGCCCGATGGCACGGCCGAGGTGTTGGCCGTGAGCGGATGGGATATAGGACTGCTGCATCAAGGGCTCGATGCGGTGATGGTCATTAGCGCGGGTGAGCCGGCTCTTGCCAGCGCCGAGCCTGTCGCTTTCCGGGGCCTCCCACCGGGTGTCGAGCTCGAAGCTCGCACTGCCAGGGACACAACGCTTAAAGCCGGGCTGCGTGTGCCCCTCATCACCCAACAAGAGGTGGTTGGCCTGATGATCGTTCACAGCACGACCCGGTCGGCTTTTGCGCCCGGGCAGGTGGCGCTGCTGCAGACCTTTGCCAACCAGGCCGCGCTGGCGATTCAACGGACTGGCTTGATTGACTCGCTCCGCGACAAGATCACTCAACTTGAGGCGGCGCAGGCAGAGCTGGTTCAAAAAGAGCGATTAGAGCGAGAACTTGAATTGGCCCGGCAGGTTCAACAGCGGCTCTTGCCGCGCACCTTCCCGCTGATGCCGGGCTTCATGTTCGCGGCCCGCTGCGAACCGGCCCGCCGCGTGGGCGGCGATTTCTACGACGTCATCCTGCTGGATGCCGACCGGTTCGGCCTCGTCATCGCCGATGTATCTGACAAGGGCATGCCGGCGGCGCTATTCATGGCATTGACGCGCAGCCTGCTGTTGGCCGAGGCGCGGCGCGAGCGCTCTCCACGCGCGGTGCTGACCAACGTCCACCGGTTGTTGATCGAGTTGGGCGAGCCGGATATGTTTGTCACCGTGTTCTATGGCGTTGTGGATGTGGCCTCCCGGCGATTGACCTACACGCGAGCGGGCCACGACTATCCTCTGCTGTTGCGCAGCAATACGGTCGAGGCGCTGGGCGGCCAGGGCACTTTTCTCGGTTACCTGGAGGAAAGCCAGTTGAATCTTTCCGAAGAACACCTTAACTTGCGCCCCGGCGACCGGCTGGTGCTGTACACGGATGGCATGATTGATGCTGTGGCGGCGGACCAGCAACGGTTCGGGGCAGCCCGGCTCGCGTCGGTGCTGCAAGCTTCTGCTCGGCTCCCGGCCGATAAATTGTGCACAACGGTTTTTGATCAGATCTCTGCGTACCAGGGCGAGGCCGACCAATATGACGACATGACCCTGTTGGTCGTCGAGGTCAATCCGTGAGCGGCAACCACTTGGCCGCTTTTGTGTGGGGTGCAAAGGTCTTCCAATGACTGTGGCCGCCAGCCCACCCACCTGGCGCCAGTTGCGAAACTCGCGCTCCACACGCGCCCGCCCGCTAGGTCAGCATCCGCGAGTTGTTAGGTGGTTGGATGCGGTTCATTTGGGCTCCCACAGTGTGCCCAGCTCGAAACCCGCCGATTGCTCTCCACACTAGAGAGCCCGCCAAGACGAACAGGATCCAATCGATAGGCGCTCTGTAGTCAGGCATGTAGGCGACAAGGTAGTAGATGAGAGGATATGTCGCCAGAGGGATGATCAAGACGGCTCGCTGTGGAATTGTAAGGGTCCGAAGATTCAGCCAAAGCGCCCACATCGCCAAGAGCGTGAGTAGCATGACCCCAGCTGCTGCCCGCGGTCTGTGCAAGGGGCCACCCCAGAGGTTTGCAAAGCGCTGCAGTGTTAACGAGAGAAACTCGCCCGGATGGGCCCTGATCCACTCTAGGGCGCCCTTCCCCGCCTGGCGCATGTACTCGACCTCGCCCATCTCGCGCACCTTGGCGGCTTCGCTCGGTAGCAGTTTGGGATGTTGGTAGTGAGTGTATGGCCGTGCATCCATCTCCTCAAATGTCGCGGCCGCACCTTCATGGTTCCCCATGCGTAGTTCTAGGCCCAGATTGCTGCGTATGAAGAACAACGAATGGAAGGTGGTATAGTTCCGCCAAGCCCACGGAAAGCACGCGACCAGAATACCCAACGCGCACACGCCCAGGGAGGCCCAGTTCCGTCGGCCTCGGTTCCACCACAACTCAAACGCGAAGCATCCCACGACGACGGTCAGAAGGGCGGGCTGCAAATGAAAGGCCGCGCCGATCGCGAGGCCCAGCAGCAATGAGCCGTACCAGGAGACCCGACGCCTAGTCCATCTCCGCAGGAAGGTGACCAACAACAGGGCAAGCACAATCCCGGTAAGGTACTCTCCGTGCCCGTCCCATTCCTCCTTTGATAAGGCGGCGGCGACTCCTCCTAGGAATCCTGCCTGCCTGCTCATGCCGAACTGGTCCGCGATCCAAGGCAACAAGGCATACAGCACTGATGCTGCAATCGCGATCAGCAACCCAGACACATATCCTGCCGCGGGTGTCAGTCCAAACCAGCGGTAGATGAGGCTAACGAGAAACGGATACAGAGGGGGAAGATGCGCAGTGGACCCTGTGGGGAGGGCGTAAGGATCCGCAAACTCACCTGACTGCATCAACGATATGGCTATGGCGCCGAGCTCGCGGGCCGTGCTCGGGATGAGCGGCGCCATGGCAGGTGGGTGACTCAGTTCGCTGAGACGTGGCAAGAAGGACAGAAGGAACAGCATGAGGAACGATCGCCAGGGTGAGCGGGCTAGCCATGTGATACCCGCGGAGAGGGCGCCTAGCAGTTGGCCACCTGCACGGAAGCTGATCTTCATGACATGAACTCAAGTGCCTTCGCCTAACCGCCCAACGGTTATAGTCGGCAGGGGAATCCCTTCCCCCGCCGCTACTTCAGAACCGGACATGAGACTTTCGCACTCATCCGGCTCCTTGCCACACGAGCCTTTTG
>CAYGWJ010000479.1:0-3892 GCA_964353405.1 uncultured Anaerolineae bacterium
GCAAAGAGCGCAGAGAAAACCTAATAAAACTCGGCGTCCTCAGCGACCTCGGCGGTAAAAAGATGGCTTTTTCAGCAGTCTCCTAGCAGTCTGTCGGAGAGACGTTTTGGAGTCTAGGCTTTAGCCGGTTTTGGCCGAAAATCGCCGCGTGCTCACCGGCTGAAGCCTAGATTCCGGCCCGTCAGGGGTTCTCTCCGACAGGCTGCTAGACTACAGGCTCTCCGACAGGCTGCCAGTGTCCTTCGTGGACAAAGGCAGCTAGTCTTTTAACAAAGGCGTTTGCTGTAAGGCTGAAATATTTCCGGCCCCGGCGGCAAACATGGCGATGCGCAGCTCGGCGACCGTCTCAGCCGCAGCCTCGGCCGCGGCCTCGGCGCTGATCGCGGCAGCTTGCAGGAATCGTCGCGCGATGCCCGCCGCGGATGCGCCCAGCGCAATGCACTTGGCCGCGTCAATGCCATCGCGCAGCCCGCCACTGGCGATGATGGGCAAATTTGGCGCGCCGCGCCTGGCCATCAAGAGGCTCTCGACCGTGGGGAGGCCCCAGGCGCGGAATCGCCCGGCGATGCGCCTCTGCGCCGGGGTGGTGGCGCGGTGCTTTTCGACTTCGCTCCACGACGTGCCCCCGCCGCCGGCCACGTCAATCGCCGCCACGCCTGCGCTGGCCAGTTGACGCGCCGCTTGCTCGCTGATGCCCCAGCCGACTTCTTTTGCAATCACCGGCACGCCCAGCGTTCGGCAGATGGCTTCTATCTTGCCAAGCAAGCCGGAGAAATTCACGTTGCCTTCGGGTTGAACGGCCTCTTGCAGAGGATTGAGATGCAGGATGAGCGCGTCCGCGCCGATCATTTCGACGGCCTCGCGGCAGTGCTCCACATCGAAACCGTAATTGAGCTGCACGGCGCCAAGGTTGGCCAGGAGCAAAATGTCCGGCGCAATGTCGCGCACTCGAAAAGTGTCGGCCAGCTCGGGGTGAAGCAGAGCCGCTCGCTGGCTGCCCACGCCCATCGCCATCCCGTGCAACTGGGCCGCGCGCGCAAGCCGCCGGTTGATCTCTTGCGCGCGTTCCGTCCCGCCGGTCATGGAGGAAATCAGCAGAGGCGCCCGGAGCGTTTTGCCCAGCAGGGCCGTCGCCGTGTCTACGTGCGCCAGGTCGAGTTCCGGCACAGCCTGGTGGACAAAGTGGTAACGCTCCAGGCCGGTCGTCAGGCTGGAGGTCACGTCCTGGTCCAGGTTAATGCGGATGTGATCGGACTTGCGCTGCTCGAGCATAGTCAGCCTTGCGAAGGTTCGGTAGAAGGCCCAGCGAACTCAGACAACCTTCGCAAGGCTGTTCGGAGCGCAACCTTCGCCGAGTGGCGGTGTTTTATAGTGCGGTGCAGAGTCTACCATGCCCGCACCCCTTGTCAAGCGGCGCTTGACAAATCACTTGGGGCTGATACAATAGCGCCCACACAGTCAAGGAGGCATTCAAATGGCAGAAGGAACGACACTCGAACGAGTGCAGGCAATCATTGTGGATTTGTTGGGAGCGGACGCCGCCAAGGTGACGCCCGAAGCGCGCTTCCGAGAAGATCTCGAAGCGGATTCGCTCGACCTGGTCGAGCTCATCATGGCTTTTGAGGAAGAGTTCGGCGGCGAGATTTCCGACGAGGACGCGCAAAAGATCACCACGGTCGGTCAGGCGGTCGAGTACCTCGAGGCCCACAAGGCTCAAAAGTAGTTCTTTCCGTCTTTTAGATACGGCGAGGCCATCGGCGTAATGAGCGCCGATGGCCCATTGCTTTTGGCCTGTTGGCAAATGGCGGATAGCCGAGGGCAGACGGATGACAAGAGCCCCGAGTTTTCCGGCGTGATCCTGGCCGGAGGCAAAAGCCGGCGCATGGGACGCGACAAGGGCCAGTTGATGCTGCAAGGCGAGACGCTGGCCGCGCGCGCCGTTCGAACGCTGTCGGCGCTCACCGAGGACGTCATTCTCGTCACGAACACGCCGGAGCCATTCAAGGGCCTGAGCGCGCGCCTGACCGGGGACGTGATTCCCGGCGGCGGGGCGCTTTCCGGCATTCACGCGGGCTTGACCGTCGCGCGTCACGAGTGGGCCCTCGTCGTGGCGTGCGATATGCCGTTTCTCAACCTTGACCTTTTGCGCTACATGGCCAGCCTGGCGCCCGGCGCGTCAGCGGCCGCCGTCGTCCCCCGCTGGCAGGGCGAACTGGAAACGCTTCACACGTTCTATTCGCGCCAGTGCCTTTCCGTCATCGAGCCGATCCTCCACCGAGGCGGCGGGCGCATCATCGAGTTCTACAGGCTCATCCACGTGCGCTACGTAGAGCCGGATGAGATCATCCCCGTTGATCCCCGAGGTCTGTCGTTTTTCAATGTCAACTCTCCGGAAGATTGGGCGCGCGCGCTCGAGTTGGCCGCGGGCGAGTAGAACGAGCCGGGCAAGATCACATCTTTAATGCAATTGTAATATGTTCGTATGCTGCCTGTAATCCTGTTGATCGACAAGTATGGTATGCTGTTTGGCATAAAATCTCGTAACTGTAGCTAGACCCCATCCAACACTGGAGAGCCCAAAAATGGAAAATAAAACCCTTATCGTATTTGCGGTGATTGCACTTGCGCTGGCCGGGCTGGCCTGCTCGTTCGGCGGAGCCGCCCAAGCACCACAGGTCGTCGCGACCGTCCAGGCCGCTGCCACCGAGGTCAAGGGCGCGCTCAGCACGTCCACGCCCGGGCTGACTGTCAAGCCCGGTGTTACACCCACATCCGCACCCAGCACGGCTGCAGGCGAGGGCCCACTATCACTATCAGGCCGCCAGGCGGGCCTGGACAAGCTCAAGAGCTATCGCGTCAGGTTCAAGTTCGAATGGGCCTCGACCGAAATCACCAAAACCGACAGCGGCAGCCTGGACTGGCTGGAAGAGTATTCATCCAACCCGCAAGGATTGCATTGGACGCTGAACAGCCAGGACAACGGCAAGACGCTGGCCAACAACATCGAGTTCTGGCAAATCGGCAATGCCACGTACATGCAGACGACCGAGCAGGGCAAGGCTCAATGCTTTTCGTTCTCCAGCGACGATCAGAAAGGTCAACTGACCAAGGGGCTCTTTAGCCCAGACATGCTGGGCAACGTGTCGGACGCCAAGTACGTCGGCGCGGAAACGGTCAATAACATCAAGGCCAAGCACTACAAGTACGACGAAAAAGCCGCGACCCTGACCGTCTTTGGCAAGGTGACGGGCGACATCTGGGTGGCGACGGACGGCGGCTATGTCGTCAAAGAGGACGTCAAGTTCACGGGCGGACGCGGACTATTCAGCGCGACTGCTTCCAAGGGCGACGGCAAATGGCTTTGGGAATTGACCGACGCCAACCAGACCATCACCGTCAAAGCGCCGGAAAACTGCGGCGGCGCGGGCGCAGACCTGCCGGTGATGAAGGATGCCACGGAAAAGGCCTCTATGGGCGACACGATCACCTACAAGTCGCCGAGCAAGCTGGCGGACGTAGCAGCGTTCTATCAGAAGGAGATGCCCGCCGCCGGGTGGAGAGCGGAAGGCGAGCCGCAGATTACGGACGAGTTTGCTCAATTGGAATTTTCCAAGGGTGGGCAAACGGCGAGTCTCATGCTGTCTGTCGAGTCGGACAAGACCATGGTGCTGATCACCGTCACCCAGTAACGAGTGACCACGGAACCGTTCAGGGCCTCTGCAGTCTGGGAGGCCTTTTTTGTTCTTGTGGCCGGTAGTCGTAGAGTAGTTTCTGTCTGGAAACTCTTGTCGGGCAAGTTTCGCGCCTCCAGTGGTATCATGGGCAACAAATTACCTCTGGAGGCAATCATGCTCATCATGGCTTACCCGCGCGTGGATATGTTCGAGCCGTT
>CAYGWJ010000480.1:0-17774 GCA_964353405.1 uncultured Anaerolineae bacterium
GCCGCTTCCTCGCGGCTCATCGTCGGCAGTGTGCCGGTGATGACAAACGTCTTGCCCGTAAACGGGCCGCCAGCGAGCGCCCCCTGCCCTGTCGCTGCTGCAGCGGCCTTTGCCCTGGCCTCTTTGACGCGCACACCGGCCTTTTTGAGCTTGGCAACCAGCGCCTGGTTGGATTCATGGCCGAACCACTCGACGATGCTTTGCGCCGTGACCGGGCCGATGCCTTCGATAGTCTGCAATCGCTCTGCGTCGGCGGAAGCTAGTTCATCGAGCGAGGTAAAATTCTGCGCGAGCAACTCGGCCACCGTCGAGCCGACGCCGGGGATGCCCAGCGCCATCATGACGCGCACCAGCGGCCGGGACTTGCTGGCCGCAATCGTGCTCAGCAGATTCGTCGCTTTCTTGTCCGCAAAACCCTCGAGTTCCAATAGCTGCTCTTTAGTGATCGAGTACAGATCGGCCACATCGCGCACGAGTCCTTCGTCAATCAGTTGGTTGACGATCTTCTCGCCCAGCCCCTCCATGTCCATGGCATACACAAAGTGCGTCACCTGACGATCCGTCCGGCCTGGGCACTCGCGGTTCGGGCAAAAAAGCGCGACCACGCCTTCCTGCCGCCTGACGGGCGTGTCGCAGAACGGGCACCTGGCCGGCGCGCGAATTGGTTTTTCTTTGCCGGTGCGCAAATCTGTCACCGGCCCGACGACGTACGGGATCACATCACCGCGCCGGACGACCGTCACCGTATCGCCCACGCGGATGTCTTTACGCGCAATGTCGTCAAAGTTGTGCAGCGTGGCCCGCTCGACGATCACGCCGCCGATTTCTACCGGCTCTAGCAACGCCACCGGGTTGATCGTCCCGGTGCGCCCGATGTTGAACTCGACGGCATTCAGCCTGGTCGTCGCCTCGCGCGCGGGGAATTTGAGTGCGAGCGCTCCGCGCGGGTCTTTGCCCACTACGCCCAGCGTCTCTTGTACGCCCAGGTCGTCAATCTTGATCACCATGCCGTCGGCTTCATAGGGCAGCGTGTCGCGTTTTTCCACCCACGACCTGCAATAGGCGATGGCATCGTCGAGCGAGTCAAAGCGGCGGTTCACCTTCTCGGCCGTCGGAAAGCCCATCGCCTTCAAATACCGGAGCAATTCCCACTGCGTGCGCGGCGCGGCCTCTGCCGGCTGAAAATCAACGATGGAATAGCACAAGACCGAAAGAGGACGACTGGCCGTGATCTTGGGGTCGAGTTGTCGCAGGCTGCCGGCAGCGCCATTGCGCGGATTGGCGATGACTTTATCGCCAGCGGCGGCCAGTTCCTCGTTCAACTTTTCAAACGCGGCGACCGGCAAATAGGCTTCGGCCCTCACAACCAGTGTTGCGGGAGCTTGTCGCTGCAAGCTCTCGCCCTCTGGGCGTCCCCGCTCCGCGTCCACAGGAATCCGCAGCGGAATCGCCCGAACCGTGCGCAAATTGGGTGTGATGTCTTCCCCGATGTCGCCGTCGCCGCGCGTTGCGCCCTGGACGAGCACACCATCGCGATAGTGCAACACGACGGTCAGCCCGTCAATCTTGGGCTCGACCACAAAGGCGACCGGAGCGCCCCCCGAAGGGGGCAGAAGCTTGCGGATGCGTTCCCACCACGCGCGCACGCCATCGGCATCGAAGGCATTGGCCAGGCTGAGGATGGAGTGCGGATGGCGGACTTTTAAAAATTTCTCCGAAGGCTGGCCGCCCACGCGTTGCGTGGGGCTATCGGGCGTGACCAGTTCCGGGTGATCCGCTTCCAACTGTCGCAGCTCGGCGACCAGCTTGTCATAGGCAGCATCGCTGATGATGGGCGAGTCGAGGACGTGATAGCGGTAATTGTGGAGGTTGATCTGTCGGCGGAGTTCGGTGATGCGAGCCTGCACGTCGGCCATAACATTCCTCCAACGTGCTGCGTGCTGCGTGAAGCAGACATCACGTATCACGCATCACGTATCACGGACTAGTCACCTGAAGATAATCTGCCGCCGCCCAACCCAGATCGTTCGCGTCAGTCCGACTCTGCAGTTTCCACCACTTGAGACCGTCCACGGTCGTAGGCCCATCCACGATGCGCAACACCGTGCCTTCAGGAAGGTACTTTAATCTTTGGCCCTGCAAACCGGGGTCTTTGCGAAAGCTCAGGCCCTGCGGGCCGGCGTCAACGACTTTGACGAACGCACCGACGCCCATGATGCCGGGGGTGGGCGTGAGCGTTGGCACTGGAGTGGGCGTAATGGTCGGCGTGGATGAGGCGGCCGGCGTGCGCGTGGGCAGCGGGCGTGTGGCCGTGGGTGCGATGACGACCGCCGAGCTGCCAGGCCGCGCTTTGAGCAATTGCCGACCGCCGAGCGCACAAAACAGCACGGCGGCGATGATGACGCCAAACAGCATCAGCCATTCATACCAGGCCAGTTCACTTTCGCCGGGCCGCGGAGTCGGCGTGACTTTGAAGCCGGTTCGTTGTTCGCTCATGATTCCTCTGCGGGCAGCTCGCTGCGCGCCGCCCTACGGTTTTGACGAGCGGATTCTAACCCGACTGGGGCTATCGGTCAAGTTGAGTTTTTTGGCGCAGCCGGGCAGAGACGGATAATAGGTCTCGCCTCGAAGCAGGGCGTCTCGCGCGGCCAACAGCGTTCCAAACTCGAACGGCTTGCAGATATAGCCCTGGATGCCCAACCGGTGGGCCTCCGGGTAAACCATTTGTGGCGGCAGAACCGTCAGCAGCAGAACCGGGACATTCGCAAGAGCCGGGTTCACGGAAAGCCGGCGAAAAACCTCATAGCCGGTCAGGTCTGGCATCATCAGGTCCAGGATGATAAGCTCCGGTGATTGCTGTTCAGCGATGGTCAGCCCTTGCAGACCGCCCTGCGCAAAGGCAACTCGATCGTCGCGCTCGTGGGCCAGCAACAGCTCCATCATCTCTTCCATCTCGCGCATGTCGTCTATGACCAATACCTTGCGACCGCGTGGTATCTCCATCGTCATTCCCTCAGGCGGGCTTCTTCTTTGAGATGGCTCAACCCTTGCGCGCCACCCAGATCATCTCACGGTGTTACTCCTCACAACAGAACTGACAGGTCTAGCAGTCTGTCGGAGAGGTGTAGTTTAGCCCCTCGTGGGCGTAATAGCGACGGGCACAAGGCCCTATGCTACAAGGGTTCTCCGACGGGCTGCTAGGGTCACGGGCCAGTGTCCGGTATGAGATACGTGCTCACGGCCCAACCTTCCCTGTTGTCGCTCGGATCGCGCACCGGCCACCAAAACGCGTTTTCCACTTGCCGGCCGTCGCCGGTGATCAACAGTTTGGTGCCATCCGGCACGAGCTTGACCGTGTCCGATTGGGTGCCGGGCGCGGAGCGGATGCGCAGGCTCAACCCCTGCGTGCCGTTGACGCGAACAGTGCGCGTCATACCGGCCCCGATTGCGGGCGTGGACATGGCCTGACCTGGTACAGATGTCACCACAATGTAGGTCGGCCCCGGCCTCGGCGTGACGGTGATGAGCACCGCCGTAGGCCACTGCGCGGCCACAGGCTTTTTCGTCGCCAGTGCGAATGACCCGGCCGTCCCCAGCAGCGCGATGAATGCCAGCATCAAGATGCTGGCGACCGACCACCATGGCCAGGCCAGACGCGCGCGGGGCGAGGGTTGGGTCGCATCGGCGGGTTGACTGGTCGAATTCACGGTCCGCATGATTGCACCGAAACATCGTCGAGATACGCGGCGGTCACGTCATTTTGACCATCATTATGAACGCCAAATCGAATTGTGAGAGTGCCGGTGTAGGCAGAAAGATCAAACGTCGTCGGCGTCCAGGCTCGTTCGTTGGATTTTATTTTCCACACGGTGCTGACATCCGTCGGCGTCGGCCCGACAGCGAGATACTGGAAATCACCTTGCGTATCGCCCGACACCGGGTAGCGCCAGAAGGTGCAAGTCGTCTTGGCGGCCGTGAGTGGAATGGTGATGGTTTGCTGAATCGAAGAGTAAAGCAACGCAGGCGCGCCCATCGTCGCCGTGTAACCCATGAGCAGGCTGGCGCTGCCGCTATGAACCGGAAAAGTGACATACTCAGGCTGAGCGGCGGGCAAGTTCAGGCTGTACCAGGCGTTCTGTGTTTCGAAACCGCCGTTGGCTACCAGCTCCCAACAGTTTGTGAGGGGCGGCGAATAGGGAGAAGCGCCGCGCATGACGACGGGCAAGTAGACCTGCAAGAGATTGGTCGCGAACGTCGCCGTCATCCAGGCCGACACATTGCCGGCTGCATCAAAGGCGCGGACGGCCCACGTGTGCGTGCCCACCGACAACGCACTGACCGGAAAGAAAGTGGCCGTAGTCGTGTAGAGATTGCCGTCCACCCTGACCGTGTAGCCCGCCACACCGTTCGCATCCAGGCCAGGCGAAAAGACCAACGTTGCGCTCAACGCAGGCAATGTAATGCCGCCTGTCGGCGTGATGGGAACCGAAGCAGTCGGTGCGACGATGTCCAGTGTAAAGCCGACGATGGCCGTCTGCGTGCTGGAAACACTTGCGCTGTTCCACGCGCGCGCCCACACCGCGTAACGTGCATCGTCGAACGGGATCGAAGGCGTGTAGGCCCAGATGGCATTGCCCGTTGCCGAAAGCCACGTCTCGCTCGTCACCCAGCTTGTGCCGTTCAGGAACCGGAGCGTCGGCGTGTGCGGAACCGTGATTTGAACGACGGCGACATCCACATGGTCAACCGGAGGCGACCCGCTCGCGATGCCGTTGATGGGCGGCACGCGATTGTAGAATTGGCTTTCCGGCGACAGAATGACGACGCTCGGCGGCTGGTTGATGCAAGCGCCGAGGTAGCTCATCACGCGCGCCATCACGGCCTGACGCGTCTGCAGCGGATAGATGGTTTCAAAGGGGAAACCCAAGTAGACCAAACGCTGGCATCCGCTCATGTACTCGACCGCGGCCACACCGCCCGTGCCGCCTACATAATTCAAGCTGCCTTTCGAACCATTCGTCGGCGTCAAGACATCGGGATAGTCAACGGCATACGTGCCGTGCGTACCGTCGTCAAAGCTGAACGGCAGCAGGCCGGACAAGATACCGCTGGCCGTCGGCGACACAGAGAACGACCCGGCATCGTCTGCGGCATACTGAGCGCGCAGCGTGCCGGTCAAGAAGGACAGGCCGCCGGTCTGGTTCAAGTCAAAGGCAACTTCGGCTCCACTCAAAAAAACCGAACGCCCATGGTTGAGGAAGGCGGCAAGCAAAGCCCGCTCTGCCGGGGTGAGCGCGACCTCAGTTGTTCCGTTTGGAATTGAAGCAGGCGTCTGTTCCTGCCCGGCCATCCAGTCCACGATGTCATAAGCGAAGGGCGCCACATCGCTGCTGGTATACGCCGCGCGCACCGCGCTATCGAACGGCAACGCAATCGCCGTTGCATGTTGAATCACATAACTTTGATCGTTCATCTGCGCAGGCCGGATGCGCGAGTTGGGACAATTGGCCTCGGGCGTATCACAGTGTACCACATCCATAAAGCGATCCATGCGCTCATAACCGTTGACGACGAGCACCGGCGCGAGTCCCGTAAAAGCCACCCGCGCAGCGCCGACCGGCGTGGGGAACGATTCACCGCCATCGTTCGTGGCCGTCACGCGGACAAAGATCAATTGACCCGGCGCAAGCCCGGTAAGTGTGAAAGACGTGCCCGTGACGACCGCGCCATCTCCCCACCCCAACCCATCAACGCTCGTATAGACGCGATAGCCAGTCGCCGCATCGCCCAACAAGCTCGCTGTGTCGGTCGGTGAGGGTTTCCATGAAATTGTGACTTGCCCGACGCCATCGTTGTGAACGTAAAGATTGCGCGGCGGCTCGGGCAGAATCGGAGCGTTGCTGCCGCCAAAATACCGCACGATCCCTTTGTATATCGCCCGCGCCGTGATTTGCGCAAAGCGCGGATCTATAAGGGCATTGGCGTCATTCGGCTCATCGTGGAACGCAATCTCGACCAGCGTGCCGGGCAGGGTGTCGAGCAAACGCAGCTCGCCCAGGTCGGCCTGCTTCATGCCCCGGTCTTGCCAGTTCGAATCCCAGCCGGATTGGATATCGTTGATCAGCGACCGATGCACCCAATACTGAAGCCGGTCACTGCCCATGGTAAACCCGCCATCATAGACATAGCTTTCGGTCCCGGTCGCGCTGCCATCAAAGGCGTTCGAGTGCCACGAGAGGAACACGGCCTCTTCACCCGGCGACTTGTGATGTTCCCATTCGGCGTAACGCGGACGCGCAGTGACATCCTGGCAAATATCGGTCAACGCCGCTCCAAAAGCCGTGCAGGGTAAGGGCGCGTAAACTTCCGGCGGAGCGCCCTGATATTTGGCAAAGTAGCGCGAGGCTTCTTCCCAGCGCAGCTTGCCGCTGGAGCCAGGGCTGGCGGGCGGACCATCGCCGACTTGCGTTCCCATCCCACCGCCCACGCGCACCGCGTCGGCGATAACAACAGCATTGGCAATGGACGACTGATTGGTGAGCATCACCTGACCCGGCTCATGAGCCGCAAATGGAAACGTTCCGATGTAGCGCCACGTCCCGCCGTGGACACGCTGATCCACGCGGACTAGAGTCACGCCTCCGTCGTAAGCGACCCAGTATTGCGCATCGGGTGCACGGTTGGAGCCAGACCTGTACCAGGCATACACGGCATAGTGGCCCGACACCGTGGGTGTGAAGGTCCAGGTGGCCGTGGCGACTGCTGTTGACGTGACGGTGCTCGCAAAACGATAGGGCAAGCCCAGGTAGCCGGTGTAGGTGATCGCGCTCGTGGCCCATGCACCGGCCTCGGCATATGCGGGCGACGAGCCTGTGGCGACGATCATCTCCTGCGCGTTCATATCGTGCTCGCGCACGGGCCATACGTCGGCCCCAGCATTGCGCAGATATTGGATGAGGTACTGGTTGATGACCTCGGCGTTGTTCATGTCTTCGATGATTTGCCAACTATCGGCGGCATAGCGCTGCGTCCGCCATTCGTTCCAACCGCCATTCCAATACCAGCCATGCCCGGCGCTTAGATACACGGCCTTGCCGGCCAGCGCGCCAGACGGCGTGGAAACCGCCGGGGCGGTCGGGATGACGACATCGCTTGATCGAGTCGGCCGCGTCTCGAACAAGAAATATGAAATCGGCTTGAACACGCCCGCGACACCACGCGGGTCTTGAGCTAGCAAGGTAAACTTGCGAAGAGTATCAACCGCGTACAGCGTCTTGACAACCTGCTCGTTGATCTCATCGGAAACCAGCGGATCGAGGCCGCCGTACAGAAATGCTTCTGGCAGGATGAGCCTGACGACGACAGCATCACCCGCTACGCTCACATCGGCCAACCGCGCGCCCTGGGGCAACGTACTGCGAAGGCCGGCCGCGCGCTCGGCAGCCGAAAGGCCATCCACCAAGGCCTGAATCAGCGCGCGGGCCTGGTCTTCGGGCGAGCGGATAGATAGAATGCCCATGCGGCTCACGCATTCGAGCGCGTGTTCGCGGTAGAAGCAGACTTTTAATGCCCCGGGTTGCAGGTCGGACGCCCGAAGGGCGAGAGGCCGGACGCCCACAGGTCGAGAGGCCGGCGGCGGAGGCGCGGCCATGACGCGCATCGAAAAGAGCACCAGCACCAGCGCCGGAACCAAACATGCAATGCCTAGCGCGTATCGCCTATCGCTCACCGTCTATCACAAGCCCTGTATGGAATAGGTAACGCTAAACCCTCGTACGATCATGCATCACGCCGCACATATTCTAATAATCGCTCCAGCGGCCACGTGTTCACCACATCTTCCGCCGTGGCCCAGGCACGCCGGGCGACGGCCACGCCATAAAACATCGCGTCCAGCCCACGTGGGTCGTGCGCGTCCGTGCCGATGGAAAGCCGGCAGCCCACCTCCAGCGCACGCCGCGCGTTGAGGTCGCTCAAGTCGAGGCGCGCAGGCTGTGCGTTGATCTCCAAGATCGTGCGCGTCTCGGCAGCCGCTTGAAAGATAGCTTCCCAGTCCAGGTCGGCTCCGTCGCGCTCGCCGATAAGGCGGCCTGAAGGATGCGCGATAATGTCCACGTGCGGATTGCGAATCGCGGACAGCATGCGCGCCATCACCTTGTCCCGTTCCTGGCGCAAGCCCGTGTGCATCGAAGCAAGAACGATGTCAAAGGACGCCAACACAGTGTCGGAAAAATCCAGCGAGCCATCGGCCAGAATTTCGACTTCGGCGCCGTGCAGCACGCGGATGCCGCCGAGCCGGGCGTTCACGGCATCAATCTCTCGACGCTGTCTGCGCACTTGCTCCGGTGTAAGGCCGCCCGCCACACCCAGCGATTGAGTGTGGTCGGTGATAAGGATGTAGCGATAGCCGCGCGAGCGGGCCGCGCGAGCCATCTCTTCGACGGACGTCTTGCCATCGCTCCAGGTCGTGTGCATCTGCAAATCGCCCTGGAGGTCGTCCATCGTCAGCAGCGCGGGGATATCGCGCTCGAACTCGCCCCGGTCTTCGCGCAGTTCCGGCGGGACAAACGGCACGCCCAGCGCGCGGTACACGTCAGACTCTTCAGCGCACAGAATTTCCCTGCCGTCCTTTTCGCGCGTAATCGCATACTCGTTCAGGCTGAGGCCTTTTTTCTGAGCAATCTCGCGCAGACGGACATTGTGCGCCTGCGAGCCGGTAAAGTATTGCAGACCTGTGCCCCAGCGCGCCGGCTTGAGCACGCGCAGGTCGGCCTGCGCTCCGTTGGTCAACCGCACCGATGATTTGGTCGGCCCGCGAGCAATGACCTCGGCCACAAGAGCAAGTGTGACAAAGCGTTCCATCACCGGCCCGGCCTCATCGGAGGCGATGAGGAAATCCAGGTCGCCGATCGTTTCACGCATCCGGCGCAGGCTGCCGGCTGAAGCCGCACGCAAAACGTTGGGGACTTGTACCAACTCTTGCAGAATGGTTTGCGAAAGCGGAAACGCCAGACCGAGCGGCATGCGCGTCTCGGAGGTGCGGCGCTTGAAAGCCTGAATGTTGGCAAGGATTTTCGCTTCGGACTTGACGCCCATGCCGGGCAGGCCGCGCAGTTTGCCTTCACGCGCGGCGGCTTCCATCCCGGCGATGCTGGTAATGCCCAGCTCTTTCCAGAACAGCCGCGCTTTGCGCGGGCCGACATCTTGCACGCGCAGCAACTCGACTACCCCGGCGGGCACCTCGGCGCGAGCCTTGTCCAGCAAGTCAAAACTGCCGGTCGTCAGGAGAGAATCCAGCTTTTCGGCAATCGCCTGTCCCACACCGGGAATCGAGCGCAATTGACCTTCGCGGCGCAGATCATTCACGTCGCGGATGAGGCTGGCGATGTTTTCTGCCGCGCGGCGATACGCCAGGACTTTGTAAATCACCTCGCCCTGGATTTCGAGCATGTCGGCGAGCATCGTCAAGGCCTGGACCACCTCAAGGTTGTTCATAGGCAACTCTCGTCCGCCTCGACGGTTGAACGCTCCAGTCTCACTCGTGTTTCGTGCCATCTGGCATGGTTGCGTCAGCGAGATTCGCGCCGATCAGGCTGGCCGTGGCGAGGTCGGCGCCTTTGAGGTTGGCGTTGCGCAAATCGGCGTCGCGCAAGTCAGCCTGGGTGAACTTGGCGCCCTGCGCGTTGACCGCCGTCAAGTTTGCGCCCGTGAGTCTGGCGCCGGTCAGGTCAGCCAACTCGAGCGTTGCGCCGTTGAGTTTGGCTTCGCGCAGGGTAGCGCGGCGCAAATCAGCCAGGCTCAAGTTGACCTTGCGCGCATCCACCATCGTAAGGTTCGCGCCCGAGAATCTGGCAGCAGTACAGTCTGCACGGCCCAGGTAGGTGAAGGTGAGATTGGCCTCACTCAAATCCGCGCCGGCAAGCGCCGCTTCATAGAAATGCGCGTTGCGGAGGTCGGCCAACATCAGCCTGGCATTTTGTAGATCGGCATGGCTGAGGTCCGCGTTTTGCAGATTACACGCGGAAAGGTTGACATTGCGCATTTGAGCGCTCCGCAGGTCAAGCCCTGCCAGATCCAGCCCGCTCAGGTCCGTGTCATTCAGCCACAGGTCGGTGATCTGTCCGGCGTCACGCTGCGCGCACATTTCCAGAACTTGATCGCGTGTGAGTCTGGTTGCCATACAGTCACTCCCTCTGTCCGAGAGTATACGCTTTCTGGCAGGCTTGTCAATGGGGGGCGACTGGTCGCTGAGGTTTTATCCACCGCTTCGTTTCGCCCTATAACCACGCTTCTGAAGGAAAGCCAGCAGCACATCGCAGTGGTCACCCTGGATGAGAATGACGCCATCTTGGACCGATCCGCCGGTTCCACACTGGCGCTTGAGCTCACTGGACAGCTCGCGCAGTCCTTCTTCGTCGAGCGGGACGCCAGAGATGGTCGTCACGGTCTTGCCCTTGTGGCCTTTGACCTCTCGCCGCACCCGGACCACGCCGTCCAGGGGCGCTCGTGCGGCTTGCTCACGGCACACACATTGGGCGATGGGTTTCCCGCACTTGTCACATGCTCGGCCAAAATCTGTTGAATAGACCAATCGAGACAAGCTCACACCTCCAATTACCTAGACCCCTTCATGAATCGAAAAGCCAGCGGCCCTACCCACCCTCTGAACGTCCGTCCGTGTAACGCGCCGGTTTCTGGCCCGGGTTCTTTGCCCGCGTGGACGACGAGCGTATCCAGGCAGGTCGTCTTGATGCGCCTGTCTCCTAGCAGGTTGTCGGAGAGGCGTTTCGGAGTCTAGGCTTTAGTCGGTTTTGGCCGAAAATCGCCGCGTGCTCACCGGCTGAAGCCTCGATTCCGGCCCGTCAGGGTTCTCTCCGACAAGCTCCTAGAGTGAGATTGGGGTGAAAAGTACAGCACCGCCGACGCCGGGGGGGCAGCGTTGGGGGAAGTATAACACGCTTCACGAAAGACGATGGTCTTATTAAAGGCTGACCGGCGGCCCAGGTTCAGCAGTTTGTTTTGGCTGTCCGCCCAGGCGCGGCTCAGGCCGAGGCTGACTGGCGATGTATTGATCGAGGAACGACGGCGCTTCGGGATGGTCCACATGCAGCGCATGGTCGTAATCCCCCGCAGGAGGCGGCGGTTCGTAGCGCACAGGCCGGATCACGCCGAACAGCTCGTAGAAACGGGAGATGGCGACAAGCAGGCTGTAGCGGTATTGCTGCATCTTGACTGACTGCCACTCGACGATGGAACCCATCGCGCCTTGCACGCGCGCCTTGTCGCGCACGATGCGGCGGATTTGTTCCGGCGTGCGATGTCCCACCGGCGAAAGGAGAACCAAGTGCGCGGTACCGAAAAGTGTAGTGAAGGTGATCAGTCGTATCCAGCCGCCTTCTTCCCACTTGCCCGCAATCTGGCCTACAAACACAGCTGCAGATATGACGGCAGCCAGTCCAGCGCCCCACGCGCCCCAGGTGCGGGCGCGTCCTGTATAGTTCTGCAAAAAATGTTGCCGGACGGCCAGCCCCATCACCATGATGGGCATGAACACACCCACGCCGTAGAACGGCGCGGCGACGGTGGTCTGCCCACGCACGAGCAGCATGATGAACACGGCCACGATAAACGTGATCGTGACCGAGCGGGTAAAGGTGCCGCGCTTGTCACGGTAGATAATCACTTCGGGGATTTCGCCGATCGCCACGTCGCGCCACTCGGTGGCCTGCGCGTCCTGGAGGGCCGTCATCGAGGCAGCCGCCAGCAGGATCACGGCCAGGATTTGATAGGCCCAGAACAAAATCATGCCGCCCGGAATCTCGTTAAAGCCGATGAAAGACAGATTCCCGACGAGCGAACGGCCGAGTGTTCCGTCAAAGACATCGAAGCGCATGGAAAAGGCGACCAGGAAAAATGTGGTCAGCCCGCCATAGAACAGAAAGGAGGTCTGCACGAACCGCCCGATGCCTGACTTGCCGCTGTAAAAATTCCACAAGCTCTTGAGGCGAGGCATGTGCTGCTTTCCCCATTTGACGATTCCGGCGTCTTCGTTGATCACAAACTGGATGCCGTTGGACATGGCTTCCAGACCGCTCAGGGCCACCATGCCTTTCATCGAAGCGGTCAGGAGGTGCAACAGCGCTTGAGCAAGCGTGGCTGACTTGGGCGCTGTTTCGGGCGGCACAGGCGGAACGCCCTTAAAGTGAGCGATGAACAAACCGGTCGCCATAGTGATGGTGAGAAACGCAAAGATACCCAGCAGCGTGAAAGCAAAGGTTGACGATTCGCCTCGGCCTCGGATCGTGACGTACCAGGTGCCCAGGGCCAGTAGCGCGCCAATCGCAAAGTGCAGCCACCAGTATCCATAGAACTGCGGAGCGAGCGAGAGCAACTGGTCGCCGCCCGAAAGCGCCGAGACGACGATGGTGAGCACATAGTCTTCGATGAGGGTGACGGCGACGATGAGGCTCAACGTGGGCTTGAGGTAGCGCATCGAGGCCGTGTACGACCCGCCGCCCTCGTTGAACACGCCCAGTGAATACATATAGAGCGCGCCAAAGACAAAGTTGGCAATCGCAATGACGGCGGCCGCGATGTAACCGTACTTTTGCAGCCCATACGGATGCAGCGCGCTCATCAACTCCCCCGTGCCGTAAAAGAACGAGGTGAAATAGTCCATGCCGAACAAGGCCACTGCTGCCAGCAGGCCGATCTGCCCGGCGCCGTGGACGTGAGCATGTTCTGCTTTCTCTTTCGGTGAGATCTTGTAAGAGATGAAAACGATAGCGAGCAAAAGAGCAATAGAAAACAGCATACGTGTCTTTCCTGTCGAACACCTAGCCGCGACGGCCGGTCGCAGCCGGACGAGTATCAAAGGCCTGGGCCAATTCCTCAAGCTCGGCCCGGAGACGGATGCGAGTGGATTCGTTCAGGCGCGCATCCTGTTGCACTCTCTCCTGCTCCCTGCGTGCGGCACGCCAGACCAGGGATGGAAGGAACATGATACGTCCAGGAGGAATTACCTCGAAATCGTACATCTTCATTTCGAACGTTTGCTCATCAAAATAGGGCAAGCTCAAGCTAAAGCCAAGATTGAGTTCTCCGGCCTCCGCATAGCGTTGAATCTTGCGAATGACGACGTCCGTCTGGCAACGGGCCAACGCCCGCCCCTGGTTGACGAGTTGCCCAAGCAAACCATAGTGCTTGCGCTGATATTCTTCGTCCGCATAGATGTAGGGTGCAAGTGAGACAGCCAGGTGCAATGTATTCAAATACTGCAGCATGGCGGCCATACAGGCTTCGGCTTCGTCCACCGAGTCCACCAACAGATGCCCATCGCCGAGCGCCACCCATTGCGGCATAAAGAATCGCTGAGCAACCGGGAGGGAGGGAGCGGCGACGGGCACCGTTGGGATATTGTCGCCTTCGGCAACCAGGTAGGTCACCGGTTGGCCGGCCGGAAGTATGTCATGCACGATGTGGTTCACCGTGGCGTACCGAAGCAGTCTCGCGCTCACGGCCACTGCCTGGTACGGAGATTGTTCGAGTTGAGCCAGGCGCTGACGAACGGCCGTGCGGATGTCTTTCGCCGGCAGACGGCCCAGCAGACCAGCTACTGTGTGCTTGCGAAACTCGGCTGGAACTGGGACCATCTCATTTCCGCTTTGAGGTTGCGCGATGACCCGGACACGCTCAGGCAAGACAACTTGAGCCTGACCCTGACGGTGTACGAGCGTTTCGGCAAGTTGAGCGGCTTGCGCTTGGAGGAAACGCTGAACCGAGGCGGGTTGAGATTGAAAGAGTGTTTGCTGGGCAAGCCATTCTTCGTGCAATTGACGCAGTGCGTCGTCAACGGGCCTGGCCACCGGGACGGGCCTGGCCGATGCGGAAAGACCAATGCTTAGGGTTGAACTGGCGATTTGATCCACAGCGCGCTCTAGCTCCTGCAAAATCTGACAAGAGTGTAACAGCCCGGTATATGGAAAAGGTAAAAACGAGGCGCGCAAAAGTCAAGATTTCGTCAAGAGGAAGCGCAGAGATGTCAAGATTTCGTCAAGACGGCGGACTGGCGGGGGTACACTACAAAAGTGTCGGTGACTTTTCCAAACGCTTGCACGGGATTGTCAAATCCCGTGCACTTGGCGGTGGATTTGGCAATCCACCGCGAGCGTTCGTGTATGACCGACAGTTCTGCGTTATACCCGACTGGCGGGGGACTGACGAGGATAGCCGAGGGGTCACATCAACATTGCCAGAAGATGGCGCGGCGTGCATCACGCACTGTCGCGCAGGCGATAACCCACGCCCGGCTCCGTGCGGATATAGTGCGGGCGCGTCGGGTCAGGCTCGAGCTTGCGGCGCAGATTACTAATGTTCACGCGCAGCATATGCGTCTCTTGCTCATAGCCTGGCCCCCACAGCTCGCGCAACAATTGGCGGTGCGTCAGCACTTTGCCCGCGTGCGCGGCCAGTGCGCACAGCAAGCCATATTCCGTTGGCGTGAGCTGCATCTCGCGCCCGGCAACCTTCACCTCGCGCCGCGCCCGATCAATCACCAGCTCGTCCACCACAAAAACCGGCTCGTCGCCTGCCGATGTAACGTGCCGCAGCGCCACGCGCATCCGCGCCAGCAACTCGCCCACACCAAAGGGCTTGACCACATAAACGTCCGCACCCGCATCCAATGCAGCGATCTTGTCGGCGTCCTGTCCGCGCACCGAAAGGATGATGATGGGGATGGGTGTCCACTCGCGCAGGCGGCGCGTCACTTGTACACCATCCAGATCGGGCAAGCCCAGATCGAGAATGATCAGATCTGGCCGATCGGCGGTGGCAGCCACCAGCGCTGCCTCGCCGCAATCCGCCTCAAAGATAGCGTAACCGTGCGCCGCCAGTGACACGCGCAAAAAGCGCCGGATGGCGGGTTCGTCGTCTACCACGAGCACACGTACATTGGCCTGCATTGCCTCGTGCGTCATCGCGTTTCCTCCATGCGCAGCGGCAGCGCAAACGCGATGCGTGCGCCGCCTCCCGCGCGGTTCTCGGCCCAGATGCGCCCGCCGTGCGCCTCCACAATTCCTTTGCAGATGGACAAGCCCAATCCGGTTCCGGTGACCTGGCCGGGCTGCTGGACGCGGTAGAACTTGTCAAACACACGCTCAAGATCGGCGGGCGGAATACCCACGCCACGGTCAGCGATTTCGATGTGCGCTTCCGGGCCCTCCACTCGCGCCCGCACTTCAATGTGCGCATTCGCAGGCGAATACTTGAACGCATTGTCTAACAGGTTCACCAGCACCTGTGCCATCAGCACAAAATCCATTGGCACGAGCGGCAAATCGGGCGGCACATCTACCGTCAACGGACGGCTGCGCAACCGATCGCTCAATCGCTCCAACGCCGCACCGATCACGTCCTGAACATCACATGGCTCACTGGCTACTTTGAGCGCGCCCGCCTCGATGCGTGTCATGTCGAGCAAATTGCCGACCAGCCGGTTGAGCCGCTCGGCCTCTTCGCGCGCGTTCTCCACCAGGCTGCGGCGCGTGGCCTCGTCCAACTCGATGTCGTCCTCTTGCAGACTGCTCAATGCACCCGTGATCGAAACGAGCGGCGTGCGCAGATCGTGCGAAATCGAATTGAGCAACGCGGTCTGCAACTTTTCGGTCGCCTGCAGCACTTGAGTCTGCCGAGCCTGCTCCGCCAGTTGCGCCCGCTCGATGGCAAGCGCTGCCTGGCTGACAAAGGCTTCGAGCAGTCGGTGCTGATCCGGCGTCAAGTGCCGGTCGGGGTCAGAGGGTTTCACGCCCAACACGCCCACCACGCCGCGAGCCGTCTTGAGCGGCATGTAACGCGTGCTGGCGGCTGGCAGCGTATCGGTGCCGCGCCCGGCGGGCTGACCGTGCTGAAATGCCCAGGTGGCTACAGCCAACTCGTTCTCGTTCAGCGTGAAATCGGCGCTGAGCGCGCGCGGATGGATGGCATTGCGCGAAGCGTCCGGCAGCAAGATGACGACTTCTCGGCCAAAGGTCTGGCTGACATGCATGAGAACGTTCTGCATGATCGTGTCCAGGTCAACCGCCACCGCCAGGTCGCGGCTGAGGGCATACAACTCGGCGGTCTGCGCTTCGCGGTGCTCGGCAACCTGCGCCTGCTCACGGGTGCGCGCGGTCAGGCTGCTGATGACGAGACTCACCACCAAGAGCGCGATAAAGGTCAGCAGGTATTGTGTATCGGCTATGGCCAGTGTCAACCGGGGGGGAACAAAAAAGAAATCGAACGCCAGGACGCTGAGGATAGCCGCCATGAGGGAAGGCCCGCGGCCCAGGTAAATCGCGGCGACGACGACCGTGAGCAGGTAAATCATCACAAGGTTGGTGGGAGAAAAGAGGGGATGCACCAGCGCGCTCAATAACGTGCCCGCCCCGACAAGGAGCAAGCTTTGCAGATAGCGCAGCAAAGGACGATGTGGCTGCCACGCCTCCGTCTCCAGAGGCGCCTTCGTTTCCTGCGCCCCACTGATGACGTATACGTCAATCGGCCCGCCCTCGCGGATGATCTGATCCACGACAGAGCCGCGCAGTAACTCGTACCAGCGCGGGCGAATGGGTTTGCCGACGATGATCTTGGTCATATTGTGCTTGCGCGCATACGCCAGCACCGTCTCGGGCATGGATCGGCCCAGCTTCGTCGTGACCTGGCCCCCCAATGTCTCTGCCAACTGCAGCGTGCGCGCTACCCGACTCTTTTCATCTTGAGACAACCGGGTGTGGTTGGGAGTTTCCACGTAAATGGCAGTCCACCTGGCGTTCAACTCATCTGCCAGGCGACGGGCAGCCCGCACCAGGCGCTCGGCTAGGGGACTGGGGCTGATGCAAACCAACAGGCGTTCGTGGGCCGGCCAGGGCCCGGGAATCGCACGGGTTCGCATGTAGGCCCGCATCTGGTCGTCCACCCGTTCGGCGGCGCGGCGCATGGTCATCTCACGCAGGGCTGTGAGGTTGCCTTCGCGAAAGAATTTTTGAATCGCGCGCGCGGCCTGATCGGGCACATAGACCTTGCCCTCTTTGAGGCGCTGCAACAATTCGTCGGGCGGCAGGTCAGTCAGTTCAATCTCGGCGGCTTTATCAATCACCCGATCGGGGATGGTTTCGCGGACGGTGACGCCCGTGATTTGCGCCACCGCGTCATTCAGGCTCTCAATGTGCTGAACGTTGAGCGTCGCATAAACATCAATGCCGGCCTCCAGCAGTTCTTCGGCATCGTGGTAGCGCTTTGGATGACGCGAGCCGGGTGCGTTGGTGTGAGCCAGCTCGTCCACCAACGCCAGTTGTGGGCGGCGAGCCAGTACAGCGTCCACATCCATCTCAGGCAAAGTGACGCCGCGATACTCGACTTGCTTGCGTGGGATGATCGCCAAGTCTTGCAGCATCGCCTCGGTCTCGACGCGTCCATGCGTCTCGACATAGGCCACCACCAGGTCTATGCCTTCCTCTTTGCGCTGGTGGGCGGCCTCGAGCATGGCATACGTCTTGCCTACGCCGGCCGCGTAGCCGAGAAAGATTTTGAGCTTGCCGCGCGTTTGCTGCTGCTCTTCGGCCTGGACGCGCGCCAAGAGTTCATCTGGATTGGGGCGTTGATACTCTTCTGCCATATAAGAATACTTTACCACAAAGACGCCAAAATGTCGGGATGGCTCACAATACGCTCAAAGTCAGTTTGACACTTTAGGATTTTTGCCCCAAGCCCAGGAACGCTAATGGGTCGTCAATCTG
>CAYGWJ010000481.1:0-5146 GCA_964353405.1 uncultured Anaerolineae bacterium
GTCAGGCGCGAGCGTCAAGGCGTCGCTGCTCTTTATGGACAAATTCACCGAGCAGGAACAGGCCGACTATGACGCCAAGAAAGCGCAGTCTCGCGCCGATATTGACGCCAAATACGCGCCAGAGATTGAGGTCGAGATGCAACGGCAGACGGCCGAGATTGCCAGCGCCAAAGCCGACGCTGAAGGCGCACGCAGAGCCAGAGACAAAGAGACCGACACAGAGGCTCGCGCCCGCCTCCGAGACACCGAGACTAAAGCCCGCGAACGCCAGAGAGCCGCGCGCAAGGAACTGGACGGCTATCTGAAGGCGATGGAAGCGCGGAAAATAGCAGAGGCGCGCGCCCTGCTCAAAGAACGCTTTGCCTATCCCATTTTCATGTACGAGGCGGAAAAGGTTGGCCTCACCGCCACCGGCGAAGCCGACCAAAACGAGTTGTATCCGAATGACAACCGGCCGCCGGGCCTTGAGCAAACCTGCGTGGAACTTTACCAGCAGTTCCGCAAGGAGGCTGCGCCTTTTTTTCTGAACGGCTCCGGGGAATAGCCCCTTCCGCCGGAGCCTTTGCTGTCTGGTTCAAAGATTTAGACCAGTGGACTTTGCCTAGTCGCCGCTTCCTACCGACGACTTTGCCAGCGGATTGGTCTCTGGTTCCTGTGCGTGAGGTTGTTCATCAAGTCTCTGAGAAGGTGAAAGTCGAAAAAGCCAGTCAGTACAAGCTGATTGGGGTCAGGTGGTACGGCGAAGGAACATTTCATCGTGAGACGGTGACAGGGGACGAGATCAGCGCGACTTACCTGACCCCCGTTATTCCCAATGCGTTCATTTACAACCGGCTGTTTGCGTGGAAGGAATCTTTTGCAGTGGTGCCGCCTGAGCACACGGGCCATTTTGTCTCCAACGAGTTTCCGCAATTCGTCGTTGATGAAAGTCGAATCCTGGCTCGGTATCTTTACCTGTTCTTTACGCTGGATTCGACCATTCGAGCCGTAAACGCAGCGTCAATTGGTTCGGCAGCAGTGAGTCGGAATCGGTTCAAGGAAGAAGAGTTCCTCAAGTTTGAAATTCCTCTCCCGCCGCTCGAAATGCAACGGGTGATTGTGGCACGCTGGCAACAAGCGCAAGCCGATGTTGAAGAAGCGAAAGCATCTCTGCGAAAAGTCATAGATGATCTAGACAGCTTTCTGGTCAAACAATACCACGCTGTCTGCAAGCAAGATATTATCCACCGGCGTTGGATCGCTACAACCTGGAAGGACATTGACCGTTGGGATGTCAAGACGACTAGGGCTACAACCTTCCGTGCTGCCACACCGTCATTCAGGCCGTTGGGAGACTTTGCTGAAGAAGCTACTGAACTGATCAAGCCCTGGGAGCAACCGGAGAAAGACTGGCCGGTATACGGCGTCAACAACAAAGAAGGCGTTTTCTTCAGTCACTATCAGAAGGGGCAAGATTTCAACGCCGCCTATAAGCGAATCCGAAAAAATTGGTTTTTCCACAATCCGACTCGCTCATCAGTTGGCTCGCTTGGGATCGTTCCCGATGTGCCGGAAGATGCACTCACCAGTCCAGAATATCAGGTGTGGCGGATCAAGCAAGGTATGGTGCCTGGCTATGTGGATGTGTTGATCAACACACCGTTCTTTATCAGCCTGATTCAATTCCACAGGGTGGGAGCTGTCAAGCAACGGCTCTATGTTGAAAACCTTTTGGAAATTCGTGTGCCGGATGTCTCAGAGGATGACCAACTTCGAGTGGCCGCTGCCCGTGAAACGGCCCTTCAGCAAGTCACTGAGGCAAGAGTGAAAGCAGAAACCACGAAGGCCGAAGTCGAGGCGTTGATCTTGGGGACAAGGCAACTATGAAACGACCTGGTGCCAGGCGTCCAAAATCTGCGCCGGGCGACCGACCGGCACAAGCACTGTACTGACGAATTGGTTGGCGTCGAGGACAACTCGCATGAGTGGGAATCAGGTCAGTTATCAGCTTTGGCTGCGGACACAGCTTCAGCGATGTCGGCTTCCAACTCTTCCGGCGGAACCTGGCGGGTGCGCTGCTGCACCTCATCCAGCATGGCAAAGAAAGCTGCCCGGCGTTCTTTTAGTTGGCGGTATTGCTCAACAGAAATCAAGACCGCCATCGGCTGTCCGGCCTGCTCGATGACAACAGTCTGGCTCTGGCGAGATACGTCTTGGAGCAACTGCGCGAAATGTTCCTTAGCTTGTCTGTCGCTTATGGTTCTTTCCAACATACCCACCTCCCAAGTGCGACATCACCACACCGATCATTATAGCATATTCCAAACAAACTCTCTGCAAGCGTAAACGACAAAAAAAGCACCGAAAGTGAGACCCATTCCTTGAACATCCAACAAGCACGCGCGACATTCCGCTGCAACTGGCAAATCCGCCTTACGTCTATGCCTTCAAGCTTCCACTGCCGAACGAGCATGTGGACGTGTTCGCGGATGATTTCAGCAAACAGCACACACTGCAGTGGTGGCAAGATTTCTTGGCCGGTTATGGGCTCACCCAGCGGCCGCATAAATCGCTCTTTACGATCACGGCACGCAAGCTGTAAACGAGGCCGCTCACCCCAACTCAAACACCGCGATCGTCGCCAGCAGATTGTTGCCGCTCTGGACGGCAATGAGGTTTTCCCCATCCAGATAGATCTCTCTCGCAATCCGCATTTGGTGCTGTGAGCAAAAGAAAATAAAGTCAGTCACGGTCAGCGGCCTGGCGCGCGGGGCAGCGTGCCAGGGCTGCGGCAAACCGGGGGCTATCGGCGCTCGCCCGGTCAAGAGCAAGCTCAACCGGCAGCGCCAATGACCCCAGTTCGCAAAGCTCACAATCGCCCGCTGCCCCACGCGCAACATCTCTCGAATGATGAAATCGGGATGGTTAAGATAGGGCAGCGTCTGGCTCAGGATGACGGTGTCGAACGCGCCGTCCGGGTAATCGCGCAGACCTTCTTCCAGGTTCCCCTGTCGAACGGACAAGCCTTTGCGGACGCACGCCAGCACAGCCGGCTCGGAAATCTCGATGCCGCGCCCGGTGATCTGCCGCGTGTCTGCCAGATGCCGCAGCAGCGTGCCATCGCCGCAGCCCAGGTCGAGCACCTTTTCGCCCGGGCGGATCAGCTCGGCGATGGCGCGCAGGTCGGCGCGCAGGTCGGCCCGCAACGCAGAGCCATTCGTGTCATTCATGATTGTATGACGTCCGAGTCAATCTTGACCAGGTCCGGCGCTCGAACTGCAACCGGCATGTGCGCCTCTGGCAGACGGATGCCATGTTGCGTCACGACCCGGCCGAGAAAGTCCGAGATCAACTGCGTCATCGTGTCCACTTCAAGCAGGAACGCGTCGTGCCCCCACGTGGATTGCAGATTGCAGTACGTCACGTCCGCGCCCACCGCCGTCAGGGCGCTCACAAGGTCTTTGGAGTGATAGGTGGGATATAACCAGTCGGACGTGAACGAGACCACCAGGTACGTGACGCCCGCGCTGTTCTCAAAGGCCTTGGCCAGGCTGCCGTGCCCGTTGCTCAGGTCGAAATAGTCCAGCGCCTTGGTCACGTAGAGATACGTATTCGCGTCGAACCGCTCTGTAAAGAGATTGCCCTTGTGACGCAGGTAGCCTTCGATGGCAAAGTCGGTTTCAAAGTCATAGCCAAAGTGCTCGCGGTCCTGCAATCTCCGGCCAAACTTTTGATGCATGGACTCTTCGCTCAGATACGTGATGTGGCCGATCATGCGCGCCAGCGCCAGACCGGTGTTGGGGCGTGGGCCGTCGTAATAGTCGCCGTGATTCCAGTTGGGGTCGGCATAGATCGCCTGCCGTCCGACTTCGCTCAGCGCGATGAGCATCGGCGAGTGACGCGCGGTCGTGGCGAGCGGCAGCGCGGCGCACATGCGCTCCGGATAACTCACCGTCCACTGTAAAACCTGCATCCCGCCCATGCTGCCGCCGGCCAGAGCCAAAAGCTTTTCGATGCCCAGGTAGTCAATCAGGTGGCGTTGAGCGCGCACCATGTCGCCGATGGTGATGACGGGAAAATGCAGGCCATACGGCTTGCCCGTTTCAGGATTGAGCGAGCCGGGGCCGGTGGAACCCTGGCACCCGCCGAGGACGTTGGAGCAGATGACAAAGTACTTGCTCGTGTCGAAGGCTTTGCCCGGCCCGATGCAGTCATCCCACCAGCCGACCTTGCCCGCCGAGTTGACACCCGCCGCGTGCGCGTCGCCCGAAAGCGCGTGCTGGATGAGGATGGCGTTGGTGCGCTCCGCGTTGAGCTGGCCGTAGGTCTCGTAGGCCAGCGTGATCGGCCCGAGCGTCTCGCCGCTGTCGAGCGGCATCGGCTCGTCCACCGCAAAGGTCAAGTATTGTCGTTCAACTAAACCCACCGAGTTTTCCATATAGGTTGTCCTTACAAGTTCCTACGGTAGTTTTCGGTGCAAAACTGGGTAGCATAGGGCCTTGCCCCTGGGACTTCCCAGGGGTTGTGCCCGCCCAACACGCCGACAAGCGGCTATGCTACGGCCTTTTGCACCAGAAACTATGGTAATTGTGTTGCCGCTGGAACAGGCTATCACAGACTCGCCAGCACTTGCTGGGACGATTCATGGAACAGGCGTGTGGCCTCTTTCAGACTCGCCTTGACATCTTCCGTGACAAATACGCAAAACACTGGCGCGCTTCGTCCAGGTTCGCCCCGGTAAAGACGCAGCTGGCCGGGCAAAGACTTCAAAGCGTCCAGCACCATGAGCCGGTATTCTTGTTCCGGCGGCACGATGTCGCTTTGCCACCACCAATCGGCGGCGGCCGCCACATTCACCAGCGTTGCTGTGCAATCCGCCAGCATCACCTGCTCTGTTTTTACCCTGCCGGATGCGTCGAGGCGAAAGATGATGCCCGCGTGCTCACCTTCAAACTGCAGGGGAGCCGAGTCGCCTTCGTGTTCCAACCTGGCTTTAAGCGCTTTCCACCTGGCCCGGTTGCTCGCCACGATGGGCTGACGCAGGACAAAGATATAGCCTGCCGGGAAAAAGATCGCTTCCGGATCTTCCGCAAACTCGATGTGGACGTTGCGGTTGTCTGTGATCTGGTGATACAGCCGCTCAAAGCGCCTGCTTTCATAAGGCGGC
>CAYGWJ010000482.1:0-2833 GCA_964353405.1 uncultured Anaerolineae bacterium
AAGAATCTCTACGCTGCAAGGTAGAGACCCTTCGCCTTGCTCAGGGTGACACCGAAGTTGTTGTTTGACAACTCCTTAGAATCAGCTATTCGCATAATCTGCTGGTCTATGCTATATTATTATCGTTATGGCTTTTAACGATTTCTGACCAGGCTGGTCTCGATTGAACTGCACGTGCGCGAAATCCGGTGGCACATGGCCCGCGGTGCAGGGCAATGGAGGATAGGGCTATGCAGACATCCCGGCAAATCAACCAGGCCCGGCTGGAACTTGTCCAGGGCGACATTACTTTGCAGGACACCGACGCGATTGTGAACGCCGCGAACTCGTCACTGTTGGGCGGCGGGGGCGTGGACGGAGCGATTCACGCGGCAGCCGGGCCAGAACTGTTGGCCGAATGCCGCACGCTGGGCGGCTGCCAGACAGGCGACGCCAAAATCACCCGAGGGTATCGGCTCAAGGCGCGCCACGTCATCCACACGGTCGGGCCGATCTTTCGCGGCTCGCCGTGCGATGCCGAGTTGCTGGCAAGCTGTTACCGGCGCAGTCTGCAGCTTGCCGACGTGAATGGTTTGCGAAGCGTGGCCTTTCCTTCTATTAGCACCGGCGCGTATGGCTACCCGGTGGAGCAGGCCGCGCCTGTGGCGCTCCGAGCGGTGATCGAATATCTCAACACGCACACCGGCATCGAGTTGGTGCGCATTGTCCTCTATGACCGGCATACCTTCCAGGCTTACCAGCAAGCGTTGCCCCTGGGACTTCAGGGGTTAGAACGTCTCTAATTCATGTCAGCAACAGATGCTCTCTATCTCATAGCGTACTATGCACGTGACCTGATGTCGGTGACAGCGCTGGGCGCGTCCCTGGTGCTCCTGGTACTGAGCTTTTTTCACGCTTCGCGCGGATTGGCTCTGAGAAACACGCTCACAACCGTCGGCGTTCTCGCCCTGGTGGCAGGAACAGCGCTGAGCGCAGTACCTATTGAGCGAGCCTTCTTCTTGCCCCGTCTTGCCGCCATCGAGGCGCTCGTCGCCAGTGTTGCCGTGTGGCTGTTGTCCGTGCTGCTGCAGGGCTACTATGGTAAATAGCCGACGGTCGCGCAGGCCGCGCATGTGTTGTGGTATACTTGCCGAACAGAAATCACCGCTCATGTCGGCTCAAAGGTGAAATCGGCGTAGGACAAGTTGGCTACTTGTCCTACACCGCCTGCAAGCCTACATAAGCCGAAATCACAAGAGGCATTCAATGAGAATTCTGATTACCGGTGGAGCCGGGTTCATCGGCTCTCACCTGTGCGATCGCTTCCTGGCCGACGGCCACGATGTCGTCGCCATGGACAATCTGAGCACGGGCAGCGTGGCCAACATTGCTCATCTGGCGGGCCATGAGCACTTTGAATTCGTCAAGCACAATGTTACCCATTATATCTATGTCGCCGGGCCGCTCGACGCTGTGCTGCACCTGGCCTCGCTCCCCAGCCCGGTGGACTATCTCAACCTGCCGATCCAGACCTTGAAGGTCGGCGCACTGGGGACGCACAACACGCTAGGGCTGGCCAAGGAAAAGGGCGCGCGCTTTTTTCTCGCCAGCACGTCCGAAGTCTATGGCGACCCGCTGGTGCATCCCCAGCCAGAAGACTATTGGGGCAATGTAAACCCGGTCGGCCCGCGCGGCGTCTATGACGAAAGCAAGCGTTTTGCCGAAGCGTTGACCATGGCTTACTATCGTTATCACGGCGTGGACTCGCGCATCGCGCGAATCTTTAACACCTACGGCCCGCGCATGAGGATGGACGATGGCCGCGTGGTGCCGAATTTCATCTGCCAGGCGATTCGGGGCCAGCCGTTGACGGTCTATGACACGGGTGAGAGGACGCGCGCGTTCTGCTTTGTGGAGGACATGGTGGAGGGCTTTGTGCGGCTACTTCACTCGAACGAAACCACGCCGGTCAACCTGGGCAACCCGGGGACCGAGATGAGCATGGTGGACCTGGCGCGCCTCATCGTGCGGCTGGCTAACAGCAAGTCCGAAATTGTGTTCGTCACGCCGCAAGACGAGCGGACCAAGGACGACCCCAAGACGCGCCAGCCGGACATCGGCAAGGCCAAACGTGTCCTGGATTGGGAGCCCAAGGTTCCGCTCGAGGTCGGCGTGCTCAAGACCATCGAGTATTTCCGGGGCAAGGTCTAACGATCCGTGATCCGTGCACCGTTATCGGCAGTGGGTAAAAGGCGGGAAATCACACTGCTTGCAATAACGATTCTCACCGCGCTGGCGGTGGCGCGCCTGCCGCTGATGCCCCTGGCGGCGATGGTCGGCGGGACGGCGATCGTGCTGGTCACGCTGATCGAGCCGCTGGCGGGACTGGCGCTCACGCTGGTCATCGCGCCGCTGGCCGCTTACACCAACTATATGACCGGCGCGGTGCTGCGCCCGCTCGACATCGGGCAAATCATGCTGGGGCTGGCGCTGGGCGCGTGGCTGCTGAGGGCGCTGGCTCGCCGCGAGATGCGCTTGCCTCTCGTGCCACTGCTGTGGCCTCTGCTGATCTTTGTGGGCTGGGCTGCCACATCACTCCTGTGGGCACAGTCGTTCGAGTATGCCATCCCCGAAGTCATCAAGTGGGTGCAAGTCGTTCTCATCATGCTCATCGTCGTGGAGGCACGGGATCGGCGCAGCCTCGGCTGGGTGATCGCGGGCATGCTAGCCAGCGGCGTGTTCCAGGCAGCGTTGGGCATCTGGCAATACGGGTTGCGCGGCATCGGCCCGGAGACGTTCAAGATCAGCGGGCACCTGTACCGTGCGTATGGCTCATTCGAGCAGCCCAATCCTT
>CAYGWJ010000483.1:0-6873 GCA_964353405.1 uncultured Anaerolineae bacterium
GAGTTAAAAGTCTCGGATGTGCCGATGGTTGTGGCGCTCAACAAGATTGACCGGCTGGGCAGCCCGGCTGAGGCGCGTCGCTTGGCCGCCGAGACACCGCACACGATAGCCATCTCGGCCGCGCTCAACATCGGGTTGGACGACTTGCTGATAAAGGTCCAGCAGATGCTGTACGAGAACCTTACGCCAGTGCATGTGCGGCTGCCTTACCGCGCCGGCGACTTGATTGCGCTGTTCCACAACCAGGGCGTGGTCGAGATGGATCAGCATGAAGAAAAGAGTGTGGTGCTCATCGGGCGATTGCCCGGCCGGCTGGTAGCCATGTTCCGGCCTTACCTGGTCCGAGACACGGACCAGCCGCCTGCCACGGTCAGCCCGGCGCAGCGCGCCAGGCTGACAGAAGCGGAGCAAGACGATGATTGACAGGATTTCGGAATACCTGGCTCACAACAAGGCCATGCCCGTGTTCGTGGGCGTGCTCCTGGTCATCCTGAACTATGGGGTGCAATTCCTTGTGCGCGTGCCCGGCCTCGGCTTCATCGCCGGCACGAACCTGCTGCTCCATCTGGGCATCATCCTGGGGCTGCTTGGCATTTTGCTGGGCGATGCCCTGTAACATCACTGACTCGGGTCCATCACGCAGCGGTTGCGAATTCGGCCACATTCCTGACATAATCTTGCGGCATGCCAAAATCGAAGCGTTTGCCGCCTTTCATCTCAAAAGCAGTGTACCCTTCCCGCTGTCTCTGCAGTTCTTGAGAATAGGTCAACTGAATTTCGCCGTTCTGTCGGATGTCTTTTATGATCATCTCCTCTAGAACATCGTAAATCGAGGGCGAGAGCGCGTGCATTCCAAACCATCCCAAGAATTCGTCGGCCTCTAGACCATTGACGTAGAGTTCTCTTCTGGCAACCTCTATCGAGGGTTTCTCGATAATGAGCGAAACATCAATCAAATCAGGGTTGGCTTGCAGCCGCTTCCCCGCGATGGTTCCATACCCTTTCAGATCGTCGGCGTGAATACGACTGACCGCTGAAACGGATTTTCCGCCGCAAATCTCATGGGCCTGCATCAATTGGCGATGACAAGACGTGTTGCCGCCCCGAAACAAATGATCTCCTAAACACAACAAGATGGGGTCACCCTGTGCGAACGCTTTGCTTTGATAAACGGCGTGGCCATAGCCTTCCTGGCTTGCTTGCACGGCAAAAGATATCCGGTCCAGAGCGGCGCGCATTCTTTCGGCTTCTTGTGCCAAAGGAGGGTATTTCTCCAGACGTTTAATATAGGCTTCTCCGGGTCCTTGCAAGTATTGAATGACCAACTGTTCTTCGCCGGGCCTGACGATGACGCAAATCTGTTCGATACCGGCATCAACCAGGTCCATGATCTGATAATGCACCAGTGCGCGTGCGATTCCATCTGGCCCTACAATGGGAAAGAACTCTTTCTTACAGGCGTGTGAGGCCGGGAAAAAACGGGTCCCAAGCCCGGCGATGGGAACGACTGCTTTACGAATTCTCATAGTGATCGAACCCAGCCCGTCGGGCCAAATGCATATCGAAATGTGCCGAACTCTATTGCGCCGGGTGAAGTCCCCTCGAAAATATCTGCCTCTAAACCGGTCAATCGCTTGTATTCTCTGGCAATGGCGGGGATCTCTCTGGCCAGAGCCTCGTTGTTTCCAAAGACGGCCACGGTGCCGCCCGATCCGCCCCCGGTGATCTTGGCTCCGTAAAGACCTTTTTGAGGACCTCTGGCTCGAACCGCATCCACAATAAAATCTACCTCAGGCACGGAAAGCAAACATTGATCTCGGTAGCTGTCATGAGAAGCAAACATACATTCGCCGGCGGCAATCATGGCAGCCTCATCTTGATCCGAGGCTGCTTTCAGGTGATCTATAAATTTCAAAACCCGCTGATTTTCATACACGGGATGTGAGGTGGGACCTAGAACACGATACGTTGCATCAGGCTGAATTTTCGTGATCGGGTCATCATGTGATTGATATTCCGCCAGGAATTCAGATCCGATACTAGTTTCAGCCAAGTTATCCCGATACTGTTTCTCAAACGCATCAACGCCAAGTTCGGTCAGATATTGAACTGGTTTTTCGCCATTCTTGGCCCGCATCTGGTTGATGATGCGTTTTCCCATAAAGGCTCCAATTCGAACATCTCCATAGGCGGCGCCTCCCACAGAATGTTTCACCATCGAATTAATGCCGACAAATGCAGTTTGGGATGGGATTTCTACTTCTCCCATGATGCTGCCGGGGCGGCACAAGATATGGGTTAATTTCCCTTGTCGCCCGCTGGTCACTGTAATTTGGTCCATAATTCCGCACGGCGCCCCCACGACCAAATTTTCGGCCAACTGTCCCAATTGCGCCAGGCGTGTTTCAGACAGGTTCAGGTGTATATAGCTCTGCAAACAATACAGTGTTGCGATTTCAGTCGCGGCAGAGCTGCCAATCCCCACATTCATGGGGACTCCACTGAGTAAGAGAAGGCTGAAGCCAAAGGGCAGGTGAACACACTCTTCTTTTAGCAAAGTAAAGATGCTCCCACCGATATAGGCTGCCCACGAAGCCAGAGGGTTAGATCTGCACAAGGCTTGAACGTGCTCGTATGCGACAAAACCTTGACCCATTTCAAAATAGTCAAGCGGTATGCGCGTTTCAACCGGTATACTCCGATGATGGGCTTGCATCGTTCGGATGCGCAAAGTCCGATCGGTGCGAGGCTGCAGGGCGATGACCATTCCTCGGCCCAAGACGCCTTCGCACACATGCGCGCCGGAATAGTCTGCAATGCCTCCCATGACGTCCAGGCGGGCCGGCACTCGCGTCACAACAATTTCGCCTGTGTTGAAATAGCCCGCCAGTCCCGTAGGATCACTGTTGGGTTTTTTCAAGAACGATTCAAACTGAAGAATTTCCATGGGCAGTTTTCGATCATTGGACATGCTGAATACCTCTCTCCGGATGTTGGCGCCATCGCGGCACATTGCGTTTTTCAGGCAGAGAGTATAAGCAGAAATAGGGGAATGGTCAAACGGAGGCAGCCGCGCCTCCTGGGAGGCGGCAAGACCTTTGGATTCCCTGGTGATTACCCACAAGTCTGTCATTGCGAGCCGCTGCGCGGCGAAGCAATCTGAGTTACTTGGGGATTGCTTTGCTTCGTTCCTCGCAACCGCAAAAATCGCTCCTGCCCAGAAACTCGATGTCATTGCGAGAATTCATATCGCCGGGTGGCGATATGCCAGGGTAGAGAAACTCGCGCCATAGTGTCATTCTGAGGTCGGAGGCCGAAGAATCTCTGCCTTGCGAGGTAGAGACCCTTCACTGCGTTCAGGGTGACAGATGTGAGTTTCTGGGTAGCGCTTTTTGCGAAGCAATCTCTAGCGTGGGGATTGCTTCGTCGCACACCTGCCCTGGCGGGTGGCGCCAGGGAAGAACGCTCCTCGCAATGACCGGTACCAAGTTTCTGTTGTTTGGCATATCGCCACCCGGCGATATAGAGTTCTCGCAATGACAGATCGTAAACCAAACTGGAATTCGCTCTAGTCGCCTGTCTTGGGCACGTAATGCCCTTCGATCCATTCTCGTCCGTTCGGACCGATTTCTTTTTTCCAGACCGGCACGATTTCCTTGATGCGGTCAATGCCGTAGCGCGCGGCTTGAAAGCAGCCCTGGTCGCGGTGAGGCGATGACACGGCGACGAGTACGGTTGGTTCGCCGGCGGCAAAAGTGCCCACGCGCTGAATCAGCGCGATGCCTTCAATGGCGGGAAAGGTGGCGCGCATCTCATCCGCCACCTGGCGCAATTTGGCCTCGGCCATCGGCGTGTAGGCTTCATAAAAAAGCTGCGTCACCTGCTTGTCGCGCTCCGAGCCGCGCACGGCCCCGGTGAAGGTGACGACCGCTCCCGTCGTGGGCAGCGTGAGGCTTCTGATGATCTGGTTCACGTCAAACGCATCGGGCGTGATGCGCGCGATCGTCGGGAGGGCCGGGGAGTCGGTTCCGCCGCTGACGGGTGGGAAGAGCGCAACCTGGTCGCCGGCATGGAGCAGCGTATCCGCAAAAGCAAATTCCTGGTTAACGGATACCAGGCACGTCGGCATGGATGGCTCTAGCGCGGGATAGTCGGCGACCAGTTTATCGCGGAGCATCGCCACCGTCGCGCCTTCGATCAATTCCACTGCCACCTGGCTTGCCCTGGCCCGGTCCCTCAGTGTCGCAAACAATTTCACGACGAGTCTCATTCTCCCCGTCTCCTTGTCACCCGATCACCTTGTTTCCAGCACAACATCGCCCGACTTGCCGCCATGCTTTTCGATCAAGCGAATGTTGGTGAGCTGCATCGCTCGATCCACCGCTTTGCCCATGTCGTAAATCGTCAGCGCGGCCACGCTGACCGCCGTCAGCGCTTCCATCTCCACGCCGGTCTTGCCCGTCGTCTCGACCTCGGCCGTGATTTCAACCGTGCCGTCATTTTCCGCTTCGCTCAATTCGAACTCGACGCCGACGTGAGTCAACATGAGCGGGTGGCACAATGGAATCAAGTCGGCGGTTTTCTTGGCGGCCAGGATGCCCGCGATGCGCGCTGTCGCCAGCGCGTCGCCCTTGCTCAGCGCGTTCTGCCGGATCAGTGCGAGCGTCTCCCGTCGCATGCGGACCTGGCCGCGCGCAACAGCCACGCGTCGCGTGTCTGGCTTGTCGCTCACGTCCACCATCCGCGCGCGGCCTTTGTCGTCAACGTGAGTCAGTTCCATTAGCTTTCCGTGTGAATGGGCTGGGGATTGGGCGTGAACCGCACCCGGAACAGGCCCTTGATGTCTTCCCACGCCGTCGAAGCGATCTTGACTGTGGTGCCGGGGTCCTCTTGCCATTGCACGGGCACATCGTGGATGCGGTAGCCGCGCTGCTCGGCACGCAACAAGAGCTCCGAATCAAAGAACCACGCCTGGTCCTGTACGAGCGGAACGAGTTCCCGCACCGCCTTGCGCGTGCAAGCCTTGAAGCCGCACTGCGCGTCGGAAAAACGTTTGAACGGGAACAGGAGCTTGACCATCAGGTTGTAGGTGCGTGAGATAAACTCGCGAGTGAGCGAGCGCTGGATGCGGCTTTGCGGCAAGAGCCGCGACCCGGTGGCGACGTGCAGCTCGCCTTTGACCAACGGCTCTATCATCGGCATAAAGGCATCCAGCCCGGTCGAAAGGTCAACGTCCATGTAGCTGACCACGTCTGCATCGCTGTCGAGCCAGGCGCGGCGTAATGCGCGCCCCCGGCCTTTTCTGTCCAGGTGGACAAGCCCGACCTCGCCCGGCCAGCGCTTGCTCAGCTCTTGAGCGATATCAAGCGTACGGTCTCGAGAGGCATTATCGGCGACGACGATGCGCCAGCGGTAGGGGCAGTTTTGTAGCAAAAACTCGCGCAGCCTGACGAGGCTGCTTTCAAGGTCGCGCTCCTCGTTGTAGACCGGTATGACGACATCTATCCTGACAGGGGGTTCCGGCATCAAAGCTCCTTGATCACAAAACGTGGCGCAGATTATAACACAGCCGATGTGCCTTTCCAAACTTACGTGGGTCAGGTATAATCTCAAACCGGCTAGATCCATGGAGGAAGCATGTTTCAAAAGTTTGCGTCATTGCGAGACAGCCTGACCAAAACGCGCGATACAGTGTTTGGCCACGTTGTCACATTGCTGGGACAGAGTCAAGTCACACCGGAGCTATGGGAGGAGCTGGAGGCGTTGCTCGTCCAGGCGGACGTGGGTGTCAACACCACGCTGGAGCTGTTGGATCGCATGCGCGCCCGAGCGGCGCGTGAAGGCATCGCGCGCGCCGACCTGTTGCGCACAGCGCTCAGGGAGGAGCTGCGCGCGATGTTGGGCGATCCTCGCCCGCTCGACATCGGCCCCGGTCGCCCGCTGACGGTTGTTCTCGTGGTTGGGGTGAATGGGTCCGGCAAGACGACGAGCATCGCCAAACTCGCTGCGTTCTGCAAGCGGCAGAGGCGGAATGTGCTGCTGGCGGCGGCGGATACCTTTCGAGCGGCGGCGGGAGAACAGCTTGACATCTGGGCTAAACGGGTTGGCGTGCCGGTGGTCGGCGGGCAGCCGGGCAGCGATCCCGGCTCGGTGGTGTTCGACGCGATACGGGCAGCGCAAGCGCGCAAGGCTGACCTGCTCATCGCGGATACGGCGGGCCGATTGCACACGCAATACAATTTGATGCAGGAACTGTTAAAAGTTCGCACAGTGGCGGCCAAGGCCGTGCCGGGCGCGCCGCATGAAACGCTGCTGGTGATTGACGCGACGAATGGCCAGAACGCGTTGACACAGGCCCGCCAGTTCAAAGATGCGGTCGGCGTGAGCGGCGTCATCCTGACCAAGCTGGACGGGACGGCCAAAGGCGGCATTGTGTTTGCCATTACGCACGAGTTGAATTTGCCGGTGCGCTTTGTTGGCACCGGCGAGCATGCGGAGGATTGGGCCGAGTTTGACGGGGATGCCTTTGTGGCAGGCTTGTTCGATTCGGATTGACGCCGTCTAGCGTGGTGCGCCGCGGTTCGATGGCGCCAGGGTCCGGCGCACACTCGCCCGTAACTGGTGCTCGTCGATTGGCTTGGAGAGGTAATCAGCCGCGCCCAGGGCGAATCCTTTTTGAACTTCAGCGCCAATGGAAGTTACAATCACTGGGATGTTTTCGGTGTCTGGGTCCTGTTTGAGTTGATGCAATACCTCAAAGCCGTTGGCGTCTTGAACTAACACGTCCAGCACGATCAGATTGGGTTTTTCCCGGCGAGCCAGCGGCAGCACATCTTTTCCCAGTGTCGTGATGAGGACGGTGTAATTCTCTGT
>CAYGWJ010000484.1:0-13950 GCA_964353405.1 uncultured Anaerolineae bacterium
TGGGGAAACTGCGCTCGAAGGATGGCGCGGATCTCATCCAACTCCTGGGACGCATACTTCATCAGATCCATACAGCGCGACCCTGGTGCCGTCTGCCTGGTTGGCATACGAGAGCCGAGACAGAAGTTAAAGAGGGTACCCAGGTCGCCTTTCAAGCCGAGCACTCGTTGCAAGATGTGGATCAATGCCCAGGCATGGATGTACTCGTGGGCCGACTGGTCCAGCTTGAGCTCCTGCGACCACTCGACGTTATAGCCCTCGTCCTCCATGTCAATGCAGGGACGCGGGATTTCCAGCTCGTCCATGATCTGGACGGTCTTGAGTTCGATAAAGCGACCGCCGGAAAGCCAGGCGCAGATAATGTTTTGCGCCAGTTGAGTGTGCGGCCCGGCCGCCGGCCCAATCGGCGTCCCCAGGCATTGACCAAACATGGACGAGGCATACGGCGCATCGGGCTTGGGCGTGTAAAACAGGGAGCGGTGAATCCCAAAGATGGATTGGTTCTCTTCCAACTCTTGCAGAATCCACTTGAGCAGAACGTCAAACGGTTGCACCTTCATCGTGTCCGACATGTCTTTTCCTCCTCATCTCCCAAACTTCCTCTAACGCAAGCCAGCCTTTTTCAAAGCCTTGGCAAACTCGATCCGAAAACGCTGTTGCCATCTTTGCGCCGGGAATGGTATTTGTATTGGGACTACTCTGAAGCCTGCCTGTATCAGCTTTGGTGCTGCTATGTCGAAGACTGTTGTCTTTATCATGATAATTGGTTCTCTGCATTCAACAACTTTTTCCCTTCCCACCTGTTGTGAGGCGTGTGTTTACCGCCGTGCGTTTCTACTCTGCACTCGACTACTTGAACTCGTTGAGCCAGCGCGTCTGGTTTTTCAATTCTTCGGCCGAAAAGGTATTCAGCAATCGCAAGAGTCGGCGACGTAAAACGCCCATGCCTTCTTCGGTCGAAAAGATAATACCCCAATGCTCTCCGCCTTCAGCGATATATTGCGCGTGGAGCGCCGCAAAGTGCTTGTGATTGAACGTCACGAGAGCTCTCTGCTGCGAAGCGGCAAAGGCTAGCTGCTCATCATCGTCGGCTGCCACCATACCTAACTCTAACGTGGAGGTCACGTCAAAGCCATACTTTCGCAACTGCGCTGCCAAGTGCGGCGACAGATGCTCATTCAAGTGGAGTTTAGGCGGCACGGACTAGCTGCTCCTGTTGCCAGCGTTCGTAACTATTCTCTTCGCGTAACTTGTCAACTTCTTCCTTGTGGTCGTGATAATACGCCAATGCGCTGAAAACCTGAGCAGGTGTCAGGTAGTTCCACTCGGCTAGGATGTCTTCGACAGACATACCGACTTTGTAGTAGTATCCCACAATATGCCATACGGCTATGCGCGTGCCTTCAATGATAGCATCTCCACCCAAAACGCCGTCAATTTCGACGATATGAGGGTACTCTGTTCGGTGAACCTCTCTCTCTTTCGTGCTCATAGCAGACCTTCCTTTCAGGTCCGATTATAAGCCTCCGCTGAGGCAATTGCAAAGGGAAACTTTAACGTTCATATTTTGGGACATGGGCGAAGCGGCATGGCGGAAATCTACCCATTGCCGCCCTGCAGTCCCTTCAACACTCGCTCAGGCGTTAACGGCAACTCGTCGAACCAGACCCCGGTCGTGTCGTGGACGGCGGCAACCAGTGCCGGGGCGAGTGGAATAAAAGGCATCTCGCCCACGCCTCGTACGCCCCACGGCCCGCGCGGGTCAGGCTGCTCGATGATGATGGTATCGACTCGATCCGGCACATCGCCGATGGTGGGGATCAGGTACGTGCTGAGGTTGGATGTCAGCACACGCCCGCCCACCTGGACAAAGTTCTCACACGTGGCCCAGCCCACTGCTTGCGCTACCCCTCCCTCGATCTGCCCCTCGACCTGCTCTGGGTTGATCGCCTTGCCCACGTCGTCAGCGCACACGACACGCACCACATGAATCTCGCCGGTCTCGGTGTCTACCTCGACCTCGACAGCCTGGGCGAGATAACCATAGGCAAAATTCGGAACGCCATGGCCTGTCTCCGGATCGAAAGGCGTCGTCTTGGGCGCGAGGTACGTGTACTCGGCGATGGCAGGCCGGTCTTCGGCCAGCCATTTTACCAGCGCTCTGTCGGCAGCACCGCGGACGGCATTGCCCGCCATCACGGTGATGCGGGAAGATGAAGCCGAGCCGGAACTGCCGGTGCTGGTGGCCGAGTCTGAAGCAACCAGGCGCACGCGATCCATAGGCAGATTCAACGCCCCTGCAGCCATCTGGCGAGTGACGGTGTGAGTGCCCTGTCCCACCTCGGCGCTGCCGATGTAGACGATGGCCTCTTGAATTTCGGCCCCGCCGCGCAACTCGACCTTGGCCCAGCAGTTTTCCTGGTAGCCGAAGGAGAACCCGACGTTTTTGTAGGCTGTGGCAATGCCAATTCCATTTTTGATCTTTGATTTCGGATTTCGGATTGATGGTTTGCGCCAACCTTGATTGGTTTGTAGCCAGCCGGCGGCGAGGGCGCACTGCTCAGTCACTTGCACCAGGCTCACGCCGCCGGGCAGAGGAGTGCCCATCGCAGCAAGGCTGCCTTCGCGCAACAGATTTTTCATCCGCAATTCCACCGGGTCTATTCCCAAAGCCTCGGCCAGTTTGTTCATCTGCATCTCGGCAGCAAAGATGGCCTGCGGCGCGCCAAAGCCGCGAAACGCCCCGGTGGGAATATTGTTGGTGTAGACTCCGTCCACATCAATTTTGACGCTGGGGATTTCGTATGGGCCGGAGCAGGTCACGGCGATATTGCCAAGGACTTTATTTGTCGTGTAGCAATAAGCTCCGCCATCGGCTACCACGCGCATCTCGGCGGCTACCAATTTGCCTTCGCGAGTCGCGCCCCACTTGCAGTGGAACCAGACAGGATGGCGCTTGCAATGGCCCAGAACAGATTCCTCACGGGTCCAGACGAGCTTGACCGGGCGCTTCACACCTCGCTGCGCGAGTCGCCAGGCCGCGAGCGCGAGTATGATTTGCACCGACATATCTTCTCGCCCGCCAAAGGCTCCGCCGATGGCAGGATAGATCACTCGCACTTGCGAGGTGGGCAGACCTAATGCGTGGGCAATCTGATGTTGATCTTCCGCAACCCACTGCCCCGCCACCACGACCGTGACCCGGCCCTCTTCGTCTATGTAAGACAAGCCGGCCTCGGTCTGCAGGAAAATGTGCTCCTGGGGCGGCGTGTGATAATCGCTCTCGACGATCACATCCGCCTGCGACCAGGCCGCCCCCACATCTCCCTTGCGGATTTGATGGTGGGAAATGAGATTCCCTTCAGTGCACAGCTCGGGATGCAACGCACTCGGCTGCCGATAGGTATGAATGAGTGGAGCACCAGGCTTGAGTGCCTCGAAGGGATCGGTGAGGACAGGCAAGTCCTCGTACTCGACATGGATCAGCTCTCGGGCGCGAGCAGCAGCGTGTTCGGTCTCCGCCACAATGAGCGCCACCTTGTCGCCGACAAAGCGCACCACGTCGGCGCCGGGCTTTGAGCCTGGGCCGCACAGCACAGGCTGATCGGGCATCTGCAAGCCGCACTCGTTGACCGGCACATCTTGAGCAGTAAAGATGGCGACCAAGCCCGGCTCTGCCTCTGCTTCGGACGTGTTGATGCTCAAGATGCCTGCGTGAGGCCGCCCGGCAAAGAGGGTTTTGGCGTAGAGCATCCCTTCCATCGTCAGGTCGCCGGGGTATTTCGCCTCGCCGGTGACTTTGGCGCGGGCGTCTACACGGGAAACGGATTGACCAATGATGTCAGTCATGCGATCTCGTCCCGGCGCAAGCCGCCCATTGCAGTTTCGATTGCCCGCACGATCTTGTAATACCCTGTGCAACGGCACAAGTTGCCGCTCAACCCGGTGATGATCTGCTCGCGGGTGGGGTGTGGGATTTCCTCCAACAAGCTGGCGCCGACCATGATAAAGCCGGGCGTGCAGTACCCACATTGGACTGCCCCCTCGTCAACAAATGCTTGCTGCACCGGGTGCAGCTTGTCGCCTTGCGCCATCCCCTCGACGGTGACGATGTGTGTGCCATGCGCGCGCGGCGCCGGCACCAGGCAGGCAAACACCGCAATCCCATCCATCCACACCGTGCAGGCTCCGCACTCGCCCTCGCCACAACCCTCCTTGGCGCCGGTCAGCCCCAGATCGTCGCGCAGCATGTCGAGCAACGTCTTGCCACCCGCTCCCGGCACGACAACCTTCTTCCCGTTGACCACGCACTTGATCTCCCCAGGCCGTCCGTTGCCGTGGTGCATGGTTGTGCCAGCCAAGCTCGGAAAATGACCATCGGTTTTGCCCCACAACATCGGCGAGGCGCTGGAGACGCTCGGCGCAGCCCGCTCAGTGCCGTCGCGTAGGGCGGTGAGGGCGCGACGCACCGACACGCGCACCTCCTCGCGGCGGTAATCGGCCCCCGCCCGGACATCCGTAATGGGAGTAGCGGCCTGGGCAGCCAAACTGGCTGCTTGTGCGATGCGCTCCTCGCTCAATGACCCTCCCACCAATGCCCTTTCCGCCTCTGGAGCACGGAGGATGGTGGGGGCAACGCTGCCCAGCGTGATGCGCGCCTGTGTGACTGTCTCGCCATCAAAGGTGAGCACGACAGCAGCATTGACCAGGGCGATAGCGTGCATGCGCCGGAGGCCCAGTTTGACAAACACGCCGCGCTGATTAGGCGCCAGCGATGGAAAGGCAATGTCAGTTACCATCTCGTCGGAGGCCAGGGCAGTCCGGCGCACGCCCTGGTAAAAGTCAGCGAAGGAAAGAATGCGCTCACCCCGGACGCTGCGCAGCGTCAGGCGGGCATCCAACGCCCACAATGCCGTGATAGTATCGTTGGCCGGGGACGCGGTGACAAGATTGCCAGTGACTGTGGCGCGATTGCGTAGCTGAGGCGTGCCAATCTGCCAGCAGGCCAGCGCCAGTGGGAACCCTCGCCCGGCCAAAATCGCGGACGCCGCGGCCTGATTGTGCGTGACCGTCGGGCCAATGTGGATCAAGCCCTCCTCGTCCAGGCGCACCTGATCCAGATGCCCCATGCGGGTGACATCTATCAGCACGAGGTCTTGTCGGACGCCGCGCCGTAACTCAACCAGCAGATCGGTGCCGCCGGCGATGATGCGGGCCTCAGGGCCGTGCTCGGCCAGGAGGCGCAGGGTTTCATCAACAGAGGTAGGTGCTTGGTAGGCTCGCCACACGGCAACTCACTCCTAATGAGTCGGATATGAGAGAAGACAGGCGCGGCCTTGTTGACGGGTCGCGCCTGGATTTCAACTTCGTAAGGGCCTCACGCCGCGCCAGCGCGCTGCGTGGCCTCTTGCATCGAGATACCGGCCATCATCAGGCCGATTTGCTCGACGGTAGCCCGATCGCGCTCGACGATGCCGATGATACTGCCTTCGTACATCACGGCGATGCGGTCGGACAAGCCGCGCACTTCATCCAGGTCTTCCGAGATCAGCAGGATCGCCGTTCCCGCGTCGCGCTGTTCGAGCAGGCGTTGATGAATGTATTCTGTCGCGCCAATGTCCACGCCGCGCGTCGGCTGGGCGGCGATCAGCACTTTGGGCCGCCGCGAGAGTTCGCGCGCCATGATCAGCTTTTGAATGTTGCCGCCGGACAGCGTCTTGATCGGCGTGTCCAGGCGCGGCGTCTTGACGGCAAATTCGTTGACCAGTTCGCCGGCATGCGCCGACATCTTGCGGAAATCCATGAAAATGCCGTGCGTGTACTTGGGCGAAGCGTGCTCGTGCAGAAACATATTCTCCTGCACAGAAAAGTCACGGATCGCGCCGTCGCGCATACGCTCTTCGGGGATGTAGGCCTGTCCGGCTTCCATCCGCGCGCGCAGTGAAGCGTGCGTCATGTCGCGCCCGTCAATGGCAAACGTGCCGCCCGTGGTCTTGCGCAGGCCGGCCAGGCATTGCGCCAGCTCGCGCTGCCCGTTACCCGACACGCCCGCCAGCCCCAAAATCTCGCCCGCGTGGATTTCCAGGTCAACACCGCGCAACGCTTCGACGCCCCGGTCGCCCATGGCGCGCAGTCCTTCGACCTTGAGGCGGACTTGGCCGGCGGCTTGAGGCTGCGGCGTGAGCAGCTTGACTTCGCGCCCGACCATCATCTTGACCAGATCGTTGCGCGTCACATCTTTGGTAGCCCGCGTGCCCGCCATGCGCCCATCGCGCAGCGCCGTTACGCGGTCGCTGATCGCCATGACTTCGTGCAGCTTGTGCGAGATAAAGACCAGACCGTGACCTTCGCTGACCATTCGTTTGAGCGTGACGAACAAATCGTTCACTTCTTGCGGCGTGAGCACGGCCGTTGGCTCGTCGAGGATGATAAAGCGCGCGCCGCGATAGAGCGCCTTTAAAATCTCGACACGCTGCTGCTCGCCGACAGCCAGTTGCCACACATACGCCCCCGGGTCCACTTTGAGTCCATACGCCTGCGCCAGCTCGCGGATGCGCGCCGAGACGCGATCCAGGTCGAGCACCGGCTCGCGCGTGGAGCGGAGGCCCAGGGCCACGTTCGCCGCGACGGTCAGCGTGGGCACGAGCATAAAGTGCTGGTGGATCATGCCGATACCGGCGCGGATGGCATCAGCTGGCGAGTGGAACACGCACAGCTTGCCGTCAATGAGAATCTGGCCCTCGTCGGGCTGATACAGGCCGTACAACTGCCGCATCAGCGTGCTTTTGCCGGCGCCATTCTCGCCGAGCAAGGCGTGCACCTCGCCGGCATTCACGTCCAAACAGACCTTATCGTTCGCCAGCACGCCAGGGAAACGCTTGACGATGTTGCACATCTCGATGCGGCGGATGTTCTGTTGCGCAGCGGATTGTCCCCAGGACACCCTTAAGGGGTGTGACGCAGATGACATGTTGTTACCTCTTCTTCCCCCTGGCCCTCTCCCTCTTCCCATGTAGGGAGAGGGAGAGGGTTGGGAGATGAGCCACGGTAGTGGTAAGTGGTAGGGCGCTACACCTGCGCTTGCGCGCAGGCGCAAGTGTCCCCACGCCTGGCGCGCACGATTGCGCGTTGTACCCAACGACGCCATCGAGTCGCGTAGCGCCTCCTCACCACTACGGATTGACCTTGATGCTGCCGCTCTTGATGCCTTCGATGGCGGTATCGCCCGCTTTCTTGACATCATCGGGCAGCTTGTAACCCGAATTGTAGACGATCTTGAGTCCGGCGTTCTTGAGCTGCAACACATACTTGTCGCCGCCCAGCTTGCCGGACTTGTGGTTCTTGATCATCTCTCTGAGCATCCCGGTCCAGTCATACTGCTGGCTGGCGACGACGAGGTTGGGCGCGAGCGAGGCCTGGTCTTGCTGCGTGCCGAACCACAACACGGTGCCCTTGTCCTTGGCCGCGCCGATCGAGCCGACGACCGACTGCGACGAGCCGGTGAGCGCGTCGGCGCCCGCGGCGATGTGCGTCTTGGCCGCCTCGGTCATCAGCGCCACGTCGGAGAACGAGCCGGTCCAGGTCTTGGAGACTTTGATGCTTGGATCCGCCGCGGCTACACCCTGAACAAAACCGTCAATATAAGTCTTGGCATCGCCTGCTTCCACCGGGCCGGTCACGCCGATCAATTTGGCCTTGGTCAGCTTGGCCGCCAGCACGCCGTTGACATAGCCGCCCTCTTCCGCCGCCGCGGTGTAAGCGTACACGTTCGGCAGTCCAAAGGTGTTGACGTCCGTGCCCCAGGCGAACGTCGTCTTGGGAAAGTCCTTGGCGATTTCCTGGATGGACGCGCCATACTGCGAGCCGTGCCCGATCACGATGTTGAACCCCTGGCTGGCATAGTCGCGAATGGCGGCAGCCGCATCGGGCACCTTGAACATGTTTTCCGAGTACTTTAGTTCCAGCGCAGACTCGCCGCCCATTTCTTTTTGGATGGCCAAGAGCGCGCCCCACATGGACTGGCTAAAGGCCATGTCCGTTGTGGCGCTGGGCATCACTACGGCGATGCGGAACTTGGCCGTGGTTCCACCCGACGGGGCCGCTGGCCCGCCACAGGCAGCGGTCAGCAGCGCCACCACTAGCACGACGCTACTGCGCAACACATTTCGAGTCTTCATCTTTTATCTCCTTGTGTGATTTTGAACTCCCCGAGGTGGGGAATTTGCGACTCAGCTTTCGCCCCGTTCAAAGGGCAGGTTCAACCCAGCCGGCTGGTGCGCTCGATTCATCGTCACAGCCAGCGCAGCAATCGTCAATAGATACGGCAGCATGACGGCCACGTCGGACGGGATATTGACGCCCAACACTTGCATCCACAATTGGAACGCATTGACCGTGCTGAACAGCAGCGCGCCGCCCAAGATGCCGACCGGTCGCCATCCGCCAAAGTACACCAGCGCCACGGCGATAAAGCCCGCGCCGGCCGTGAGGTTTTCTTGAAAGAGATTGACCAGCGAGATGGACAGCGACGCGCCGGCCAGCCCCGCCAACATCGCGCCCAGGCATACGCTCACGTAACGCACTCGATCCACGTTCACGCCGAGCGAATCCGCTGCCGCCGGATTCTGCCCCGCCGCCTTGATCCTGAGCCCCCACGTCGTCTTTTCTAGAACCCACCAGGCCGCTGGCACGAGCAGGAACGCCAGGTAGACCAGCACATTGTGTTGGAACAAGATTTCGCCCAAGATGGGAATGTCGCCCAGGAGCGGAATCTTGATGGGTCGGAAACCATTGACGGTCTTGACGGTGCCAATCGTGACCTTGAACAACAGGGACGACAGGCCCAGCCCGAACATGTACAGCCCGATGCCGCTGATGCCTTGCTCGGCTTTGAGTGTGACACTGATCACCGACATGAGCAAGCCCATCAACAGCCCGACGATGAGAGCGGCCAGCACACCCAGCCACAGATTGCCCGTGTTCAGGGCGACGAAAAAGGCCGCGTAAGCGCCGACCAACATGATGCCATCCACACCCAGGTTCACCACGCCGGACAACTGGGCGAACGACTCACCGATTGAAGCGAACAGGTAGGGCGCCGCCAATCGGATGGCGGAGGTGAGAATACCGACGATCACCGCGATAGAAAAGATATTCTCCATCACTTGACCTCCTGGCCCTTGGCCGCCGCCGCCAGGCGCCGCGCGGCCCACCGGCGCGACAGCAAAGCAGAGCCGACCACGAACAATACTACCAGACCCATGATCGTATCCACCAGCGCCGATGGCACCTGCACCGCGCGTTGCATCTTGTCCGCGCCCACCAGCAAGCTGCCGAACAGGTACGAGGCCGGAATGGCCCCCAGCGGATGCAGGCCGCCGAACAGCGCCGCCACGATGCCGGTAAAGCCGTAACCGCTGGTGATGCCTTCCAGCAGCCGGTGGTGCACGCCGATCACTTCGACCGCGCCCGCCAGCCCGGCAAAGCCGCCCGCCAGCGTCAACGAAAGCGCCTGGTAGAACGGCACGTTGATGCCGGCATAGCGCGCGGCATGGGGGTTCAGGCCGACCGCCCGAATGCGATAGCCGATGGTCGTGCGCCACAGAAAGATGTACACGGCCACCGCCAGCACGACCGCAATGATCGCCCCAGCGTGGAGCATCGTTTGCGGAACCAGGCGCGGCAGCCACACTTGCTCCGGGAGCCGCTCGGACTGCGCCAGGAACGTGCCAGCCGTGATGCCACCCGGATCCATCAACGGGCCGCGTAGCAACAAGTTCATCAACTGCAGCGCGATGGCGTTCATCATGATGGTGCTGAGGATTTCGTTGACACTCAAGCGGGCTTTGAGGATGCCGGGCACAAAGCCCCACGCCGCGCCGGCGACAAAGCTCATTGTCACCGTCGCCGGGACCAGCAGCCAGCCGGGCCACGCGCGGAATTGTAACGAGAACCAGGTTGCCATCAGCGCGCCCACAATGATCTGCCCCTCGCCGCCGATGTTGAGCACGCTGGCGCGAAAAGCGATGCAGATGCCCAGGCCGACCAGCAGCAGCGGCGTGGCTTTGACCAGCGACTGGGTGATGCTGTACGTGCTGCCCAGCGCCCCGTTGATCAGGGCAGCGTAGGCAGTGAATGGGTTGACCTTGAGCAACAACAGCATCACCGCGCCGATGAGCAACGCGGCCAACATGGCCAGGACGGGCAGCGCCGCCCTAAAGAGGATGTCCTTCCAGTCAAACATAAACCTGCGGAGCGAGCGGGCAGGAACAACCGCCGTTTCAGTTGGCATAGACCCACCTCCCGGATGTAAGATGAGATGTCAAAGAGTATGTCATCCTGAGCCGCGCTGCAACGGGATTTGCCTCGGCGGCTCAGGATGAGAGTTCAAGGTGCATATGTGCTACAGCAACCCGACCTTGGCGTTGAACTCTTCGATAAGTGCATCAATCGCTTCGGCCTGGCTCTGGAAGCTCGTCCAATAGTCTTTATTATACCACTGGGCGTTGATTTCTTCGTAGGTGCGGCCTTGCTGCTCGACCCAGGTAAAGTATTTCAAGTTGTGCACGCGCCGGCGGTCGGCGTAGGTCAGCTCGATCATGTTGTCGGTGGACTGGCCGTGCAGGTAGCGGGCGAAATCGGCGGCAGCATTGACCTCGGTGTATTCGCCGACCTCTTGATGCATTTCAGTCAACCGGCTCTGATAAAGCTGCATCGAGTCGGTCAGCACGGTGAGGACGACGTCGTTCTCGTCCATCTCATAGTACTTGGCGAACTTGACTGCCGAGAGCACGTTCGAGATGCCGCTGAATCCCATCAGGTCAAGCTGGTTGACGATGCCTTCCGGCACGCCCTTCTTGGCCAGGTAAGCGCGGCCGGCTGGCTCGTTGAACAAGCGCGAGAGGTTGACCACAGCATTGTCGTCAATCGCCACCACGATGTCGGTGTTCTTGGTGTTGTGAATCCACGGTACGTGCTTGTCGCCGATGCCTTCGATGCGGTGCGAGCCAAAGCCGTTTTCGAGCAGCGTGGGGCATTGGAGTGCCTCGCTGGCGACGATCTTGCTGGCTGGAAAGACCTGCTTCATGTAATCGCCGCTGGCGAGGGTGCCCGCCGAGCCGGTGGCCGAGGCCATGCCACGATACGTGTCGCGCGGGCCTAGTACCCGCTCCAACACCTGTTCCATCGCGTGACCCGTGACCTCATAGTGCCACAGGTAATTGCCAAACTCTTCAAACTGGTTGAAAATCATCAGGTCTTGGCCGGAACGGCGCAGTTCCCAGCACTTGTCAAAGATTTCCTTGACGTTGGACTCGGTACCCGGCGTTGCAATGACCTCGCCCGCGATCTTGGCCAGCCACTCAAAGCGCTCGCGGCTCATGCCTTCCGGCAAGATGGCGATGGATTGGCAGCCGAACAGCGCCGAGTCGTAGGCGCCGCCCCGGCAGAAATTGCCGGTCGAGGGCCACACCGCTTTTTGCGTCGTCGGGTCAAACTGGCCCGTGACGAGTCGCGGCGCCAGGCAGCCGAACGCGGCGCCGACTTTGTGCGCGCCCGTGGGGAACCACTTGCCGATCAATACGACGACGCGCGCTTTGGTGCCGGTCAGGCTCGAAGGCAGCTCGAGGTAATTCACGCCGCCGAACCCACCGCCTTGCGGGGTCGGCTCGTTGTGCCACGTGATGCGAAACAGGTTGAGCGGATTGACCTCCCACAAACCCACCTTGCCGAGTCCCTCTTTGATCTTGGCCGGAATCAAGGCAGGCTTCTTCATCTGCTGATAAGTGGGAATGATGATATTGCGCTCGCGCGCCCGCTTCACGGCGCGTTCGAGGCGTTCGGGCTGAACAGTCAAATCAATCATTGGTCTCTCTCCCACAGTTCCTCCGAGTTCCCTCGAGTTCCGACAAATTCGCCGCACGAACGGGCCGGGGAACTCTAGGGAATTCTGGGGAATCTAGTCGTGCACAATCCATGTGCCGGTCTTGCCGTCCAGGGCGTCCACGATGTGAGGCGGGTCAGTGACAAGCCCTTTGCCCTGCGGGTTCGCTTCCAGGAAGGCGATGATGGCCTCGATCTTGGGTCCCATGCTCCCTGAAAGAAAGTGGCCTTCGGCGTACAGCTTCTTAGCCTCGCTAAGAGTCATCTTGTCCAGCCATTGCTGGTTGGGCTTGTTAAAGTTGATGGCGACCTTTTCCACGGCCGTCGAGATCAGGAGCAGGTCTACTTTCAGGTCCGAGGCGAGCAGACTGCTGGCCCGATCTTTGTCAATTACGGCAAAGGTGCCTTGCAGCATGCCCTTCTCATCCTCAATGACGGGGATGCCGCCGCCGCCCACGGCGACGACGATAAAGCCGGCGTCAATCAGGTTCTTGATCGCGTCCTGCTCAACGATTTTTTGCGGGATGGGCGAAGCGATCAGCCGCCGCCAGCCGCGGCCGGCATCCTCCTTGACCGTCCATCCTTCCTGGGCAAACACGTCGGCCTTGTCCCTGGTCGTAAAGCCGCCGATGCCTTTGGTCGGGTTCTTGAAGCCAGGGTCGTTGCGATCCACCAACACCTGGGTCACGACGGCTGCGACGGAGCGCTGGATGCCGCGCTGTTTGAACTCGTTATCGAGCGCGCGGGCGATCATGTAGCCAATCGCACCCTGTGTGTCCGCGCCGATCACATCCAACGGAGTCGAATGCACTTCAGGATAGGCCAGCTCGTTACGGCGCAGGATAAAGCCCACCTGCGGGCCGTTGCCATGCGTGACAATCACATTCCAGCCGTGCGCGATCATGTCGGCGATATGCTTACAGGTCTCCTCGACGGCCCGCACCTGCGAAGCCACGTCCTGCCTGTCCATGATCAAGGAATTGCCGCCGACGGCGACGACGGCGATTTGGGGTTTGTTGTTCATGTGCTCCTCGCTTGTTTCCTTGTCTACTTCCTCTACATCGTCAACGCCATCACCGCTTTTTGCGCGTGCATCCGGTTCTCGGCCTCGTCGTACACGACGGACTGTGGGCCATCCATCACACCGTCGGTCACTTCGATGTTGCGGTCAGCGGGCAGCGGGTGCATGTAGATCGCATCCGGCTTGGCCAACGCCATCCGGCGCTCATCGGTGATCCAGCTCGAGTATTTCTGGATGATCTTGGCGCCTTCTTCGGCATCCGGCGTGTGCACCATCGCGCCCCACGATTTGGCATAGATGATGTCCGCATCTTTAAAGGCAGCGTCCATATCGTCTACCACCTCAAAGCCCGCGCCGAACTTACGTGCCTGCTCGCGCGCTTGATCCATGATCTCGGGCATCAGCTTGAACTCGGGCGGATGCGCCAGCACCACGTCCATGCCAAAGCGCGGCATTTGCAGCACCAGCGATTGAGGCACGGACATGGGTTTTTGGTACGACGCGGCATACGCCCAAGACACGACCATCTTTTTGCGGCGCAGGTCGCGGCCCTTCTTTTCGACCATCGTCATCAAGTCGGCCAGGCACTGGAAGGGGTGATAGATGTCGCACTGCATATTGAGCACGGGCACGCGCGACGCTTTCGCCACCGCGTTCAAATAGCCGTTGCCCACGCCCCAGTCCACGTGGCGGATGGCGATGCCGTCAAAGTAGCGGCCAAAGATTTCGCCGATCTCTTTGGGCGTGTCGCCGTGGGTGATCTGCGTCGTGCGCGATTCGATGAACGCGCCGTGGCCGCCGAGTTGCGCGATGCCGGCTTCAAACGAGCCGCGCGTGCGCGTGCTGCTGAAGAAGAACAGCATCGCCAGCACCTTGTCGCGCAGGTACGCATGCGGCTCGTTCAGCGCGCGCTTGCGCTTCAGATCGAACGCCACATCCATGACGGTTTCGACTTCTTCCTTGCTAAAGTCGAGATCGCCCATCAGGTCTCGACCGTGTAGGTTAGTCTGCATGTTATATTCTCCTGGTATTGGGGTTCTTCACGAAGG
>CAYGWJ010000485.1:0-7901 GCA_964353405.1 uncultured Anaerolineae bacterium
CCCCGCGACGGTCACCACACTCACAACCAGCAGCAGCCACACCCACAGGCGCGGCCCCATCACGATCCAACGCGAAATCCCAACAGGTGTATACTTGAACATACGCAGGCTCCCGGGAACCGAAGTGTCGTCTTGGTCAACTGCAACTCTACCCCAAAAGCCTGCGAACTGTATATCAGCTCGATCATGTCAAAAGGGCGCGTTTTGCAGACCCTCGCATCCGAATCGCTTGTATTTACGGGCGTGGCTCGTCCCCAACGCGAAACGCTCTCTACGGTCAAAAGTGACTGGTAAGGCGCAAGTCAAAGCCCCAATCGCTTTTGCAGCAGCATTACGATCAGCACGCCCGCTCCCCAGATGGCATAGCCCGCGAGCAGCGTCGGCCCCAGCTTCATGTCCGCGCGCAAAGCCATCCACGCGACCAACAGAAATCCCACCGTTGGGAAAATGCTCACGACCAAACTCTTGGCGAATTCGCGCATGGACACGCCATCGCCGCCCGTCGCGCTGTACAACAGCCACATCGCCAGTGGGACGTTGACCGGCATCGTGACCGTAATCGCGGCGATCAGCGTGCTTTGCTTTTGCAGAACCGCCACTGCAAGGATGACGCCAAACGCAATCAGGATACGCGAGATTTCTTGCCAACTCACCAGTGACCTCATGGAATTTTCCTACTCCTCAAAACAAGAGCGCGGGGCTGCCCGCGCTGACTCGACACTGACCACTGACCACTATCCACTCATTTCTTCAAACCTTGCCTGGAAGAACCGCAGGCTCTCCGGCTCGTACACCATCTTGAGACCCTTGATGCTGTCCCGCTCTTCATACAATGCCTGGCAGCTTTCCGCCACGACGTCCATGTGCAGATTCGTGTACACACGGCGCGGGATGGTCAAGCGCACCAGCTCCAACTTGGGGTGACGGTGGTCGCCTGTCTTGGGGTCGCGTCCCGCGCTGACGATGCCGCGCTCCATCGAGCGCACGCCGCTATCCACATAGAGCGCCGCCGCCAATGCCTGAGCGGGGAACTGGTCTTGCGGCAGGTGCGGCAAGAATCGCCTGGCATCGAGAAAGACGGCGTGACCGCCGACCGGCACGACAATCGGCACACCGGTTTCTTGCAGTTTGCGGCCAAGATACTCGACCTGCCGCACGCGGCTGGCGATGTAGGCGTCATCCACCATCTCGTATATGCCGCGCGCGATGGCTTCCATGTCGCGTCCGGCGAGGCCGCCGTACGTGTGCAGCCCTTCAAAGACGACGACCATCTCTTTGGCTTTGGTAAAGAACCACTCGTTGTTCGTGGCGATGAATCCGCCAATGTTCACGAGGTTATCTTTTTTAGATGAAATCGTCAGACCCTCGCCATAGCTCATCATCTCGCGCAGGATTTCGCGGACCGGCTTGTCACGGTAACCTTGTTCCCGCTGTTGGATGAAATAGCAATTCTCGATGGCGCGCGTGGCGTCAAAGATGATAGGCAGGTTGTAACGCCTGGCCCACGCGGCGACCTCGCGCAAGTTGGCCATCGAAAATGGCTGGCCGCCCGCCATGTTCACACAGGGCGCAATCGAAAGATACGCAATGGACTGGGCGCCTACGGGCGTGTCGTCCACCAGTTTTTGCAGTTTGGCCATGTCCACGTTGCCCTTGAAGGGATGCGGGCTTTGCGGATCGTGCGCCTCGTCAATGATGCAATCGTAAAAAATGCCACCCGCTCGTTCGGCATGCTCGCGGGTGGTGGTAAAGTACATGTTCATCGGCACATACTGGCCTGGCTTGATGCGAATCTGCGAGGTGATGTGCTCGGCGGCGCGGCCCTGGTGAGTGGGCACCAGGTACTTGAAGCCGTAAATCTCGTTGACGGCGCGCTCGAGGTTGTAGAAATTGCGCGCTCCGGCGTACGCTTCATCGCCCAGCAGCATCCCCGACCACTGCCAGTCGCTCATGGCGTTGGTGCCAGAATCCGTCAGCAGGTCAATGTAGACGTCCTCACTTTTGAGCAGGAAGGTGTTGTAACCGGCGGCCTTGATTCTATCCTCGCGGTATTCCTGCGTGGTCATCTTGATCGGCTCGACCATCTTGATCTTGTACGGCTCGGCGAGGGTGCGCTGTTTCATCATGTCCTCCTCATCAGGTTTTGGGGCTGCCATGATTATACGTCCGCGCGGCCTTCCGGGCAATTGACCCTCATCCCTGCCAACCTTCGGTCGTCTTGTCCCCTGACTGTCTAATCCGTATGTCGGGTTCGAGGTAGGGCGGCTTTCCAAGCCGCCGTCTCGTGGGCGGCAGGTTAGAAACCTGCCCTACATACAAACAAGACAGCCAGGGCGTCTTCTCCCCACCTTTGGCGGGGGGACATGGAAGCGAAAATAAAACCCCGCCAGTTCTGACGGGGTTTGGCTCAGGCTGCCATGGGGAATGGCGGCCTACTCTTGCTTGCCGGCGAATTTTTCCGGGTCTTTATCAAACTCGCGCTTACAGCCCGGCGCGCAAAAATAGTATGTTTTGCCCTTGTACTCGGACTGGGCGGGCGCGGTCTTTTCATCCACATCCATGCCGCACACTGGGTCTTTAGCCATGACGAATCACCTCCTTTCCTGCCTGCCATTCCTGGCGTGTCAATTCCATCTCGTAAAAAAGCGCCTCTGTCTGGCCGTCCTGGCGCCGAAAGTAGGCCCGCAAGTCGGCGTAACGCGGATCGTCCAGGAAGGCCACCACCGCTTCGTCGCCGACGGGCCGATACAGATCCGTCACGCGGCGAAAGCCAAGCTTTTGATACACGTGAACCGAACGCCGGTTGGAGGCCGAAACATCCAGCGCCACGACGCTGAAACCGCCCTCGTCAAAATACAAGTCCAGAAAGCCTGTCAGCGCTTCGGCGCCCAAGCCGTGATTGACAAACTCGGCGCCGATGCTGATGCCCAGGCGCGCGCTGGTATGACCGTCTATATCGCGCAGGCTGATACGCCCAACCACCTGCCCTGAAACTTCAAGGGCGAACTCGCGGCGAGTCGGGTCGCCCGTCCGCAGCGCGAACCAATCATCACGCTCCTGCGCCGATTGGTCGGGCACGTTGTAGCTGGCCAGCAACGGGTCGGCGAAGGGCTGCCAGATGGCGATCGCATCCACATCCGCGCGCTGCAACGGCCGGATGACGAGCCGCGCGGTGCGCACCTGCATCAGTTGGCCGCCGGATAGCCGATCTCTTCCATGAACGCCTTGATCTTGTCCCACGTGGCGGGGGCCTCCCAACTGACAGTGACCAGCCTGGTGTTCTGGTCCGCCTGAACCGACTTGACGCCGGCCAGCTCGGCCACTTCGCGCTGGATGGTCATGGTGCAGTGACCGCAATGAATGGCCGGGGCTTGAAACGTTTTGGTTTCCATTTGATACTCTCCTGTGTTGTTTTTATCGGCCAGGAAATCTGGCCGGCGTGAAACGACCTATGTGCCGCGCTGTGCGACCTGCGACTTGTCACCTGCGACTTGTTACCTGCGACCTGTTTCCCCGTCAGACCTTCCTCGACATCTCGAACACGTCGCTGATTTCTTCCAGCACTTTTTCGCGAGCGCGGGGGTCGTTCCCGCGCACCGCTTGTATCACGCACGTGTTCAGGTGGCTTTCCAGGATCAGCTCGTTAAGCTTGGCCATGGCGGCCTGTGTGGCAATGACCTGGCGCATCACGTCAACGCAGTACTGGTCTTCTTGGACCATTTTCTCAATGCCCTTGACATGGCCCTGAATGCTGCGCAAGCGGCGTATGACTTGATCTCGTGTTTTGGCGTCCATCGGCTGCTCCCCACCCCCACCGGGGGGGTACGTGCGCAGTATAGCACGGCCTGCTTTCGATGTCAAGAGAGATTCGCAACAAGCAAATGGTGGAGGGGTGATGGCCGCTCGCGGTCCGGCGCGCGTCAACGCAGGGTCAGTTTCCCAAAGCGACTGGTGTCAGTGTTGTTATTGGCGGTGCCATGCCACATCAACTGCCCATCGCGCAATCCGCCGCTGTAACCCTGGTTGACGTTGATGCCCACGTCAAAGCCATACAAGGCTCCAACCGTCGGGGTGACGGCGAGGGTGGTCCACGGAAGGCCGATTTCTATGGAATAGCCTGTGGCCGTGGTTGCGTTCGCAAAGAGCACCGGCGTAGCACCTGGGTTATAGAGGTTAGACGTCGTGCCGCGTTTCTCGAACAATTGAGGATAATTCCAGCCGACGATGTATTGCCAGTCGTCCAGCCCGTACGTGGTAGAGTAATCGTGATTCATGTCCAGATACACTTCAGCTGAATCGCCCTCCCAAATGACGGCGTTGGCGATCAGGACGCTGTCGGTAATCTCAACTCCTACGTACAGGTAATTGTTGTCCCAACGCGCCCGAAAGCGGGCGGTCACCGTATAGGCGTTGCCCAGCACCACTTTTGTCACGTCATAGCACGGCCCGCTCCAGACCGGTTCGGTGAGCAGACCGTCCACATGGATCGTGCCGCGTGGAGCATCGGCCTGGCCCACAGAGGCGGGCTGGCATAAGAGCCGCGGAAACGGCGTGTTGGTGGGCGTAGGCGAGACAGGCGTGTTGGTGGGCGTGGGCGAGACAGGTGTGTTGGTGGGCGTTGGCGTGACCGGCGTGTTCGTCGCGGTCGGCGTGGCCGTGGAGCGCGGAGGGGGAATCGGCGTGTCGGGCCGGTCGGTCGGTGGAACCGGCGTGGGCAGCGGCGTTGGTGGGACACGCGGTGTGCTCGTCGGCAGCGGCCTGGTGGCCGGCAGTGTCAAGGTCGCACGCGGCGTGGCGGTGGACCAGGCAGTGCCGGTCGGCGGGACGGGCGATGGGGGGGGCGTCGTAGTGGCGCGCGTGGAGGTCGGAGCCTGCGCGACGACCCTGGGCGTGGCAGTGGCCCCGGCGACTGGAGGCAAGACCAGCGGCGGGGCGACGACGCCGCGTCCCACGGGAGTCAGGAAATGAGCCAGATCCCAGGCGGGCGGCGTCATGATCTCTGGCCGGAGCGGTTCGATCGGCGTCTTTTGCCACGCGAGATAGTCTCTCTCCGGGTTTAATTCGGAGAGCATGTTGGCGGAAACTTGCCAGGTGCGAGAGGGCGTGATGGCGGCCTGGGCTGCCGCCATGAGACAGGCAAACATCCCCGCCAGCACCAGCACAAGCACCAACACGTCGCGTCGTCTCTGCTCACGCTCGTCGTGGGGCCGGGGGGCTGGAGCCGTGTCAGTCGGCTGGGGCGCGGATGGCGGCATCCTGTTTATCCTCGCTGGTCTGCAAGGCGGGCAGGCTCACGTTAAAAGTACTGCCGATGCCTTCCTGGCTGGCGACATGGATTTCTCCTCCATGCGCTTTTACGATGGCGCTGGTCACATACAGCCCCAGCCCCAGCCCTCTGGGCCCTGCGTCTGTGGTCGTGGTCACACGGTAGAAGCGAGTGAAAAGCTTTTGCTGGTCGTGAGCCGAGATGCCGACGCCCGTATCCGCTACATCGAGAATCACCTGGCCCTGGCGCTCTGCGACTTTTAAATTGACCTGCCCGCCGTCCGGCGTATATTGCCAGGCATTGCGCACCAAATTGATAATGGCCCATCTCAGGCGCCGGACGTCCGCGTCCACGTAACATGGACCGGGGGACAATTCCACCTGGAGCGTGAGCCCCTTATCATCCATCTCCTTGCGCCATTCGTCGGCGATTTCCTGAATGAGAGCAGTGAGCGAGACGGGCCGGCGTTGCAGCCCAAGTCGGCCTTTGGCTTCCATCTCTGAAAAGTCCAGCAAGCCATTGATCATCCCGATCAGATTGTTTGTGTGATGGCTGATCGTCTGCAGAAAGGCGCGTTGCTGCGGGTTCAACGTTGCCGAGGAGCCAGCCAGCAACAGGTCGCTGTAGCCCTTGATGGCCGTGAGCGGTGTGCGCAGCTCGTGCGAGACGTGCGCGACAAAGGCGTCCTTGAGCTGCTCCGCTTCAACCTCAGCCGTCACATCTCTCAACACCATGGCTGTGCCAAACTGTTGGCCGTCATCCGTCCGGATGGCGGTGGAATAGGTGGTGATGACTCTCTTGCCCACCTGAAAGCGCCGGTGATCCAAGAGCCAGGGATTGGGCTGGACGCAGGGCGACCGGCCGGGCTTGTCCTCGGGCAGCTCGCGCAGTGGGCTGATCCGGAAATCGGCAGCCAGCTCCGTCAGGATGGCCCGGGCGGCCGCGTTCATGGGAATCAACTCTCCCCGGAGGTCTTCCAGGATCACGCCTTCGCTCATGCTGGCCAGGATGGCTGTCATACGCCCGGCGGCCTCCTTGTAATCCTGCAAGAGCTTTTCCAGCGCGCGGGTCCGATCCGCCAGCCGCCCGGTCATTTTGTCAAAGGTGTTGGCCAGTTTCCCGATCTCGTCCGTGCTGCCGATGCCCGTGCGCTGCTCGAGGTCGCCTTCAGCCACGGCCTGCGAAGTTTTGACCAGCTGGCTGAGTGGGCGCGTAATGCGCTGGGCGATGAGGACTCCAATCAAGACGACGCACGCCATGGCGATGGTAAACAGCAGCGCATAGGTGTTGCGGCTGGTGACGCCCGCGCTGATGATAAAGTTGGACGGCAGGGCCACGGCAAAGACGCCGAGCTTGTCTCGCCCCACACGCAGTGGGCCGCGCGCCAAGCGGTACCAGCGGTTGTTGATGCGTGTGTTTTCTCCGAGCGTGGATTCTGTATTGTTCAGATTTCTTTCGTACAGGTCGGGCGAAATCGAAAGCTCGTCCAGGACCGAGGCAGGCTCGGCGTCTTCTGGGACCGCAAACGTCGCGCCGATGGCCTGGCCTTGATCCAAATAGAGGACCACGTCGGCGACGGAGGTGACTTTTAAATAAGGCAGCAGTGTGTCGAGCGAGGTGCCCACGATGACGATGCCGGCGACCTGGTCTCCCAGCCCGACGGGGATGGCCGAAAAGTAGTAATAGCGCCGGTTGACCGGGTGCAGACCCAGTCCGCGCCTGGGCAGCGCGTTCGGGTCGCCGGCCTGGAGCAGTGCCTGCACCGGCCACAGTTTGGCCGTGTCGAACTGGTTTGTGACAACCTGGAGTGAGCCATCGGTTTGCTTCAACACCTGGAGCGTGTCGTGGCCCTGAGCGTCCACGACGATGAGGCACTCGATGCCCAGACCGGCGGCAGCCGGAAGAGCGAGTTTTCTCACGGTGTCTCGATCCCCGGCGGACAAGGCTTCGGCTAGCCCGCGCGTATAGGCTACCACCCGCGCCGCCTCCAGGTGTGCGATTTCGCGGCGCGCCAGGCTGTCAGACACGACGCGACCGGCCTCTAGCAGTTGATTGGTCAGGCGCTCGTCGAGAGAACTGGCCACCAGGCTGGTCACCACGTAGGTGCCCACGACCGCCACGACCAGCGTTAGGACCAGGTAGGGGAGGATGATCTTGCTCCGGATATTGAGCACGAGGAAGCGCCCGAGTCGCTCTTGCCATGATGTGCCAGATGTCATCTTGGTCTCTCTACAACGTTGCTCATTCCGTAGACGTCATCTAAAACAAGAATTCTGATCCACGAAGGGCACGAAGGTCACGAAGAAAAAGTCGGAAATTCGTGTTTCTTCGTGTCCTTCGTGGATAAAATGGTTATTTCAGATAACGTCTTGTATGGAATTTGGCTATTGTAGTATAAAGTGACAATGCCCGTCTGTGGATTACGGTAGCGTTACAGTACGGTGCAGTCTTTTGCCCCAAGGGCAGACACCAAGTCTTTTGCCCCAAGGGCAGACACCAGTCTTGGCAAGGGCAGACACCCAGGTCTGCCCCTACTTGGCAAGGGCGGACACCAGGTCTGCCCCTACTTGGCAAGGGCAGACACCCAGGTCTGCCCCCACGGCTTTCTCATAAAACCTGCCGTCACCCAGTTTTG
>CAYGWJ010000486.1:0-6921 GCA_964353405.1 uncultured Anaerolineae bacterium
ATGGCGGCCAATTCTCCACTTCGTGGAGAAATGGCCGCGCGCATCCTCGACCTGGCGGGCATCGTCATCAACAAGAACACCCTCCCCGGCGATACCAAGACAGCACTCGCCAGCGGCATCCGCTTTGGCACACCGTGGGTGAGCCAACGCGGTCTGCGCCCGGATGACATGGCCGCTATAGCCGATGTCGTCTGCGATGTCCTGACCAACATTCACCCATTCGCCTACTTGGGTCTGGCAGGCGAATTGCCGCGCGGCAAGATTGACCTGGACCTTCTCGAATCTGCCCGGCAACGCGTCGCCGCTTTGGCCGACAAAGCTGGAATGGATATTGAAATAATAAAGACCTCGGAGGTTTCGAAAACCTCCCAGGTCTGTCTGGAGATCAAGGGCTATCGCGCTCGCGCGTTCATACAAGACATCGCCACAGGGAATCTCGCCCAGCTAGAACCCGGCCAGGCTGTCCGCACCTACTTGCTCGACCGACAAGGCAGGTTATTGGCGAACGTCGCAATTGCGCGTGCTCTACCCGACGAGCACGGCCGTGACCGCTTCTGGATGAGCGTGCGCGGCGAGGACGCCAGGCAAGTCAAGGCCTGGCTAATGGGTCTCTCAGATGGTTATATCCTGCACGATGACGCAGACATTATGCGCAAGGTGCAAGGACCGGTCACAATTGCCGAGACGAGCGACGTTGACGGCAAGCTCTTGGAATCCGTGGGCAAGCCGATGGCCGAGCCTGGCACACCCGGCGCGGTGCTGCTGCAAAACTATCCCGACCGCTTCGATCTGACCAAGCCCTATTTTGTCGGCGAACACTGCTTCAACGAATTTGCGGCTGAGCGGGCAAGCGAACGGCCAGCGTTGCACGAGTGGAGTTGGTCAGAGCCGACCGGCGCGCCGCTGAAGCGCACAGTCCTGTTCGACACGCACAAAGCGACGGGCGGCAAGATCGTCCCGTTCGCCGGATGGGAGATGCCCGTCTGGTACACCAGCGTCGGCGAAGAGCACGCCGCCGTCCGCAAGGCCGCCGGGCTGTTTGACGTGAGCCACATGGGTTGTTTAGAAGCCTCCGGCCCCAACGCCATCGCCTTCCTCGATAGTGTATTTTCCAACTATGCCCACTGGATTGACGACGGCCAATCGTGCTACGGCTATCTCCTCGACCCGGATGGTAAGGTGATTGACGACATGATGATCTATCGCCGGGCGGCGGACAAATTCCTCGTCGTCGTCAATGCTTCGAACGCAGACCAAGACTGGGACTGGCTCAACGCCGTCAACGAGCGGCGTGTGATCATTGATCGCAAGCGACCCTGGGTTCAGGTCGCTGCGCCGGCCGTGCTGCGTGATCTCAAAAACCCCTCATCGGGTGCGGATCAGTTGCGCGATGTGGCGCTGCAAGGCCCGGCCTCGCTGGCCATCCTACAAGCCTGCACGGATGATCCCAAGGTCAGGTTTGCGCTCGCACGCATCCGCCGCACCGACTTGATCGAAACGACGCTTGCCGGCATTCCGCTCGTCATCGCGCGCACCGGCTACACAGGCGAGGACGTGGGCTTTGAGATTTTCGTCCATCCCGGTCAGCAGGTGGCGCTCTGGAATGTGCTGATCGAGCAAGGCAAACCGTTCGGCCTCAAGCCATGCGGGTTGGCGGCACGCGACAGCACCCGCACCGAAGCCGGCCTTCCGCTCTACGGTCACGAGCTGGCCGGACGATTTGACATCAGCCCTATCGAGGCGGGCTTTCAAGGCTACGTCAAGTATCACAAGCCATTCTTCATCGGGCGCGAAGCGCTGATAGCCCGCAATCAGGATCGGACGCGCGAGTTGATCCGCTTCCGCATGAACCAGAAAGGCGTGCGCCGACCCAACACGGGTGACCCGGTCGTCAGCAAGCAGGGGCAGGTCATCGGTCGCGTCACCAGTTGCTCGATAGACACCCACGGCTACTTGCTCGGACTGGCAATTGTGGATGTGCGGTATAATCAGCCCGGTACGCCGATCGGCGTCTTTGTCCTGCCGGAAAAGCCACAAGCGGACAAACCCAAGCTAGAGTTGGCGATAGGTGACAAGACGCTGCTGCACGTCGAGGCGACGGTGCTGCGGCGATTCCCGGAAAAAGTGGCGGCTGTGCCTGCGAAGGCAGAAGACTGACGGACGTAGCGCTTGTTCCTTGTTGCGTACGCCGTCCAGCGGTTGATACCAACATCTGGGTTTCTGCGTTTCTCACACCGCAGGGCTACCCTGCTCGCATCCAAAGGTACTGGCAAGCCAACCGCTTCGGCGTCGTGTTGTTCATTACCTTGAAGAACGTGGCATCCAGGCACCGACGATTAGCCGATTTCTGCGCGAACTGGAAAAATCGAGGTGAAAACCTGACACACCTTGCGTGACGCGCTACAAATCACCAAAGGAGAAACGGATATACTATGGCAAGCGGTCAAGATTTCATTTTTGAAGGCGGCCTCGCTGAACTCGATCCGGATGTCGCAGAGTTGATCGCATGTGAAGCCGAGCGGCAGACGCGCAAGCTGATCATGATCCCGTCCGAGTCCGACGCGGCGCCCGCCGTGCTGGAAGCGCAGGGCAGCGTGTTCCAGAACATTTACGCCGAGGGCTATCCCGATCCGCTTTCGGTCGGCCAGCCGCAGGACTGGATTCTGAACTATGAGCAAGAGCTGATCCACTATCGCCGCCGGGGCAGCCCGCGCTACTATATGGGCGTCGAATACGCCAACATGGTCGAAGCGCTGGCTCGCCGCCGTTGTGCGGAACTCTTTGCCAACGAGCGCGCTGCCCCGCAGCATATCTGGGTCAACGTTCAGCCGCTTTCCGGCGCACCCGCCAACAATGCCGTCTACGAAGCGCTGGTCAAGCCCGGCGAAACGGTGATGGGCATGAGCCTGGTGCACGGCGGCCACTTGACGCACGGCAGCCCGGTCAATCGCTCCGGCAAGCACTATAACATCGTCCCGTACTCGGTGAATCTGCAAACCGAGCGATTGGACTATGACGAGATCGCCCGCCTGGCCGCGCAATCCAGGCCGCGCATGATCATTGCCGGATTCACCTCCTATCCCCATGCGCCAGACTGGAGCGAATTCCGCAAGATTGCCGACAGCGTGGGCGCATACCTGATGGCCGACATCAGCCACGTGGCCGGCATGGTCACGGCTGGCGTATTTCCCTCGCCGGTAGGTTATGCCGATGTCGTCACGTTCACGACTCACAAGACCCTGTGCGGGCCACGCGCCGCGTGCATCCTCACCACGCGCCAGGAACTGGCCACCAGCATTGACCGGGCTGTATTTCCCGGCGAGCAGGGCGGGCCGCACGTCAATACCATTGCGGCCATGGCCGTCGCATTCAAGCTGGCAGCGACCGACAAGTTCAAAGCCTTGCAACGGCAGATCCTTGCCAACGCGCAGCATCTGGCCAGGTGTTTGCAGAACGAGGGCCTGCGCATCCCATATGGCGGTACTGAATCGCACATGCTGCTGGTGGACTGCAAGAGCGTCCAAGGGCCGGATGGCACGCCGCTCATGGGTGACCCGGCAGCGCGCATCCTCGACCTCGTGGGCATCGTCGTCAACCGCAACACGATTCCGGGCGACACCAATGCCATGCACGCGAGCGGCATCCGGCTGGGCACGCCGTGGATCACGCAACGCGGCCTGTGCGAACCGGACGTCGAGCTCATCGCCAAAGCGATCGCCGACACACTCAAAACATGTCAACCCTACCCTGGCGGCGCCAAGGTTGATTTTGACGTGCTGGAAGAATCCAAGCTTCAGATGCAAGGGTTGATTGGCCGGCTCGGCTTTTCCGAATCGCCGACCCAGCACGGCTATCCGCACTTTTGGACGATCAACGACTCGTATCCTTCAGAATGGGTCACCTTCGAGATCGTCGGGCATCGAGCGACCTTGTTCCTGCAGCATGCCATAACGAACGACATCGCCCACCTGTCGGCAGGCGGCGAACTGCCAACGATTTTGCTGGAACGCGACCGGCGCGTGACGAGTCCCGCCGTGTTGCATCGCCCCGGCGCCGCGCGCGACCTGTACCGGCTGGTGGTGCCCGGCGACAAAGCCGCGCGCGTCGCCGCCTGGTTGCGCGCTCTGTCCGATGGCTATATCGCCTTTGACGACAATCTGCGCGCCAAGCTGCCCGGCCCGGTGATCGTGCAAGAGGCTAAAGAGCCTTACGTGCCCAAGACCGCTCTGCCCGTCAGCCTGGAAGCCAATCCTGAAGCGGTGGATCAGACCAAACCCTACTTTATCGGCCAGCACGCGCTCGGCCCGGCCCAACACACGCCGCGGCCGATCTTTGCCTGGAAGGAACCGCAAGATGTGCCGCTCAAGCGCACAACGCTCTACGATACGCACAAAGCCTTGGGCGCGCGAATCATACCGTTCGCTGGATGGGAGATGCCGGTCTGGTACTCATCGGTCATCAAGGAACACACAGCCTGCCGCAAAGCAGCCGGCCTGTTTGATGCGACACACATGGGCGTGTTGGAAATCAGCGGCCCGGATGCGGGGTTGTTCCTCAACATCGTGCAGCCCAATACCATCTTTGATCTCCAGCCCGGCCAGTCACTGTACTCTTACTTTTTGGATATTGACGGCAACTGCATTGACGACACGATGCTTTACATGCGAGCGCCGGACAAGTACATGGTCGTCGTCAATGCCAGCAACAACGACAAGGACTGGGCCTGGCTCACGGCTATCCTCGAGAATCGTGTGACGATTGACCGGGATCGTCCATGGGTTCGCTGGCACGGCGATGTGACGCTGCGCGACCTGCGCGACGGGCGCTGGGGTGACGAATGCCGCGTGGACATTCCACTGCAGGGGCCGAAATCACGCGAGATTCTTTTGACGATGGCCGGCACGCCCGAATTCGCCGCGCAGATCAAGCGCCTCAAGCGTGCCGAGCTGTGCGAAGGCAAGCTGGCCGGGCACGATGTGATCGTTTCTCGCACAGGCTACACGGGCGAGCCGCTCAGCTATGAAATCTTTGTCCATCCCGACCGGGCGCCGGAACTGTGGAACAAGATCATGGCGGCTGGCGCGCCGTTCGGACTCAAGCCAATTGGGCTGGGCGCGCGCGACAGCCTGCGCACTGAAGCGGGCCTGCCACTCTACGGTCACGAGATGGCCGGGCCGCTGAACCTCACGCCCGACGATGCGGGGTTTGGCGCCTTCGCCAAGCTCTACAAGCCGTTCTTTATCGGACGCAGCGCTTTCCTCCGGCACAAGCCCGAGATGAAGGGCCAGGTTGTCCGCTTCCGCGTGAACGAAAAGAACGTGCGGATGCCCAAGCAGCTCGACCTCATCGCCGACAAGCGCGGCAAGGTGGTCGGCAAAGTGCTTTCGTGTGCAATTGACACCGAAGGCCACTTTACGGGTCAGGCATTCGTCGAATGGAAATACAGCGAAGAAGGCACGCCGCTGTGGGCGGCTGGACTGCCCGAGCGCGAAAGCGAAGACAAGCCGCGCAGCCAGATGACGTTTGGAGACCGCGTGACCGGCCTGGAAGCGATCACCGTGGTCAGCCGAATGCCCAAGCACAAAAAGATCGCCGGATAATGACCACCTCGCGTTCATCCACCTACAAACGTAGCGCCACGTCACTCTCGCCGCGCGAGCAGGTACATGCCGCTCTGGCGACCCTCTTGAACGGGCGGGAGCCGGGCGAGCAGTTGCCGCCGGAGCCGCAACTGGCGCACCAACTGGGCGTCTCGCGCGCCACGCTGCGCGAGACAATGCGCTCCTTCCAAGAGCGTGGGCTGATCGTGCGGCGGCACGGGGTGGGGACATTTGTCGCGCCCCCGCCGCCCGTCATCGAGACCGGGCTGGAGGAATTGGAAAGCCTGGACACGCTGGCGCGGCGCACCGGTCTGCAGACGCGGATGGGTGAGGCTGTGATCGAGGAGCACGAAGCGACGCCGAACCAGGCGTTCCGTCTTCAAGTCCCACCTAGAACGCCAGTACTTGGTGTGGCGCGTGTGATGATGACAGGCGCAATGCCTGTGGCATTTCTCGTGGACGTTGTGCCGACGGCGTATCTGCGCCAGCAAGACCTGGGACCGGCGTTCAATGGCTCGGTGCTTGATCTGTTCATTCAGCGCGAGCATCCGCCGCTGAGCCATTCCCGTACCGACATTCTGGCGGAAGCAGCCGACGAAGCGACCGCCCGCAAACTTTTCCTCCAGCGCGGTGACGTGCTGCTCAGGCTGGAGGCGCAACTGTATGCGTGTGACGGGCGCGTGGTGGACTATTCGATCAGCCAGTTTGTTCCCGGCCACTTTCACTTTCACGTCGTGCGGCGAGTCGGCAATCCGGTCTCAAACCCGCTTGTCTAGCGGATAACCCAGAGAGGAGCTGATGAGCCAGCCAACAAATAAATTCGCTGCTAAATTCGCTGTCGTCGCCATTGGCGGCAATTCGCTGATCCAGGATGCCAAGCACCAGGCGGTCGAGGATCAATACCAGGCTGCCAAGCAGACGACTTTTCACATTGCCGACATGATCGAGGCCGGCTGGGAGGTTGCCATCGGCCACGGCAATGGGCCGCAGGTCGGCTTTATCCTGCGCCGCTCTGAAATCGCCGCCAAGGTCGAGGGAATGCACACAGTGCCGCTGGATGTATGTGGGGCCGACAGCCAGGGCGCGATCGGTTACGCGCTGCAACAGACCCTGCAAAACGAATTATTCCAGCGCAAGATCAACAAGAACGTCGCCACCGTCATTACGCAGGTTTTGGTGGACCGCGAGGATCCAGCCTTCAAGAATCCCTCCATGCCCATCGGCGGGTTCATGGATGAAGCGGAAGCCAGGCGGCGCGAAGCAGACATGCATTGGTCCGTGGTCGAAGATGCCGGGCGCGGCTGGCGGCGTGTGGTCGCTT
>CAYGWJ010000487.1:0-20680 GCA_964353405.1 uncultured Anaerolineae bacterium
CAAGAGTTTGATCGCCTGGTGTTGGAGCAGGCCCAAAACAGCTTTTTGTCTGAGGTCACAACCTACTATCAAACGCACGGATCGTGGATCGGCGTGACCGATTATTTTCGCCAGCGGGCCGAGTCCAGGCAACCCCCGCCACGAGAACCTGACAAGCCGCCAGCGCAGCCGCCACAAACTGCCAGCGGCGCGGGGCAGCCGCTACAGGTTCCGGTCATCTTGATTGACCAGAACGGCTATGTGCTTCACCCTGTTCCGCCCTATCGCCTTGGCGATTACGTTCCGCCGGAAAAATTAGCGCCGGGCAAGCCAGTCAAGATTGGCGATCAGGTGGTCGGGACAATCCTGTCCACCGGCGCCGCGCCGCCGCTGGATGCGCGAGAGCAACAGTACCTCGAACGCACGAATCTTGCCTTGCTCGTGTCCGCGCTCGGCGCAGTGGTGATCGCTCTCCTCTTGAGCCTTGTCCTCGCGCGCACATTGACGCATCCCGTCCGCGATCTGCGGAATGCGATCCGCGCGATGGCGCAAGGCACGCTGGGAGTCGCCGTGCCGGTGCGCTCGCGCGACGAACTGGGTCAATTGACGACGGCGTTCAACCAGATGAGCGCTGACCTGGCGCGCGCCAACCAGGCGCGTCGCCAGATGACGGCGGACATTGCCCACGACCTGAGAACTCCCTTGAGTGTGATCAAGGGCTATTGCGAGGGGCTGCGCGACGGCGTGCTCAAGCCAACCCCCAACACGTTCCAGACGATGTATCAGGAAGCCGAACACTTGAGCCTGCTCGTCGAGGACTTGCGCACGCTGTCATTGGCTGACGCGGGGGAGCTAAAGCTCACGCGCCAACGCGTGTCTCCACGCGAGTTGTTGGAACGCACAGCAGCGGCGCATCAACTGCGCGCGGAAGCGCGCCAGGTCGCGCTGCAAGTCAATGCCGAAGCAAGCTTGCCAGAGGTGAACGTTGACCCAGAGCGCATGGCTCAAGTCTTGAACAACCTGGTCGGCAATGCCCTTCGCTACACGCCAGCCGGTGGACAGATTACATTGGCGGCCATGGAAATGGCGGCCACGAAAAACGACAACGCCGTGCACTTGACCGTTCGAGACACCGGAGCCGGCATCGCGCCTGACGATCTGCCGCGCATCTTTGATCGCTTTTATCGCGGAGATGCGTCGCGCCAACAACCGAGTGGTGAATCGGGGTTAGGCCTGGCGATTGCCAGGTCCATCGTCGAATTGCATGGCGGTACGATCACGGCAGCCAGCGCGCCTGGCGCAGGGACGACGTTTACGATTGCGTTGCCCGTGGCGCGCGATTAACGCGCCATCCAACGGCAGCTTCTGTCATCTATCGGCGCGCTGGGTACAGCGGCAGCATACGTCACACACTGCCGCAGTGACCATTCTCGCTACCACGGTTCCACTCAACGCAAACGTCACGTCCGGTTTGGTTTTACATCTAGCCGCTTATCGCGATGATATGGGAAGTGCCCGTCGTGCGGAAAGCGTCCTGCACACTCTTGGGGATGCCGGAATCGTCGCCCAGCAAGATGCCGGTGAGGAGTGACGCCTGGGGTTCAGGCACGCGGAGCGTTTGCGCGATGACGCGCATTGGCGTGGCGCGAGCTTTGAACGCACACCCCGTGAACGGGGCGAGCCACGCACGGGCATGACATGACACCTGTACCCGCCATAGGAGCGGTGTCGAATAGACATCCTGGCGGGCAAGGTACTCGCGGTAGTCAAACTCGCCCGTGCTGGTCGGCGTCTGGAACTTGCCTTCGGCTCTGACATGGTCGCCGGCCCATGAGCCAGGCGAGTGTGAAGGGAGTGAGAGGCAGCATAGAATTGTGTGCCAGTATGCCACAGGCACTGGTCATGGCAAGACTCCCCACAGACGGATGGTGTCATCGTCGCCACTCGAGGCGACTACCTTGCCGTCCGGCGAAAAGGACACACTCTCCACCTTGTCAGTATGGACCTTCAATTTGTTCAGTTCCCGCCCACTGGCCACGTCCCACAGCTTTACAGTCTTGTCCCAACTACCTGTGACCAGCAGCTTGCCATCGGGCGAAAAGTCCATGCCCACTACCCCGTCCGTATGCGCCCTCAATGTGCGCAGCTCCTGCCCGCTGGCGACGTCCGCCAACTGCACCGTTTTGTCATCATTGCCCGCGGCCAGCAGCTTGCCATCGGGCGAAAAAGCCACAATCATCATATACTTGGGCGGCCCCTTTACTGTGAACAGCTCCTTCCCGCTGGTCACGTCCCACGCCTTCGCTGTCCAGTCATCGCTGGCCGAGGCCACCAGCTTGCCGTCGGGCGAAAAGGCCACGCTCTCCACATAGTTCGTATGCCCACTGAGTGTGCGCAGCTCCTGCCCGCTGGCAACGTCCCACAGCTTCGCCGTGTTGTCCCAACTGCCCGAGATCAACTGCTTGCCATCGGGCGAAAAGGCCACACTCATCACATTGTCGGTGTGCCCGCTCAATGTGCGCACTTCCTGCCCGCTGGCCACGTCCCATAGCTTCACGGTCTTGTCCCAGTTGGCCGAGGCCAGCAGCTTGCCATCGGGCGAGAAAGCCACATTCGACACCCGAGCACTGGTCTTGATAGAGCGCACTTCGTTCAGCGTCTTGGGATCATACAGATATATCCCAGTGGAAGAGGACGCCGCCAGCAGCTTACCGTCGGGCGACCAAGCTACATCCTTAACCCCTTGCGTGTTCCTCCATGCCAATTCGACGACTCGCCCCGCATTATCTGGGGAGATTACGGCTGCCGGCATGGGCACGGGGGTACCGGCCAGAACAGCTCTAGATCCGGCAGAGAAAAACCTTCGCCCGACCGTTAACCCTCCCAGAACGAGCATTAAAAGCACCCCCACACTCACAAGGAGAGTCACCATAAACTTTCGCTCAGCCGATTTACTTTGATCAATCGCCATGGTTTCCTCTTTCTAATGATCATGGTTTCCAGCAGGAACAGAGCCAGCAATCTTTTTTGCGCACACCATGTCGTGCAGCTCGCCTTCGAGGGCGTCTATGAACCATTTCACCTATCATCTCTGTGGATCAAGGAGCGCCGGACGGCAGCGATCTCAGCCGCAGAGCGGAGCGAGCACAGCACTGCGGCTGAGCGACACGTTAGGTTGCTCGACCTGACAATTGGGACGACCTTCTACTTGAGGCCAGTCAAGTCAATCAAATAGTTCGCAAAAAGTCTCTCGCGGCTTTGTTCTACACTCAACAACAGGTAAAGCCCGGTGACATTCTGCGGGACCGAGACCTGTGTTTTGAATTCCGCCGCCGCTGCGGGGGGTGCTAATGGCTGATCAACAATGTCCGGGCTGACCCGAACGCCATACAGAATGCCATCGCTTCCCAGGACAGGCGGCGCACCAATGTGTACTTTGGTATCGTATTCGCCCGGATTGGTGACTTGCCACTGGAACAAAATGGTATCGCCCGTGCGAGCAACACCCGTGTTGGCCAAGGTGCACTTGTTCAAAGCCGTTATGGGCGTGGCAATCGGTTGAGCCTTGACCGCTGATGACAAAGCCACGGGATAGTTCAGAGTCGTGGATATCTGGTCCAAATCAACTTCGAACTGGGTCTCGGCCCTATTTTTGTCTTGAGCATAATAGTCGTATTCCCCCGTTACGAAGCTGTAAGGGACGGATAGACGAGATCCGCTGGATGGATCCACCCCTTTGCACTCTACATACAGGGTCTGCGTTTTGTTGCCCTTGAGCGTATACCCGCGAATCTGAAAGTCAGGCGGCAGATAGTGACCACCACTGCTGACCTGCACCGTGTCACAGGCAACACTCTTTCCATCTTGGGTGGTCAGCGAGGCAGGCTTTTCAGTCGCCCCCATCGAACTCCAAGCGCCAGTGTCATTGCGAGCCGCCAGGTCCACGTGAAGGTCGCCGGCGGCAGATTTCGTTACGTTGATGGGGATGAGAGACCAGCCTTTAGCAGTAGTACTGGCTCCTGCCGCGGGCGTTGGGGTAGCCCCGACCTGCCTGCGGATCCCTCTGCAGCCGGTGGTGATTATAACAACGATCAACAGGGCTGACAGCAAGCCAAGCCACTTTATTGATGCAAACATTTTTCTTGCTCCCTTCTGCTGGTCTTGATTGTGATAGAGCAGCATGAAACTTGTCAATAGATGCAATGTCTGCCCAACGGGGGGCGGATAGGCCGCACGAGCGAAGGCGGGTATTTCTGCGTCCTCTGCTCTCGTTTTCAATGCTTATAAAGTGGGAAGAAGTTTCTTGATCTTGGCATAAATTTGCCAATACTCCACCGGGGTGTCCGTCCCACCATCCACCGCCGAAACAGTCTTGACCTGGCCGTTGTAGTTCATCGTGATGTTATAGGTGAAACATTCTCGGCAGGCGGTATGTTTAGTGGTCGGCAGCTTGAAAAAGCCCATCCCATCTATATCGGTCAGCAATGTAGAGATCTCTGCGGCCGTCACTGTTTTCGTGGCCTTGTCTCCCACAATGCGCCCATCGGGATAAATGTTCCACACTTCATCAACGCAGGCGCCCTCGCCCATGCGCTCGTAAACAATCGCTGCCCCGGCTGCCACACCCTCCTGAGCGGCATTTGGCCGCGCAGCGGCCGGCGTGCAGCCAGGTTGAGCTGTGGGCTTCGGCGGGGCGCTTGCGCAAGCCGCCAGCAGCAATGCTACCAGAATGAACAGAGCGCAGCGTTTCATTGTACACCTCCTGTGAGTTGATTCCCCTGTATTTTACACGATTCTTGAAAAATCATGGCTCCTGCAGCCCGGTCTCCTTTACTGCGCGGGCCTGGATTGCACCCGGCGCGGGGCGCACAACAAAACGGGTCCACAAGCGTAGACCTGTGCACCCGTTTTGAATTACCGCAGGGAGTAGTTGTCTCGGCGATGTCAGCGACTAACGTCCCTGCGCAGGAGCAGCAGCCTGACTCGCCTGATCTTTCTTTGCAGCTCTCACTGCTATTTGTCGCTTCTTGCTTGCAGCAAACGCGCTTTGCACGCTGATAAAGACCAGAGTGAGCACACCGATGGCGATACGGGTCCACCAGGAACTGAGCTGTCCATTGAACATGATGAGCATCTGGATCAAGCCGCTGATCAAAACGCCAAACATCGTCCCGAACACATAGCCCACCCCGCCCGTGAGCAGCGTGCCGCCAATGACCACCGAGGCGATGGTATCTAACTCCAAGCCAACGGCGTAAAGGCCGTGGCCCGAAAGCAAAGCGATGCTGTAGGCGACCCCGGCCAACGCCGAGCAAAAACCGGCTAGCGTGTAGACCAGCACCTTGGTCTGGCCCACCGGCAACCCCATCAGCCGCGCAGACTGCTCATTGCCGCCCATCGCATACACGGTACGTCCAAATCGAGTCAAGTGAAGGAGGTACATGGCGATCGCCAGCACAAGCAAACCGATGAGGACGTTGATCGAGACATGTGTATGTCCAAGGAATGGAACAGGAACCCTGGCGAGGGAAAGCTCCCTGTAGAAGGGATCGCTAATCGTGATCGCGTCCAAACTGATGAAAAAGCACATGCCTCTGGCAAAAAACATCCCCGCCAGCGTGGCAATAAAGGGCTGCACCTTGAAATATTGGATCAGGCTGCCCATGATGGCTCCCAGCGCTATTCCCATCAGCAGCATCAGCGGAATAACAATCTCTGGAAGCAGCCCCTCCTTTTCAAGCAGGTAGGCTGAAGCGGTCGAAGTGAGCGCAATGATGGCTCCCGGCGAAAGATCGATGCCCCCCGCCAGGATCACAACGGTCTCGCCGATGGCGGCGATGAGTAAGTGAGAGTTGTTAATGAAGAGGTTGAAGAACGCTTGGGGATCGCGCATGCCTCTGGACTGCGAGGCGCCGAAAGCGTAGGCCACAATGAATAGAGTGACAGTCGCCAGTAAAGGCACGAATTTTCGATCTATCTTCAATTTCTGGATCATGCCTGGACCCCCTTCCTCTCAAAGACTTTGGTCAGCCAACCCCTGAACTGTTCCGCGTACAGCAGGATGACGACTAACACCACCAGGGCCTTGACCGCCATGGCCGCATTCGCTGGAACGCCAAGCGCGTACATGGTCGTGGTCGTGGCCTGGATGATCAGTGCGCCCACGATGCTGGCCATCAGCGAAAACCGGCCGCCCGTCATCAAGGTGCCGCCAATCACGACAGCCAGAATCGCATCCAATTCGGTCCAGAGTCCAACCGTGTTGGCATCGGCGCTTTTGACGTTGGAACTCAGAATCAACCCGGCAATTCCGGCGCAGAAACCACAAAAAGTATAAGCCAGCAACTTGACATTTTTCTCATTGATCCCGCTGTAGAGGCTGGACTTGCTGTTGATGCCAACCGACTCGACGAACAACCCGATCGCGGTCCTTCGGGTCAGCAGCCAGGCGATGAGGAAAACGGCTATCACGATAAAGAGCGTGAAAGGCAAGCCCAGCAAGTATCCATTCCCAATAAAAAAGTACGGCTTGTAGTAAACGGTGATAATCGTCCCGTTGACGATCAACTGGGCAATGCCACGGCCGGCCACCATGAGCACGAGCGTAGCCACCATCGCTTGAATGTTGAGTCGGGAAACCAACAGCCCATTCCACAAACCGCATAGCGTGGAAACTGCGAGCGCGGCTAGAATGAGTAACCACAGGGGAGTGTAGGTTATATCCCTGGTCATTTCCGTAGCTTGGCGCAACCTTGTGGCCAATTGCGGATTAATCAGTACGCACGCCGTAGCGCCCGAGATGGCGATCACTGCGCCCACGGAAAGATCAACTCCGCCGGTGGCAATCACCATGGTCATGCCAATCGCCAGCAGCATCAAGGCCGACCCGCGGTTCAGAATATCTATCAGGTTGCCAAAAAGGTGTCCTTCCTTGATCTCTATATTGAAAAAGCCCGGCGTAAAAAGCGCGTCGAACAGCAAGATCAATACCAAGGCGACTAGGGGCCAAAACACCTTATTGTCCCTCAGCCGCGCCCAGGAAAATCGTGATTGCCTCATCATTCGCTACCCCCGATCGACTGCATGATGGTCAGCTCATCAACTTCACCGGAAAATTCACCTACTTTCTCCCGGTCTCTGAGGACCATGATCCGGTGACTGCAGCGCAGCACCTCGTCCAATTCCGAAGAGATAAAGACGCAGGCCTTACCTTCTTCGGCGAGCGAAAGCACCAGTTTTTGAATTTCGGCTTTTGCTCCCACATCAATACCTCGAGTGGGTTCATCCAGGATCAGAACCTGCGGGTTCGTGGCGAGCCACCGGGCGAGGATCACCTTTTGCTGATTGCCGCCGCTCAGATTTTTGACGGGCTGGTCTGCCGAGGGGGTAGCAATGTTCAGCAATTGGATGTACTTGTCTGCAATTTCGTACTGTTGTTGCATGCTCAGATACTTCCACCAGCCTTGGCTTGCCTGCATAGCCAGGATGATGTTTTCTCTGACCGTCAAGTCTGGGAAAATGCCGCTGCCTTTTCTATCTTCAGGGCAGAGACCAACGCCTCTGGTAATCGAAGCGAGGGGCGAAAACTTTTTAACCACTTTTCCGGCGAACGTCAATGTGCCACTATCAGGCTTGTCAACCCCAAACAGCAGGTCGGCAGTTTCCGAGCGCCCCGATCCCAGCAGCCCAGCCAGACCAACTACTTCCCCGGCATGCAAATCCAGGTCAAATGGCGCAATGTAGCCTGTATGGCTAAGCCCTCTAGCCTGAAGCAACGCTTCACCTTTAATGTGCTTGCCGCTTTCAAGCTTGATCTTTGTCATATCATCAAATTCGGTCAGAGTTCTGCCGATCATTTTTGCGATCAATTCCAGGCGCGGCAAAGAAGCCGTATCATAAGTTCCAACCAATTTCCCGTTTCTGAGGACCGTAATTCTATCGGCAACTTGATAGACCTGATCAATAAAATGGGTGATGAAAATGATGCCCATTCCTTCACTTTTCAGTTTACGCATCACCTCAAAGAGTTGCGCAGTTTCATGGGCATCCAGGCTGGAGGTCGGCTCGTCCAGGATCAGAATCTTGGCCGATGAAATCTCGAGTGCCCGCACAATGGCCGCCATCTGCTGGATGGCCACCGAATACGAGCCTAGAGTCTGGGTCACATCAATGTCAATATCCAGCCGTTGGAGGATCTGCTTGGCCTGAGCATTCATCGTTCCCCAGTCAATGCTCCCCCATTTCCTGGGTTCCCGGCCAATCATGATGTTTTCCGCCACGGTCAGATTAGGGCATAGATTGATTTCCTGGTAGACCGTGCTGATGCCCAGCGCCTGAGCATGTTGGGGTGATCTTACCAGGATTTCTTTTTCCTCGAGCGTAATCGTGCCTGCATCCGGCCGCTCGACGCCAGTCAGCGCCTTGATCAAGGTGGACTTGCCGGCGCCATTTTCTCCCACCAGGGCGTGTATCTCACCCTTTCTGAGGGCAAAGTCCACATCTTCCAGGGCTTGCACACCCGGAAAGGCTTTGTAGATCCCTTTCATCGTCAGAAAGTGATTGTTAGATTCTGCCATCATGCCACCTGCCTTTGGAAAATCCTGTGGTTTTGCGGGAGAAGCGGCGCTCGGCGCCGCTTCTCTATTTTCGTACAATTCAACTTTAAAGACAAGTGACTCCCGGGAAGTCACTTGTCAAAGCCAGGTCTAGTACTTGCGGGTCGGCAGGATTTCCTTGGCGTTGTCGGGCAGGTAAATGCCTTCCTTCGAGGGTACCCACTTGGGCAGCGTTTCGCCGTTGACCGCCTTCAGAGCCATTTCGTAGAACTGCGGGCCAAGTAGCGGGTTGCACTCGACAGTGGCATTCAGCTTGCCCGCGACCATCGCCTCAAAGGCGCCACGCACAGCATCAACTGACACGATCTTGATGTCCACGCCGGGCTTGAGGCCAGCTTCCTCGATCGCCTGAATCGCGCCGATGGCCATGTCGTCGTTGTGGGCATACAGGGCAGTAATGTCTTTAGCTTCCTTCTTCAAGAAGGCTTCCATCACTTGCTTGCCCCCGGCACGCGTAAAGTCACCGGATTGAGAGTCAATGATCTTCATATCCGGTATATCCTTGATGATTTCGCGGAAACCCTTGGCGCGGTCATTGGCGGGCGCGGAACCAACGGTGCCCACCAGCTCGACGATGTTGGCCTTGTTGTTCACGATCTTGGCCATCGTGCGAGCGGCATTCCGGCCTTCTTCAACAAAGTCAGAACCAATGTAGGTCACGTACATGTTCTCGGGGACGGCCGCGCGGCGGTCAACCAGGATGATCGGGATGCCAGCATCCTTGGCTTCCTTGAAGACGGTCTCCCAACCTGTTTCCACCACAGGCGGAACGCCAATGACATCCACTTTGGCGGCGATGAACGAGCGAATTGCCGCGATTTGATTCTCTTGCTTCTGCTGCGCATCCGAGAACTTGAGGTTGATCCCCAACTGCGCCGCGGTCTCTTTAATGGAGGCGGTGTTCGCATTGCGCCACTCACTCTCGGCCCCGAGTTGGGCATACCCAACGGTCAGGTCCTTGTAGGTTTTCATGGCTTTAGCGGGTGCCGGCGCTTGAGTAGGAGCGACAGGCTGAGCGCAGCTTATCAACGTGGAGAGCACCGCAAATGCTACAACCAGGAGCAAAACTTTCGAGGTCCTCATTATACTCTCTCCTTTTGTTTGTTCTACTTGATTGGGTTATTGACCGATATGCATTTCCCCCGGGACGAAATGCAGTGTTGCTGCACTTACCAGGGTATAGCATAATCGAACAGAGGTCAATGATTTCTCGTTGGGAATACGTAGAGATTTATGCTTTGTTGTCCCGTCCAGAAACACGCCGGTCTACCTGAAAGGTAGATTTCTTTTGATGGAAGTTAAATATCATTCGATTGGGCTCAGAATGACGTAAGACCGAGGTTTGCACACGCGGCCAATGCACTCATCCCAGCCAGACTCGGAACGTCGCCGGGAAATCCTGCGCGCGCTTTTGGGTGTCATTGTTTCAGGTCCCACCAGCCTGGCAGCTTGTCGGAGAGGTAGCCTAGCCCCTTGCGGGCGTTGGACTTGCGACGGGCACAACCCCTGGGACTCTCCAGGGGCAAGGCCCTAAACTACAGGTTCTCCGACAGGCTCCTAGACCGCAGACGGCAGGCGGAGCACACCGGCCGCCGACCGCCGTTGCGTGCAGTCGGTGGTCGGCAGTTGGCAGCTCGAGAGGAGAAAAATGGCCAAAGAGACCGACACGGAAGGCGCGCCACTCATGGAGCGCGTGCTGTTCGAAGTGAAAAAGATGATCGTGGGGCAAGATCATCTTTTGGAACGCTTGCTCGTGGCCCTGCTGGCGCGCGGGCACATCCTGGTCGAGGGCGTGCCGGGCCTCGCCAAGACGTTGGCGATCAAGACGCTGGCCCAGTCCATCGGCGGAGATTTCAAACGCATCCAGTTCACGCCAGACCTCGTTCCGGCGGATCTCGTCGGCACACGCATCTATAACCAAAAGACCGGCGAGTTTAGCACGTCGCTCGGCCCGGTCTTTACAAACTTGCTGCTGGCTGACGAAATCAACCGCGCTCCGGCCAAAGTGCAAAGTGCGCTCCTCGAAGTGATGCAAGAGCGCCAGGTGACCATCGGGCGCGAAACGTACAAGGTGCCCGATCCGTTCCTCGCGCTGGCGACGCAAAACCCCATCGAGACTGAGGGGACCTATCCTCTGCCCGAAGCACAGGTGGACCGCTTTATGATGAAGGTGCTGGTGGACTATCCCAACGAGCAGGAAGAGTTTGTCATCGTCGAGCGAATGACGGGCACGCTCATGCCGGTGGGGACCGTTATCACTACACAGCAACTGGTCGAATTGCAGCAAGAGGCGGACAAGGTCTATGCCGATCCCGCGCTGATGGAATACGCGGTGCGCCTTGCATCTGCGACGCGGCGCCCCGCCGAATACGGACTCGGCGACATTGGGCGCTACATCCTGTATGGCTGCAGCCCGCGCGCTTCCATCAACCTGATTCTCACGGCGCGCGCGCTCGCCTTTTTGCGCGGGCGCAGTTATATCCTGGTGCAGGACATTCAAGACCTGGCTTTTGACGTGATGCGTCACCGGCTCGTGCTTTCCTATGAGGCGCTGTCGGATAACGTGACCGCCGATACGTTGCTGGCGCGCGTGATGCGGCAAGTCGCCGCGCCGGTTCAACCGCTGAAACAACATGTCGTCGTCAACGTCAACGCCTGATCGGATATTGCAGCGCCTGAACTGGCAGGTGATTCGCCGCCTGGATGGCATCTTGCAGGGCGACTATCGCAGCCTGTTCTATGGCTTTGGCCTTGACCTGGCCGACTTGCGCGAATACCAGCTGGGCGATGACATCCGCGCCATTGACTGGAACGTCACCGCGCGCACCAATACTCCTTACGTCCGGCAGTACGTCGAGGACCGCGACGTCACGGCCTGGTTCCTGCTCGACCTGAGTCCATCCGTTGACTTTGGCACGGTCAACAGCCTCAAGCGTGATTGCCTGATTGACTTTGTCACGGTGATGGCGCGTCTGTTAACGCGTCACGGCAATCGCGTCGGCGCGATGATCTACAACAGCCGTGTAGAGCGCGTTATTCCTGCGCGGGGCGGCAAGCTCCAGGTGCTGCGGCTCATCAACGACTTGCTCAAACAGCCCAGGCTGGAACGCACGCCCATGACGGACCTGACGGTGCTGCTGCAGGCCGCCTTCAACTCCATCAAGCGACGCTCGCTCGTGTTTGTGATTTCAGATTTCATCAGCGCGCCAGGTTGGGAACGCCCGCTCAACCTGCTGAGCCACCGGCACGAAGTGTTGGCGGTGCGGCTGTGGGATCCGCGCGAAACGGAATTGCCCGACATCGGCCTGGTCGTGCTGGAGGACGCAGAGACGGGCGAACAGGTTTACGTGGACACACGAAATAAAAAGTTCCGTGTGCGATTCAGGGAAGCAGCCGAGCGACGGCAGGCCGGGCTCGACCAGGCCTTTCGCCAGGCGGGCGTTGATGTGCTGTCACTTTCCACTGAAGATGATCTGGTTCGATCTATCGTGAGCTTTGCGGCCAGACGCCGGCAAAGGAAGCAAATATCGAATGTCAATTCACAAATATCAAATTCCAATTCTCAAATTTCAAATCATACTTGAGCGACTAATCTTGCACATTTGAGCCTGGATTTTGGGGTGTAACTATGCAATTCTTATGGCCTTTGATGCTATGGCTCTTGCTTTTGGTGCCCGTGCTCGTCGTGGCGTACGTTCTGGCGCAGCGGCGGCGGCAGCGCTATGCGCTCCGCTACGCCAGTCTCTCACTGGTAAAGGAAGCGCTGGGCCGGGGGCCGGGCTGGCGGCGCCACGTTCCTCCGGCCCTCTTTATCACGAGCCTGGCGGTCATGCTGTTTGCACTGGCGCGTCCGGCCGCCGTCGTCACACTGCCCACCGAGGAAGGCACCGTCATCCTCACCATGGATGTTTCGGGCAGCATGCGCGCGCAAGACCTCAAGCCGGACCGCCTCGAAGCGGCCAAAGTGGCCGCACGAACCTTCGTCGAAAAACAGCCGTCGGGCGTCAAAATCGGCGTCGTTTCGTTCAGCGACAATGCGTTTCTCGTTCAAGCGCCGACGAACGACAAGGCAGCCATTCTGGCCGCCGTTAATCGGTTGACGACGCAGCGCGGCACGGCGATCGGATCGGCGTTGCTCACGTCGCTGGACGCCGTCTTTGAAGACGCCAACGCCGAGGGCGGACCGCCCAACTCTACCGCAGACCCAACGCCCACACCGACGCCGCTTCCCCAGGGTGTCTATGAACCTGCCATCATCGTCCTGTTGACTGACGGCGAAAGCAATCGCGGTCCGCGCCCCCTCGATATAGTGGATCAGCTCGCCGCGCGCGGCATCCGTGTCTACACCATTGGCGTGGGCACGACGCAAGGAACAGTCCTGAGCACCGGGGGACGGTCCATGCGAGTGCGGCTGGACGAAGCCACACTCAAGGCCGTGGCAGAGGCGACCAATGGCGTCTACTATAACGCTTCGACGGAAAAAGACTTGAAAGCCATCTATGACAATCTGAGCACACACCTGGTGTTCACAAGACAGCAGACCGAAATCACGGCCGGCTTTACGGGCGTCGCCGTTGCGCTGTCTCTGGCCGCGGGCATTCTCTCATTGTTGTGGTTCAACCGATTGCCTTGACCCTGCGCTCAGGTTCGCCCTAAAACTGCAAGCCCCCTTGCGGGATGACTCGGCCGCAGGTCAACCTTAAAACGTCCAGAACTTGCTCAACCCTCACGTTGGCCTGCGCTGCCTCTCGGCTTGCGCCCTGTGACATGCGACTTGTTGCAGAATCCCAGACCAAGTGCGCCTTGACAATCAAGCCGCTCCGCACTACAATATCGGCGTTCCTCAGTAAGCACGAAACTGAACTCTGCCCTCTAGGTTCAGCCTGAAAGCATTCTTGCACCTACCTTTGAGGAGGTGAGACAGCCTACATGCCAAACGGCCGGGGTCGGCCAACCCTAACAAGAATTGTCACCTCGCAAGCCTACGCTGTTTTCGAATTCGCCATGGTCGGTCGCCTTGACCGGCCCCACCAGCTTTCGATACTCGTGGAGGAGAAATGAAGACCCTAAAACTGTTCAGCCTTCTAGTCGTCGTGGCGACGATTGTCACTGCGTGCGGTGGAGGCGCAGCGCCTGCCCAGCCCGCCGCCGCCAAGTCCATGAAGATCTATGCCAGTTGGCCCATGCAGGGGGCGATGATCCCCGAGGGCACGGCCATGCTCAACGCCGCCAAGCTGGCCCTGGAGGAGGCCAAGAACGAAGCGGCCGGCTGGAAGATTGAGTTGGTCTTCCTGGACGACGCCTCGCCCACGACCGGTTCTTGGGATGGCACCGTCGAGTCCGGCAACGCCCAAAAGGCCATCGCCGACCAAGCCGCCCTGGTCTACTTTGGCACCTACAATTCTGGCGCGGCCAAGATCTCGATGCCCCTGACGAACAAGGCCGGCCTGGCGCAGATCACCCCAGCCAACAGCTACCCTGGCCTGACCAAAAAGGGCTTTGCGGCCGGCGAGCCGGACATTTACCGGCCCACGGGCAAGGTCAACTACTTCCGCACCTATGGCGCCGATGATTTGCAGGGCGCGTCCGGCGCAGCCTGGGCCAAGTGCCTGGGATTCAAGAAGGTCTATATCCTGGACGACCGCCAACTCTACGGCAAGGGCATCGCCGATGTCTTTGAAAAGCGAGCCAAGGAATTGGGCCTGGAGGTCGCCGGCCACGATGGCGTCGAGTCCGTGAGTATTGACTTTCGCGCCCTGCTGACCAAGGTCAAGGCCTCCGGCGCCGACCTGGTCTACTTTGGCGGTCTGGTAGATTCCGGCGGTCCCCAGATCTTGCAGCAGATGGATGCCCTGGGATTCTTCAAGGCCGGCGTCAAGATGATGTCGGACGATGCCATGTACACCGACGCCGTCCCCAAGGCCGTCAGCCCAGAGCTCATCAACGGCAACCTGCTGGTGACTTTTGCCAGCCCGGCCTTGGATCAACTGCCGACCGATGTGGGCAAGAATTTCTACAAGAACTACAAGGCCAAGTTTAACGCTGAGCCTATCGGCTGGTCGCTCTACTCCTACAACGCCGTGTTGGTGATCCTGGATTCCATCAAGCGGGCGGCGCCCAAGCTTGACGCGGCCAAGACGGTGGACGAGAGGCGCGCGGCTATTCTGGAGGCCATGCGCGTCACCAAAGACCTGCCGGGCGTTTCCGGCCCCATCACGTTCGATGAGAACGGCGATCCGACCTCGTACGTCATGTCCGGCTTTCTCTTCAAGGATGCCAAGTACGTCTGGCAACGCAACATCAGCGGCGATATGAAGTGCCAATAGTGCTCAACAGGACCTAGTCTTACCCTGGCGAGTAGGGGCGAGGTCACCTCGCCCCTACATCGCCAGGGTACTTTTGGGAGGTTGGCATAAATGACCCAGACCGAGCTTTTTATCCAGCTCCTCATCAATGGCTTGACCCTCGGCTCCTACCTGGCCCTGATCGCCCTGGGCTATACCATGGTGTATGGGATCATCGAGTTGATCAACTTTGCCCACGGCGACGTGTACATGCTGGGCTTTATGATCTCTTTCACCTTTTTGGGCTTGCTGGGAGTGAAAGGCCGCTTGGGAGGCTGGCAACTGTGGGCCGTGATCTTGGGCGTGATGCTCCTGACCATGCTCTGCACCGGGACGATCAACATGACCATAGACCGCCTTGCCTACAAGCCGCTGCGCCGTGCTCCCCGCCTGGCGCCCCTGATCACCGCCGTCGGCATGTCTTTCATGTTGGAGAACCTGGCGTTGATCTGGAAAGGCTCTAGCCAGATCCTTTACCCGAACATCTTTCCCGTGATAGACATCCTCAACGACCTGCTGGGCATCAAAACGAATGTGCTCTTTACCACCAAGGACATTTTCCTGTTTGGCGTCACCATACCCCTGATGATTGGCCTGACCCTCTTTATCCAGCGCACCAAGACCGGCAAGGCCATGCGCGCCACAGCGCAAGACCGCGAGGCGGCGGCGCTCATGGGCATCAATGTGGAGAACGTCATCCGCACCACCTTCTTTATCGGCGGCGCACTGGCCGGTGCGGCCGGCATGATGGTGGGCATTTACCTGAACACGGGGCGTTACCTGATGGGCTTTGATGCCGGGCTGCTGGCCTTTACCTCAGCCGTCCTGGGGGGCATTGGCAACGTCACCGGGGCCATGTTGGGTGGCTATGTCATCGGCTTCCTGAATGCCTACAGCGACCAGTATCTCTCCTCCGAATGGACGCGAGCCCTGGTCTTTACGATCTTGATCTTGGTGCTGGTTTTCAAGCCGTCCGGGCTCCTCGGCCAGCGGACACCGGAAAAGTACTAGGCAAATCTACAGATTTGCCCCCAAGTCCCAGGGGTTGCCTGCCGTCAGGGCCGATTTGTCCCTAGGACACCCTTCAGGGGTGTGTCCGCCGCTTTGCGGCGGCGGGCCGCTAGGCGTAAGGGGTGTGGATTTCGCGGCGGAGTACCGCCGTTGGAGGATATAATATGCGTGAAACTTGGCGTTCTTTGACTGCCCCCTGGCGGGCGTTACCGGCCAGGCGACGACAGATCATCACATGGTCAACCGGGATCTTGCTCCTCCTGATCTTTCCTGTGGTGGATAAAGTCCTCAAGTGGGGTACCCTCAACGATGTCACGGATGTGCTGGTCTTGGTCATCCTGGCCCTGGGCTTGAACATCGTGGTGGGCTACGCCGGGCTGCTGGACTTTGGTTACGCCGCCTTCTTTGCGATTGGCGCCTATACGGCCGGCATCCTGACCTGGCCGGTCCATGGCCTGGAATGGAATTTTTGGATCGTCATCTGGGCGGCCGTGATCGTGGCGGCCTTGTTCGGCATCGTCATCGGCACGCCCACTCTGCGCTTACGGGGCGATTACCTGGCGATTGTCACGCTGGCCTTTGGAGAGATCGTGCCCGTCGTCATTCGCAACCTGGGCGACTTGACCATCCAGGTGGGGCCATGGCGACTGCTCGATAATTTTAATCTGACCAACGGCGTGCAGGGGCTGAACCCGGTGGGGCGGCCGTGGATCGGCAATTACGAGTTTGGCTTTGACCCTACTCCCTGGTACTTTTTAATCTTGCTCATCGGCGCTCTCGTCATCTTTACCAACGTTCGCTTGCAGAACTCTCGCCTCGGCCGGGCCTGGATGGCTCTGCGGGAAGACGAGACAGCCGCCGACTGCATGGGCGTTAACCCCATCACGACCAAGCTCCTGGCCTTTGCCTTGGGCGCTTCTTTCTCCGGGTTTTCGGGGGCTTTTTACGCAGCCAAGCTGCAGGCCATCTTTCCAGAGCTGTTCAAGTTCAACCTGTCCATCATGGTCTTGTGCATGGTCGTTCTAGGCGGCATGGGCAATATCAAGGGCGTGATCGTTGGCGGCATGCTCATCCAGCTCTTTGACCGGGTGATCCTGACCCAAACTACTAACCTCGTTCAAGCTGCGGGCCGGAGCTTGAACATCGCCGCGTTGACCACGGTGGACCTCGGCCTGTGGCGCTGGTTCTTTTTTGGCTTGACCCTGGTGATCGTTATGGTGCTCAGGCCGGAGGGCCTCTTCCCCAGCGCCGCCCGTCGCGCCGAGCTCCGCGTGGTGGAAGAGGAACCCGAGACGGCGCACGAAGTGAGCGGAGCGTGCCCCTAGGGTACCCTTAATGGGTAAAGGAGATACGTATGGCATTACTGGAAGCCCAAAAAATCACCAAGCAGTTCGGTGGCCTGACCGCCGTCAACGAGCTGGACCTGGCCATCGAGAAAGGCGTGATCGCCAGTCTCATCGGCCCCAACGGCGCGGGCAAGACCACGTTTTTCAACATGGTCTCTGGATTTTACAAGCCCACCGGGGGGCACATGCTCTTTGACGGCAAAGAGATAGGCGGCCTGCGGCCCAACCGGGTCGCGGCCCGGGGCATTGGCCGCACCTTTCAGAACATTCGGCTGTTTGCCAACATGACCGCAGTGGAGAATGTGTTGGTGGGCATGAACTGTCGCCTGAAAGCCAATTGGGTGGGTTCGCTGCTCCGCCCCCCCGCCGTAGTGCAAGAGGAGGCCAAGGCTCGCGAGCGCGCCCTGGAACTCTTGGCTTATGTAGGTCTAAGTGGTCAGGGTGAGACTGTCGCCAAAAACCTGCCTTACGGGTTGCAGCGGCGCCTCGAGATCGCCCGGGCCCTGGCCACCGACCCCAAGCTCCTCCTCCTGGACGAGCCTACGGCCGGCATGAACCCTCAGGAGACGGTGGACGCCATGGCCCTGATCAAGCGCGTGCGCGATGACCTGAGCATCACCATCCTGCTGATCGAGCATGACATGAAGGTAGTGATGGGCATCTCGGAGCGCATTACGGTGCTCGACTATGGCAGCAAGATTGCCGAGGGCACCCCGGAACAAGTGCGCGCCAACCCCCAGGTCATTGAGGCCTATTTGGGCAAAGGGGCTGCCACGAGAGTGACAGAAAAGTGGGGCACACTTGCACCTGCCGCAAGTGCAGGTGTCGGGGCCCAAGGCCCAACGTTGGGCCAAGTGGGCGCAGAGGCCGCCACAGACGATAGGCTTAGCCTATCGGGGAGATAAGAAGATGGCATTGCTAGAACTCGATGACGTCCATACCTACTATGGCAATATCCATGCGCTCAAGGGCATCTCTGTGACTGTGGATAAGGGCGAGATCGTCACACTCATCGGCTCTAACGGGGCAGGCAAAACTACCACCCTCAAGACCATCTCGGGTGTGTTGCACCCCAAGAAGGGAACTGTTACCTTGGAGGGACAGCGCATAGACCACACCCCGCCCCACGAGGTTGTGTCCCTGGGCATTTGTCAGTCGCCGGAGGGACGGCGCATCTTTCCTCGCCTGACCACCATGGAGAACCTGGAGATGGGCGCCTTTCACCGCACGGACCAGGCTGGCATCCAGGAAGATATGGAACGGGTCTTTATCCTCTTTCCCCGGCTGAAAGAGCGACGCAGCCAGCAAGGTGGCACCCTCTCCGGCGGTGAGCAGCAGATGTTGGCCATTGGCCGCGCCTTGATGTCCCGCCCTCGCATCTTGCTCCTGGACGAGCCTAGCATGGGCCTCTCGCCGGTGCTGGTGGAGACGATCTTTGAAATCATCCAGGATATTCATGCCCAGGGCACGCCCATCCTTCTGGTGGAGCAGAACGCCCTCATGGCGCTGCAGGTCGCCGGCCGGGGTTACGTGTTGCAGACCGGCCGTATTGTGCTGCACGATACGGCGGCCAACCTCGCGCAGAACGAGATGGTGCGCAAGGCCTACCTGGGCGAATCCTAGATCTCCGCTTCGCACTAGAGCCGATTCCAGTTTGGTTTACGGGCCTGCTCCCGCTGGATTGCCCGCGAAGCGTCCAGCGGACAGGCAGCGGATTTGGCAATCCACTATGAGCAACAAAGCCGTAAATCAAACTGGAAACCGCTATGTAAGTGCCGCCGCGGCAGCCAAGCTGGCTATAAAGTCTGTCGGCGCGGCTATGCCCCTGGCAAGTCCCAGGGGTTGCCCTTGGCAATTCAGAAAGAAGGGAGGCTTTCTCCATGAGGACAAACTATCGAGTCAATTCAGGGGTGCACTTCCATATGCTCTCCGAGGATCAACTGGAAGAGCTGTTTTGGGGTGTGCTCCAAACCCTGGAGCAGACCGGCCTTGAAGTGCAGCATGACCAGGCCCGCGACATTCTCAAGAAAGCAGGAGCATGGGTAGATGGTTTGCGAGTGCGCGTCCCATCGTATTTGGTCAGGCGCTCTCTGGCCCTGGCCCCGCGCAGCTTTACCCTGTTTGCCCGCGACGGAAATCCAAAGCACAACCTCCACATCGGCCCCGGCCGGGCGCACTTTGGCCCTGGCCCCACCTGTCCAAATTTCATTGACGTGGAAAGCCTGGAACGCCGGCCCTACGTCAAGAACGACGTGCCCCTCGTGGCAGAAGTGGTTGACGCGCTGCCCAACATTGACTTTTGCGAGCCGTTGGGCGCGGTCAGCGACGTTCACCCTGCGCTGGGCGCCCTGTACGAATTTTCCGGCATGTTCCCCAACACCAGCAAGCCCATTGCGGCCTGGCCGCACAACAAGTTTGACTCGGCGGGTATCCACCAGATCGCCGTGGCCGAAGCCGGTAGCCAGGCAGCCTTTGAACAGCGCCCTACCTATATCTACGGCTGCGAGCCACTTTCGCCGCTGGTCAGCACCTTTGAGGCGCTCGACAAGCTCATCTTTGCCGCCGAGCGCCGGGTGCCGCTGATCTTTGCCCCCTGCCCCACTGCTGGTGGAACCGCGCCGGTGACGCCAGCCGGCATCATCATCCAGGGCGCAGCCGAGGCGTGGATGGGCCTGACCATCGCTCAAGCGATTCAGCCTGGCCTACCCTTCATCATGGGCGGTGTGTTTACCGTGATGGATATGGATTCGATGAGCCGGGCCTACGGTGCTCCCGAACTGTCATTGATCATGGCGGGTCTCACCGAGTTAGCCCACTATGCCGGTCTCCCTATGTGGCAGACGGGTGGTTGCACCGATTCCAAGATGTTGGATGGGCAGGCCATGATCGAGGGTTCCCTATCGTGCTTCTTCTCCGCACTCGCAGGCGGCGACCTGACTCACGCTGTGGGCTACACAGACAGCGCTATGACAGGCTCTGTCTTCCAACTGGCGGCCATGGACGAAGCCATCGGCTACTCGCGGCGCATCACGCGCGGCATCGAGGTCAACGAGGATACGCTGGCCGTAGATGTGATCCACCATGTTGGCCCCAACGGCCACTATCTGCGCGAAAAACACACGCGCCGCCACTACAAGACCGAGTTCTGGCGCCCCAACTTGTGTGACCGCCGCAATTTCGAAGAATGGGACGCGATGGGCCGGACGACGATGAAAGATCGAACGGTCGCTCGCGTGCAAGACATCCTGGCCTCGCACCAGCCATCGCCCATCAAGCCAGAGACACAGGCTGTCATTCGCCAGGTCCTGGCGGAGGCTGAAGAGCGAGCAGCAATTCCCGCTACAGCAATTTCAAGTATAATTTGCTCAAACTAGCGTCCAGTTTT
>CAYGWJ010000488.1:0-5870 GCA_964353405.1 uncultured Anaerolineae bacterium
CCACCAACGACTGTGCGATGTGCATCATGTCGCCCAAGCTGGTGGAGACGGGCCGTCACCTCAATATTGACATCCTCACGATGACGGAAGTCGAAGGCATCACGGGCGAGCCTGGCGATTTCACTGTGCGATTGCGCAAGCGCGCGCGCTTTGTGGACACGAGCAAATGCACCGGCTGCGGCGACTGCGCGACGGCGTGCCCCATCCTTCGCCCCGACGAATTCAACGCGCTGCTTTCGACGCGCAAGGCCGTCTTCAAACGCTACCCGCAGGCCATCCCGAACGCGTTCGCTATCGAAAAGAGGGGCGAAGCCCCCTGCCGCAACGCTTGCCCCATCGAGCAGCGCGCGATGGGTTACGTGGCGCTCATTCGCGAAGGCCGCTTTGCCGATGCGTACCGCACCATCAAAGAAGACAATCCCTTCCCGTCGGTGTGCGGGCGAGTGTGCAATCACCGCTGCGAGGATGCCTGCTCGCGCAACGATTGCGGCGACCACGCGCCGGTCAACATCATGCAGCTCAAGCGCTTTGTCACCGATTGGGCGCTGGCGCATCCTGAAGACGTGCAAAAGGTGTACGCCTCGGGCGTGCAAAAGGATCCCGATACGAGCGGAGCAGGCAAAAAAGTTGCCATCGTCGGCAGCGGCCCGGCCGGCCTCACCGCCGCGAACGATTTGATTCGCCAAGGCTACTCGGTCACGGTGTTTGAAGCGCTCGACAAAGCCGGCGGCATGATGCGCGTGGGCATCCCCGAGTATCGCCTGCCCTACGATTTGGTTCAGAAAGAAGTAGACGACATCACCGCGCTGGGCGTTGATCTCAAGCTGAATCATCGCGTGAACGATATCCCCGCGCTGCGCGCCGAGTTCGATGCGGTGTTTGTGGCTGTCGGCGCTCATGTGGGCGTCAAGCTGCCCATCCCGGGCAACGATTTACAGCAGACATTTGTTGCCACCGACTTTTTGCGTCAGGTCAGCCTTGGAGAAATCTCTAATACCCAATCTCCAATCTCCAACAAGCGCGTGCTCGTGCTCGGCGGGGGTAATGTGGCCATTGACGCGGCGATGACGTCGGTGCGACTCGGCGCGGCGTGGGTCGGTATGACGTGCCTCGAATCGCGCGAAAAGATGCCCGCGCACGATTGGGAGGTCCGCGACGCGAGCGAAGAAGGCATCGAGGTCGTGCCGGGCCGCACGTTCAAAGAGGTGACGAACGAGAACGGACACGTCACGGGTGTTCGGACGGTCAACGTCAATTTCCGTGGTTTCATCGAGGGCCGCCCCGACTTTGACGAAATACCCAATACCGAGTCTGTTGTTCCGTGCGATGTGGTCATCTTTGCCATTGGCCAAAAGCCCGATCTGTCCGCATTGAACGGTAGGGGCGACCCGGCGGGTCGCCCGTACATCGAGACCGTGCGCAATCGCACCGTCGCCGTGGACAAGGACACGCTGGCGACCAACGTGCCTGGCATCTTTGCAGGCGGCGACGCAGTGACCGGCACGACGTTCGTCGTGGATGCGATTGCGGCGGGTCACAAGGCCGCGCGCTCGATTGATGCCTGGCTCTGTCATTCTGAGGCCCGAAGGGCCGAAGAATCTCTACCCCGCAAGGCCGAGACCCTTCGCCGCGAAGCGGCTCAGGGTGACAAGGAGTGGAGAGTCTGGCCGCCTCAACTCGAGGTGCTGGAGCGATTACCGGAAGCCAAGCCCGAGCCGATCCAGTTGCAGCAGTTGATGTTGAGCAAGTCGCAAGCGCCGCGCGCGATACCGGTCAAGCGACCCGCCGACGAGCGCAAGCGCGACTTTGCCGAAGTCGAAGCGGCCCTCACCGAAGCGCAGGCGGTGGAAGAAGCCAGGCGCTGTTTAGAGTGCGGCATCTGCTCCGAGTGTTTGCAGTGCGAGTTCGTCTGCCGCGCGGACGCCATCCGTCACGACGACCGCGACCAAATCATGGAACTCGAGGTGGGCGCTGTCATCCTGACGCCTGGATTGAAGACGGTGCGAGGCGATATCCGACCCGAATTCGGCTACGGCGTGTACTCGAACGTCGTCACGAGCATCGAGTTCGAGCGCATGCTCTCGGCGTCTGGCCCGTTCGCGGGCGTGGTGCAGCGGCCCTCGGACGGCCAGCATCCGCACAAGATTGCGTTTATCCAATGCGTGGGCAGCCGCGACATTACCTGTGGGCAAGATTACTGCTCGTCGGTGTGCTGCATGTACGCGACCAAGGAAGCCATCATCTCGCGCGAGCACGACGCCAGCATCCACCCGACGATTTTCTACATGGACATCCGCGCGTTCGGCAAAGGCTTTGAGCGCTATTACCATCGCGCACAAGACGAGCAGGGAGTGACCTACATCCGCTCGATGGTGTCGGCGGTCAGGCAAGTGCCCGGTTCCAAGAACCTGCGCGTGCTCTACACGACCTGGGAGCCGGATGCGAATGGCGTAGGGGCGAACCCTGGTGGTCGCCCAGCTCTCAAGGCCGTCCAGCATCAGGATGAGTTTGAGATGGTGGTGCTCTCGGTCGGCCTGCAGCCTTCTGATGGCACAAAGGAACTCGCCGAGCGGCTGGGCATCCAGCTCAATCGCTTTGGCTTTGCCGAGCAACTGGCCGATGCGCCGACGCACACCACCAAGCCTGGCGTCTTTGTCGCAGGCGCGTTCGCTGCGCCCAAGGACATTCCCGAAACCGTCATCGAAGCTTCGTGCGCGGCGGCGAATGCATCGCGCTTGCTCGCCTCGGCGCGCGGGACGCTCACGCGCACGCGCGAGTATCCGCAAGAGCGCGACATTAGCCACGAAGAGTCGCGCGTGGGCGTATTCGTGTGTCACTGCGGCATCAACATCGGCGGCGTGGTGCGCGTGCCCGAGGTGATGGAGTATGCCAGGACGCTGCCCAACGTCGTGTATGCCGAGCAGAACCTCTATACCTGCTCGCAGGACACGCAGGAGAAAATCAAGCAAAAGGTGCTGGAGCACGGCATCAACCGCGTCGTCGTCGCGTCGTGCACGCCGCGCACGCACGAGCCGCTGTTCCAGGACACGATTCGCCAGGCCGGACTCAATCCGTACCTGTTCGAACTTGCCAACATCCGCGAGCAAGATAGCTGGGTGCATCGCGGCGACCGCGACGTGGCGACGACCAAGGCCAAGGGCCTGGTGACGATGGCGGTGGCCAAGGCGAGCCAGCTCAAGCCGCTTTATCGCCAGACGCTCGACCTTGACCATCGGGCGCTTGTGGTGGGCGGCGGCCTGGCCGGCATGACGGCAGCGCTTTCGATTGCCGAGCAAGGCTACGACGTGCACCTCGTCGAGCGCGAGGAGCAACTCGGCGGCAACCTGCGACACATCTACACCCAATTGCCAAGTTTCAATTCTCAATTTTCAAATGAGACGGACCCGCAGGCACTTTTCACCAATTTGATTGACCACGTAAGTCAAAATCCGCGTATCCATATTTACCTGGGCGCACAAGTCGAAGACGTTCGAGGTTACGTCGGTCAATATACGACCGTCGTCCGTCTCAAAGATGGGAGGCGTGAAGAGCTTGGGCACGGCGTGGTCGTCGTCGCCACTGGCGCAAACGAAATCAAACCGAAGGAATATCTGTACGGTCAACATCCTGCCGTCATTACTCAACGCGAACTCGAAGAGCACCTACACAATACCCAATATCCAATCCCTAACAACGTCGTCATGATTCAGTGCGTCGGTTCACGCGACGACGAGCATCCGTACTGCTCGCGCATCTGCTGCACTGAAGCCATCAAGAACGCGCTCGAGCTCAAGCAGCGCAACCCGCAGACGCAGGTCGCCGTGCTCTATCGCGACATTCGCTCCTACGGCTTCCGCGAGTTGGCCTATCGCCAGGCGCGCGAGGCGGGCGTGTTGTTCCTAGAGTACAGTGAGAAGCAAAGGCCGGTGGTGCTCGATGGAAGAGGCAAGATGCAGGTTGAGGTCGTTGTTCAGCCCGAAGGTATGCAAGTAACACTCGAGGCAGACCTGGTGGTGCTGGCGGCAGGCATCGAGCCGAACAAGGACAACGATGTGCTCGCCAAGCTGCTCAAGGTGCCGCTCTCGGAAGACGGGTTCTACCTGGAAGCGCACGCCAAGCTGCGCCCGCTGGACTTTGCCGCCGACGGCGTGTACCTGGCCGGGTTGGCTCACTCGCCGCGCTTTATCGAAGAGACGATGGCGCAGGCCAACGGCGCGGCCGTCCGCGCGGTGACGCTGCTCTCGCGCAAGCAGTTGCAGAGCGCGGCCATGATTGCCGCCGTCAACGAGCGGCTGTGCTCCGCGTGCGGCATCTGCGTGGATGTGTGCCCGTACTCGGCGCGCGTGCTGGACGAGGAAAAGGGCCACGCCAAGGTTTTGGAAGTGCTATGCCAGGGCTGCGGCGCGTGCGTGGCGGCCTGCCCGAACGGCGCAAGTTTCCAGCGCGGATTCGAGTTCAAGCAGATTTTTGGAATGATTGACGCGGCGCTGGCTCGCGTATAGCGTATCGCATATCGCTTATCGCGGTTCGCAGGCCGATGAAAAAGAGCTTCCAATTGGTGGAAGCTCTGGATGAGACTGAAGATAGGCAAGTGCGTTAGCACCCTTTACGGCGGTCAAACCGCTCGCCCATCTGTGGTTAGATTAGCATGTGATAAGCTGGATGTCAAGCCGAAAGCCATGAAGACTGCAAAACCGTTCGGCGACGTAAATACGGCCACAATCTTGATCATTGGCCACGACCCGCGTTTGCAGCATAGTCAGGCAGAAGCCGGGTTTGCGTTCTTCTTTGACTATCTCTTGTGCCCCCGACCTAGAGTTCCTTCTGAGGCCAAGAAATATGACTTGGCGCAGGCCGTTTGGGGCTACGTCAATGATTTAGCCGGACGCATTGAGCATTGTGTGTCCCTATCAGAACTATACGTTACCAATCTCGGCAACGAGTTTCTGGAACACAAACCAGGGTCAGGCACGGTGCTTATTCCTGAACATTTGGCTCGTCGTGGCGTGGAGCAGATTGCACAAATAGTGGCTGATGGTCACTTCAAGGTTATCCTGCCAATGGCTGTGCAACCGTTCTACCATTTGTGCCGATTGGGGTTCGTTGAAGGAGATTCGGAGTTGCTGGCACACTTCATGGCTGAGGCTTGCCCGCGCGCTTTTGAGGCTGAGCAAGGCATTTATGAGCCAACTGGCAAAGCGCCGTTCCTGGCTGTATGTGGAGAAAAATTCAGCTATTGTGGAGTGCCGGTTGTTCCCATTGTGCATGTCAAGCAATGGCCGCTTCAACAGAGAATGGTCAAGTATGTGAAACCTATGCGGAATGCAAAGCAAAATATCCAAGCAGCGATCAAAACTACAAGACGTGGCTGAGATGGCTACCTTCGCAGGCGACGAAGCCGGACTTGCCAGCTTCAAATATGGTTAGCAGATGTAAAACCACCCAGCTAGTCTGAAGATGGCTCTTCAGGCAGGACGCCACAGTCGGCGTCTCTTCACTGGGTGGAAACGAGGCACAAGACCTAGTTTTTGAGCTATAGCCCGCAGCCTTGTGGACTGTAGCTAGAGTATAGTACACAACGAGAACAAGTGTCAAGGGGGTCATATGGCAGACAACGGATTCGAACCACGCATCGTCGCATTTCTGTGCAACTGGTGCACCTATACGGGCGCAGACCTGGCAGGCACGTCGCGCCTGCAATACCCGCCCAACGTGCGCATCATCCGCCTGATGTGCTCCGGCGCAGTGGACGCCAGCTATGTGCTCAAGCCGCTGCTCGACGGCGCGGACGGCGTGCTCATCGGCGGCTGCCATCCCGGTGACTGTCACTACCAGGAAGGCAACTATAAAGCGCGGCGGCGCATCGCCAT
>CAYGWJ010000489.1:0-4436 GCA_964353405.1 uncultured Anaerolineae bacterium
GCCAGTGTCCGCTCGAACTCGCCGGGTATGACTTGACACAGGCGCCACTGGCGCGTTATCTGCGCGACGGTTCGCTCCGCGTAGCTCCGACAGGGCGCAGCGCAGAGCGGGCGGAGGTTGTCCCAAAGTGAAAACGGTCTCTCAGACTCGCATTGGCATCCCATCTGTTTTGGTGTATATTGCGCGCATGTATATTGCGCGTGTTGACAACTCGATCCAGGAGCGGAACGCAGCATGACCTACAATTTCGACCAGGTGATTGACCGCCGGCACACTGAGAGCATCAAGTGGCACTATTACGGGGAGGAAGCATTACCGCTGTGGGTGGCCGATATGGATTTCGTTTCTCCGGAGCCGGTCGTGCGTGCATTACGGGAGCGCGCCGAGCACGGCGTCTACGGCTACCCGCAAGAGCCCAAGGAACTGCGCGCTGTGATTGCGGACTGGGCCACGCGCCACTATGAGTGGCAGATTCAGCCGGATTGGCTCGTATTCACACCGGGCGTTATCGTCGGGTTCAACCTGGCCTGTCACGCCGTGACTGCGCCTGGCGACGGCGTGCTGATTCAAACGCCGGTCTATCCGCCGTTCTTTGAACTGCCCCAAAACGTCAAGCTCGAACTCGATCAAACGGAATTGACGCGCGAGGCGGACGGCAGTTATACGATTGATTTTGACGCGTTCGAGTCCGCCATCACCGGCCGCACGCGCGTCTTTCTCCTGTGCAGTCCTCACAACCCGGTCGGGCGAGTGTGGCGGCGCGACGAGCTGGAACACATGGCCGACATCTGCCAGCGCCGCAACCTGGTGATCTGCTCGGACGAGATTCACGGCGATTTGATTTTCAGTGGCTATCGTCACGTGCCGATTGCGTCGCTCGCGCCCGAAATTGCCGAGCGCACCATTACGCTGATTGCGCCGAGCAAGACGTTCAACATTGCCGGGCTGGGCTGTTCGGCGGCGATCATTCCCAACCAGGAGCTGCGCAGGCAGTTTAGAGCCGCGCACGCGGGACTGGTGCCGCACGTCAACCTCATGGGCTATATCGCAACGCTCGCCGCTTATCGTGACGGGCAAGCGTGGCTGGACGAACTCTTGCAGTATCTCGAGCGTAATCGAGACGTCTTGCTCGCTTACGTGCGGACGCAACTACCCGGCGTTCGCATGGGCAAGCCGGAAGGCACCTATCTGGCGTGGCTCGACTGCCGAGATGCGGGCATCCCTGGCAAGCCGTGCGAGTTCTTTTTGCAGAACGCCCAGGTGGCGTTGAACGACGGCGCGACCTTTGGCCGGGGCGGCGAAGGATTCGTCCGGCTGAACTTTGGCTGCCCGCGCTCGACGCTGATCGAGGCGCTCGACAAAATGAAGCCGGCGCTTTCATCTCTCCAGTGACGTGGGTGTCAACTTGGCTCTAGAGTGCGGCCTTCAGGCCGCATCACGCCCTACCTCACAACCAGCGACACATCATCCACATACATCCAGGCGCGCTTGTTCTCCACAGCGTCGCCGTTGTTGAACACATCAAAATAAACATAGAGCGTGCGGCCCGCGTAATTTGCCGGCAGGGCATAAGTGGCAAACTGCCAATCAGCGCGATCCTCGCTCACCGACACGAGTGATTGCAGAACGCTCAAATCGTTGTCCAGCAACAGCGCGTACTGGGTATCCTGGGCAAGCGCGGCTCGCCATGCTTCAATAGACTGGCCGACAGCCCCGACCGCTGCACGTGGCAGGCTGACCGTGCCACCCTCACGTCGAGGCCAGTACCAGAACGAAAGCGTTGCGCGGCTGGCCGTGACTGGAACCGTGACCTTCTGGTAGACGGACGAATAGCTGTTTGCATCCGGCATGGGGGGCACAACGCCCGCCCGCGCGCTGCGCCCTCCCGTGTGAGTGATCACATCGGTGTAGGCAGCCGGTGTTGCCGTGGCCCCGAACGTCCACGCCGCATCTGCTTCAAATCCGCCATTCACGATCAAGTCCGTTCCCGCTCGCACAATGATGGTGCTGGAAGCAGCGTCGGTGTAAGCGCCGTTGGAGATGGTCAGCACTGCCGTATAGACGCCGGCAGCCGCATAGGTATGAGTCGGGCTGGGCTGTGTGCTAGTGATGCCATCGCCAAAATCCCACACGCCAAGCGTCCAGACTCCGGTAGATGTGTTGGTAAAGATCACGGTCAAAGGAGCCAGTCCACTCGTCGGGTCGGCAATGAAACCGGCCACAGGCAACGGCTCAGTAGCCAAGATAGTGTTTGCACGAGTCAGCGTATCCGTCCTGTCCAGGCCACTGACGGTCAGTGTGACGGTGTAGGCCCCCGTTTGGGTGTAGGTATGCGTCAAGTTCTGCAAGGACGAGACGGTGCCATCGCCCAGGCTCCACAGACTGGTCGTGTAGTTCCCGGTGGAGGTGTTGGTAAAGACGACCGTCAACGGTATCGAGCCGCTCGTCGGATCAGCGATGAAATCCGCTACGAGCGGCGGTTCGCTCACGGTGATAGTGTTGGCGCGCGTCAGCGTATCCGTCTCGTCCAGACTGCTAACGGTCAGCGTGACGGTGTAGGCTCCCGTTCGTGTATAGCTGTGCGTCGGGCTTGTCAAGGTCGTCGTGACGCCATCGCCCAGGTTCCACAGAGTGCTGGTATAGTTTCCAGTAGATGTGTTGGTAAAGACCACCGTCAACGGCGCCCAGCCACTCGTCGGTGAGGCATAGAAACCGGCCCGCACCGGCGTATAGCTGCGCAACACCAGAGGTAGATAGAGGCGGACGGCGTCCGTGAGGGTGACGGGGTGAGTATCGGTGACTGTGCCGCTGACATTCGTGGCCGTGACAGTGATCGCCTGGGTGCCAACTGCCGTCCAGCTATAGACAGCGGTGTCGCTCAGGTCACTTGATCCCTGAAGAGAACTCACCACGTGCGTGAACGGAGTTTGATGGGTGGCGTTCCAGACAAAAGTGATCGGCAAGGTGGCCGTGACCGGGCTGGCAACAGCCGTAAAGGCTAGAGTCGCGCTGAGGATACCCAGAGTCGGGCCCCTCAGAGCCACACTGGCCAGCGGAACGATTATCGGCGTCAATGAGAAGTCTAGCACCCTCGAAGTCGAGGTCACCACAACGCCTGAAAACGTGCCGGGCAAGTAACCTTCGGCCCGGGCGTTCACACTGTAAACTCCCACGGGCAAGGTCAACGAATATATGCCACTTGCACCGGTCGTCGTGGTAAGGGTCTGGCTCAGGCTGGACACGGTTTCTACCTGCGCGCCGACAATGGGTAAGGCTGTGCTCGCATCAGAGACCGTTCCCGTCAGCAGGCCTGTTGGATACGCCAGGTGCGCGACCGTGCCGACCGAAGCCTTGATGTAATTCGTAAAATACGTCAGGTCGAGTGTGGCTAGCCGATCGCTTGACTTGTGATAGTTGGCGTTCCAGTCATTCACATCGTCTTCAATCGCCAGGAGGGCCGGATAGCCCTTGTTCCAAAAGGAAGAGTGATCGCTAAAGCTCTGGGCGTCCGGGTCAATGATGGGCGTCAGATAGCCGCTCAGCCCATACGCGCTGACGACATGAGTGAACACACCCGCGATCGCCAGGTCGCCCGGGTAACCAGGGTCAGCCGCAGTGCGCGTGTGCAACCGCAGCGTGGGTTCGGCGGTGCTGTTCCACGCAATCATATCCAGGTTATACACCGCCACAATGTTTTCCCCGGCGCCAGAGACAAGCGTCGCGTATTGCTTGCTGCCCAACATCCCCTGTTCTTCGCCCGTGAAAAAGATGAAACGCAGTGTGCGCCCGAACCGGTACCGGCTCAGAATGTCGGCAGCAATCAATACGCCCGTCGAGCCGCTGGCGTTGTCGTCTGCGCCGGGAGCGCGGCCACTGGACGGCATATCGTCCAGGTGCGCCGTCACCAAAACGATTTCGTCGGGCCTCAGCGTGCCCGTGAGGACACCAATAACATTCCGACCGGAATAGCCGCCATAGGTCCAAGTGTGATAGCTAACCGTCAGACTCAAGGCCTGCAGGTGTTCGTACACATACTGCGTGGCTTTTTGGACGGGCGTGCCGGAGGCCGTGTAGCGTGTCGTGAAGGTGTAGGGTGTGCCGCCGACGAGCGCGGGCCATTCGCCGCTCAAACGGCCATCATAGGTGTACACGGTGCTTGACTGAACCTGGGCCACCATTCCGGCAATGACCGAATTGGATATGAACGTCTGCGGCGCGCCGGGCGCGACGGGCGCATGCAAGGTCAGCGGCACAGCGTCGAGCCATTCAAGCTCCAAACCCAGTTCGGCCAGTCCCTCTGCCTGGGCTGGCGTGGCGCGCACGATGATATGCCGACCATCATCGTATAACACGTTTACGGACTGGGCAGCGCTGGCGCGCGCGCCCGGGCGGCGCTCAAGCGCCAGCACATAGCCGCCCCCGCGAGCGTCCGCATC
>CAYGWJ010000490.1:0-4665 GCA_964353405.1 uncultured Anaerolineae bacterium
CATCCTTGCGCTCAATACGATGGAAGCCATCACGTCGGATGCATTGTTCATGAAATGCACCAGCCTGGCGGTTGGGTGCGAGGTGACGGAGAGCGGCGCGGGCGTGATCGTGGCGCACAACGAGGATTGGATGCCGGCCGACAAGCCCTTCGTCTATGTCGCCCAGGTCGAGCCGGAGGACGAGCCGGCGTTCGTGTGTCTTTCGTATGGCGCGTTGCTGCCCAATCTTGGGTTCAACACAGCCGGCGTGGCGCATGTGGCCGATTCGGTCTATCCGAACGATGTGCGGCTCGGAATCCCGCGCATCATTTACACGCGCGCGATTTTGGGCTCGCGGACTTTGGGGCAGGCGATTGAGGCGGCGATTCACCGTCGGCGCGATGCCGGCTATAATCACTTGATCGCGGGCGAGCACGGCGAAATCTATTGCATCGAAGCTTCGGCCACAGCTTACGACGCGCTGTATGCCGACGATCACTGGACGGCGCACACCAACCATTACACGTCGGCGATGATGCGCACTTATGAGGAAAAGCCCGAAGCGCTGGTCAACAGCCGCGTGCGCTATAACCGCGCGCGTCACCTCGTCAAGGGCCGCCTGGGCAAGCTCACCGTGGCCGACTTTCAGACTTTCCTGGCGGATCACATCAACTTTCCCTATAGTATATGCTCGCACGTGGAAAACAGCGAGTCACCGCTGGACAGCACTATCACCATCGCGTCTATCATCATAGACATGGCCGAGCGGACGATGTGGGTGTGTTGGGGCAATCCGTGCCAGGGGACCTATTATCCGTATCGTCTGGAAACCAAGCGAGGGTGAGGACGAAATTGCCTTTTTCTATCTCGGTCAATCATCGCATTTTCCTCAGAACGTCACCGCCTCGTATTGGGTTTATGGATATGTCTGTTCTCAAGAGACTGGATAGTGTTTCCCTCTCACTCCAAATAACGACCTGTGAGAACTCTGATAACTGATCATGCCATTCTTGTTTCCAAATATCTGTAGTGTCATCTATGAGCGAAAGATAACCATATCGTCCATCTGCTCGTCGTAAGTCGTGCCAAGTGCGGACAACTCGACTGACAAGGGAGTTGGCGTAACTCTGCGACTGGCTGGACAAGGTTTCGACCAGCCAGGGGCGGCGCCCGGTCGAGATATAAAAGTCAATTTTGTAAGATTCGCCGGAGCCACCGACAATTGGATAGTCCACCTCGAATGGAAATTGCGACTCGATCCAGTACTCTTGAACTTCTTCCTTGAAAGTTGCCAGGGCACTCGAGCGCAAACTGAAAACCAAGTCGCTGACTTGGACAATGGCTTGGCTCAAGCGAGTCACTAGCCAGGCTGCTTTATCCCATTGTTCCACCGACACACGCAGCTCGCCTTGGAAGAACTCTATTCCCTGAGTCAAGAGTATATCGTTGACGATTTTCCAACGCTTGGGAGACTGCTTCAACCCGATCCCGTGATCGCCCAGGTAACCGGTTGTTTCTCCCAAGTCGGTCAGATATTGTCCTGTCGGTGTTTGGACAAAGTAAAGATCGATGTAATCACCATCAGGGTACAGATAGGGTGTGTTAATTCTGAGTCGCCCTTCCTCATCCTCATCACAGGCAAAGAGGATGGGAAGTGCGTTCAGTGCTTGTTCTTTCAGTTTCTCGCAGTTCATATCAGCCTCCCTTGGACCCCCTGGGGTGGCGCGATGAATTTTGCCTCAACTGTCACATTGCATTCCAGCATGAATTTTATGAACACTTGGTGCATGGAGTCAGTATGCCCTATCTCAGGGGGGCCGTACGCCCATTTGTCTTGGAAGCGGTCTGTCCATTTATGGTATCTTCTCAAAAAGTAGGGGAGACTTTCAAGTCTTGACTGGGTTTACGCTTGTCGCAACGTCTTGCCAAGACTTCGGAAGTCTAGTCCCGCGAATTATTGAGATGATACTGTTATTCGTCCTGCAAGCTTCCGCTCTGCCGGGCCGGTCATGCTGATCTCATCTGTCTCTCTACGCAGCAGGCATTGAATTCGCAGTGTGCTGCCAGGCAGCGTCACTCGACCAGTGTGATCCACTCGTCCTGTGATTGCAGCCGCGTCCGCTGCTGCACACGCGCCGAGGCCACATCTGAGAGTCGGTCCTACGCCGAGCTGCATGGGCGCACCCGCAAATGATCGCGTACAATCTTCTAGCCGCTGATCACTTTCCACTGTCCGTTAATTCCTTGACAGCGATTTTGCTTCGTGGTATCATATTTGTCGGGCTATTAGCACTCTCGCCTGAGAGTGCTAATATGTTGGCAGGGGGGCTAGGACGTGGAGGATTTGAGTTCGCGGCAGCAGATGATTCTCAGCCTGGTGGTGCGGGAATACGTCTCGACCGCTGCGCCCGTTGGCTCCAAGGGGCTGGCGGACAAATTCAGGCTGGGAGTGAGTTCGGCCACCATCCGCAACGATTTGGCGCGGCTGGAGGAGCTGGGCTATCTCACTCACCCCCACACTTCGGCCGGCCGGATGCCGACCGAGGCGGGTTATCGCTATTTTGTCGAGCGGCTGATGGGTGAAGCCAAGCTGCCGCCCGAAGAAGAGCGCATGATCGCACACCAGTTTCATCAGGTGCGGCAGGACGTCGAGCAGTGGGTCAAGCTGGCGGCGGCGGTGCTGGCGCGCACATCCCGCAGCGCCGCGCTCATCACCGCGCCCCAGTCCACACGCGCCCGCTTCAAGCATGTCCAGTTAATCTCCACACACGGGCCGATGGTCTTGCTGATCCTGGTGCTTCAAGACGGCAGCGTGAAGCAAGAAATGCTCACGCTCGCGCAGACGCTGGCGCAAGATGCGCTGGACGACATCTCGCGCCGATTGAGCAACGCTTGCGGAAATCTTTCCGCTGAAAACGTTAACGCTGTGCGCCCGACCCTGCCGGTGTTCGAGGCCGAAATTGCCGGAGTGGTGGCCGACATCTTGCAGCAGACGGAGGGGCGCACGACGAGTCCCGTCTACCGTGACGGGCTGGTCGAAGTGCTCAAGCAACCCGAGTTCGAGCGGCGCGAAGAATCCGAGACGCTGCTGCGCGTGATGGAAGAGCACAGCAGCTTGTTGGAAGATGTGCTGGCCAACGCGCTCAACCCGAGCGTCGGGGGCGTGCAGGTGGTGATCGGCGGCGAGGGTCGCTGGCGCGAGTTGCGCGATTGCTCGCTGGTGCTGGCACGCTATGGCGTGCCCGACCAAGCCATGGGGGCGCTGGGCGTGCTCGGCCCGATGCGGATGCCCTACAGCCGCACGATCAGCACGGTGCGTTACGTGGCTGACCTGATGAGCGATCTCGTTTCTGATCTCTACTCACCTGGGGAGGTGGTCGAGCGTGACTGAACAAGCCAAAGAAGACGTCAGTGAGGAAGGACCTCAGAGCGAAACGGCTGCAGAAAAAACGCAAGCAGCCGAGAAGCCTGTGGATGAAGTGACCGCGCTGCGCGAGGAACTGGACAAGTTCAAAGCGCAGTCGGCGGAATACCTGGACGGCTGGCAGCGCGCGCGGGCCGAGCTGGCGAACGCGCGCAAGCGCTTTGAAAAGGAACGCAGCGAGGCCGGGCAACTGGCGAACAATACGCTCCTGCGGAAAATCTTGCCGGTGCTCGACGATCTTGATCGCGCGATCAAGACTGTGCCAGACGATTTGCGCCAGCACGCGTGGGCGACCGGTGTGTCGCTCATTCAGCGCAAATTCCAGAACGCGCTGGACTCGGAAGGTGTCAAGCCGATTGAAGTCAAGCCGGGCGACGCCTTTGATCCGAATCTGCACGAGGCCGTCACTCACGAATCGAGTCCCGATCACACAGAAGGCAAGATCATTGCGGAAGTGCAGACGGGCTACACGTTCAACGGTCAAGTCCTGCGCCCGGCGTTGGTGAGAGTAGCCAAATAGAACGTCAAACGTCACGGCATGGCTTTTCACGTTTGACGCATCATCATCAAAAGGAGTTATTCGATCATGAGTAGAATCATCGGCATTGACCTGGGGACGACGTTCTCTGTCGTCGCGGTGATGGAAGGCGGCGAGCCGGTCGTCATTCCATCGTCGGAAGGCGCACGCTTGTATCCGTCGGTCGTCGCCATCAATCCCAAGAATAACGAGCGGATGGTGGGGCAGGTGGCGCGGCGGCAAGCGGTCGTCAACCCGGAGAGCACCATCTTTTCCGTCAAGCGATTGATGGGGCGCAAGTTCAAGGATCCCGAAGTGCAGCGCGCGCTCAAGCGATTGCCCTACCGAGTCGTCGAAGCGCCCAACGGCGACTGCCGCGTGGTGATGGGGGGCAAAGATTACAGCCCGCCCGAAATCTCGGCCATGATCCTGCAAAAAATGAAGCAAGACGCCGAAGCTTATCTGGGCGAGGCAGTGGCGCAGGCCGTCATCACCGTCCCGGCTTATTTCAACGACAGCCAGCGCCAGGCCACCAAGGACGCGGGCAAGATCGCGGGCCTCGAAGTGTTGCGCATCATCAATGAGCCGACGGCCTCTTCGCTGGCCTACGGGCTGGACAAGCAGAAGGACGAGACCATTGCGGTGTATGACCTGGGCGGCGGCACGTTCGACATCTCGATCCTCGACGTGGGCGAAGGCGTGTTCGAGGTCAAGTCCACCAATGGCGACACTTTTCTGGGCGGCG
>CAYGWJ010000491.1:0-3521 GCA_964353405.1 uncultured Anaerolineae bacterium
TCAAAGATGTCGCGTGGATACATGGCCAGCGTGAGGATGGCGTTGCTCGCTTGCATGGCAAGTTGTGACGCATTGCCCAGCCAAAAGCTCAGGCAGCCAAAGATTGAAAACGAGCTGACCAGCACTGCGCCGGAGCACAGCGAGGCCATCAGCCACAGTGCGATTTCGGGCAAACTGAATCGCCCCGTGAACAAATAGGCCATGAGGCCAAACGCCAGGTCGCCCCACGCTGAAAGCATTGAGCGCGAGGCCAGCACGTGCAACAACACGTCGCGCGGCAGGGCCAGGTAATAATCCAGCCGCCCCTGCGCGATCAGATCGGCCAGGTTCATCGCGTTGCCAAAGCCCACAAAAGCCAGCCCATAACCCGTGGTGAGGATGGAAAACAGCAGCACCATGTCCCCCATGCCCCAGCCGCGCACGACCTTGAAGCGGTCAAAGAACAACAGCCAGAACACGAAATAGATGCCGTCGTTGATGATCATGCCGACGACCTGGCTGATAAAGCTGGCGCGATATTCCATCGCCGAAGACAGGTTGGTCTTCCACAGCTCTATCAAGAAAAGCCATTCGCTTCTGATGCGTTTCATAGGGCACCTCGCTCCGCCACATGCACCTCCAACGACTCGACCGTGGCCTGTGGCGCGAACAGCGCGATAAGGGCCTGAATCTCCTCAAGATGCCGGCGGACAGCCTCTGCCCCGATGCCGGCCGGCGCATACACCACAAACAACACTCGCCGGGTCGCGGTCGTGATCCGTGTGCGCTGGTCGGGACCATAGATCACGCTCGAGATCACACCCTGCGAATCAGCTATCATCATGTCGCCCGGCTTGAGCACTTGTTCCTGCCCATTGAGCATGATGTATCGCTCGCTGCCGGCGGAGACATCGAGCCGGATCGGCGCCTGGACGGCATCCAGGTCATGCCCGGCGGTCAACAGCAGATTTTCGAGTTCGGCCATAAACATGGCTTCCACCAGCGCCGCCACGCGCGGAATGGATTTGCCCTTCAACGCGACGGATTCGAGCTGCAGTTGAACGTGATAGGTCTTGTTGAATCGTTCATAGTAGGCAGCGTACGCCTGGATCACGGGAAGGGCCTTGATGGCGGCTCGCCCGCCTTTTGAAAAGCGCGAACGCAGTTGGCTTTCCAACTCTTGTTTGCGCTGGTCAAGCGCGGCGTGGCTGTCCGGGTTGGTGACGTCATGCATCACCAGCGTGCCCACCACTGCACCAGGAAAAGCTTTTCTCCATGCTACTGATACGATCAACATTCTTACCCCTCTGTCACTCCTCTACCCGCCGTTGATCGAAACGCGCCGCAATCCGACCCGGAACAGTGCCCACAACGCCAGCCCAAACACGCCGAGCCAGACGACCTGCATCGTCACCACGTTCAGCCAGCGCGTCCAATCGAACTGGACGAACAAGCGCGCGGGCGCATACATCATATAGTTGAACGGCAGGAGCAGCGCCACATCCTTCAGCCAGCCCGGAAAGAAATCGAGCGGGATCATCATGCCGCCGAGGATGAAAAGAAACTTTTGGTAAATGATCTGGATGCTCTGCACATCTTCGGTGATGAACGCGCACAACCCGATCATTCCCTGGACGCAAAAGTTGAGCGCCATTGCCAGCCAGATGCTGACCAGCAGCGGCAGCACGTAAACGGGCCTGAGCGGCATCGGCCCGACCATCAGAGCCACCAGAATCGTCCCGGCCGTAAAGTTGATCGCAAGGCGCAGGAGCGTGTCCCCCAATCCACATGACCAGTGATACAGCAAATAGTTGTAGGGTCGGCCCATGGTGTACGCGATCGAGCCGTCTTTGACCTCGTCGGACATCTGGTTGGCAAAGCGTGTCCGGCTCAATTCAATCGTCTCGGTCATCACCAGGTACCACAGCGTATCCGCGAACGACAGACCCGCTATCGTCGCCGCGCCCAGCGCGCCATAGGTTGCCCGCCAAAGCTGGATGAACACGTACAGGATGACGACCATGAACAGGCTGCGGTTCGCCAGCTCGCCTGCATAGGCCAGGCTATTCTGCAAGTTGATTTGGGCAATCGCGCCGTATTTGCCGATGTTCAGTTCGAGTCGGCGTAACACGACATCACTCCATGTGCTGTACGGTCTGTTCGCTTCACGCTCTTCGCTTTACGCTCTACGCTTCACGTTTCACGCTCCACGGCCTCGGGCGGCGCTTTATAAATACTGCGAATGATCTCTTCCATGGGCGGATCGTTTACGGTGATGTCGGCGACCGGATGCGCATCCATCAATCTTTGCAGCACACTTTCCACGGGCGTCTGCCGCGTGTCGAATTGCAGCTTGACGCCATAATCGCCCACCTTGAGCACCTCGACGCCTTCCAGCGCAAAGCTGCCGTCCAACCGTTCGGCAAAACGCACACTGACGACCTTGCGCGTAAGGTAATGCCGCTTGAGCGACGACACGCGATCATCGAAAATCACCTGGCCGTAATTGATGACGATGACGCGCTTGCACAGGCTTTCGACATCGCCCGCGTCGTGGCTGGTGAGGAAGATCGTGGCGCCTTCGCGTTCGTGCAGCAGCTTGATCGTGTCGCGGATTTGCTGTTTGGCCACCACGTCCAGCCCGATCGTCGGCTCATCCAAAAAGATGACTTGCGGGCGATGCAGGAGTGATGCGGCAATCTCGCACTTCATGCGCTGGCCCAGGCTCAGCTTGCGCACCGGCGTGTGGATCAGGTCGCCGATGTCAAAGGCCTCGATCAAAAAGCTCTGGCGCTCCTGGAAGGCCTGGTCGTCCAGCTCATAGATGCGGGCGAAGAGATGGAACGTGTCGGCGGGCGGCAGGTGATACCACAGTTGCGGCTTTTGTCCAAACACGCTGCCGATTCGATAGGCCAGCTTGCGGCGATCCTTCCACGGCGTCAGGCCCAGCACGCTGGCCTCGCCGCTCGTCGGGTACAGGATGCCGGTCAGCATCTTGATCGTGGTGGACTTGCCCGCGCCGTTCGGGCCGATGAACGCGAGCAGCTCGCCTGGCTCTAGCTCAAAGCTAATGTCCTTGACCGCCTCGACGGTTTGCAGGTCTGGCTTGACTATGGCCCTCAGGCTGCCCACGAGGCCGGGCTGCTTGCGCTTGGTCTGGAAGGTCTTGCGCAGATCGCGCACGGTGATGATGGACATGAACTTGCCTCCGATGCACGTTGCGCGCTATTGTATCACAAATCATACCCGGTTGGCGCTGGCAAACCTTTATGCTGTCCTATCGTCCACATCGTCAAGCCCAGACGGCGGGCTTGGCCGTATCACGACGTGTGGCAACAGCCAGGTCTGAGGCGTTCACCGATCGGGTCTCGGTGCTGTGGAGCGCGGGCAAAGCGCGTGTGGATGCCCAGAAGCAGCGAACGCACCTGAAGCGTTTAAAGGGTCGAGGCGTTGATTGGTCGTGGGACCGTCAAGGTTGATCATGTGAGTCTCTTATTCGGACCTTGGCAAGACAAGTGTCATTCGGTATATCTCGCGGCGCG
>CAYGWJ010000492.1:0-37502 GCA_964353405.1 uncultured Anaerolineae bacterium
GCCCCCGCGATGAGCAAGGCCACTCCGGCGAGCATCAATCGCTTGCGCCCGTAGCGGTCAGATAGCGGGCCAAAGACCGGGCTGACCAGTCCGCCTGCCGCGCGCGCGGTGACGAGCAAGCCGGCCGAGGTCAGGTCAACGTTTAGCCCACGGGCGATGGCGGGCAGGAACGGGTACGTGATGCGGTACGAGATGTTGAGCGCGATGCGCGCCAGGAGCATTGCAGAAAGGGTTACGGGCAGACTTGGCTCGCGTGCTGTCTTGTCCAGATTCGTCGTCATTGTGTCCATGCGTGGCTATTATACACTGCATGGAAGAAACCCGTCTCGCCGAGTAGAAAGATATAGCCCCCGCCGACCTTGCGAAGAAAGATGCGCTCGGCGGGGCACGGCCTGACGTCCGGGTGGGGCTCATCCTGGAGGCGGGATGAGCTTCTTTCTTTGTTGCAGCTGGCTTACCTGGCTGGGCATACTGTGCTCGGCCGAAGGGAGTTCTCCTCCTGTGGGCCTGGAATGCCGATCGCGCTGGCGGCACGGTCGGCTTCTAGGCGAAACCTTCTCGCTGGCGCACTTTCGCCGGCGAAAACATGGGTATGTGACATTGCCCGTGATGGCGCTCTGGCGGCTCGTAGGTAGATTGTAGCTTTACATAAGGTGAATTGAGGGATGAGGGAGGGGGGGGGGGGGCTGGGGATGGCCTCTGATACCCCTCTCCTATTCTACACACTCATCACCCATATCTAGTTAGCCATAACGGATTGGCTCAGCGGCAGCGACGGGACGGGGGAGACTCGCTTGCATTATCGCGCCATCGCAAACCGCGGGGCATACTCTCGGCGGCCGAGACGCCGTCCGCTGGAGCCGGTGTTAGGTGCTGGTCTAACCACTTCTGGTTTTCGTTGATTTGCTGGAGTCCCAACTCTCAAAACATATCATACGCATGATTTCTTTCAACCGTTCCAATCCATGTAATAGCGATTGACGGATGTCGTCAGCAGGGTAGCGTTCTTTAAGTAAATAGGCGAAATTGCGCAACTCCCCTTCACGTTGCCTCATGCTATCTGCAAGGGACGCACGGAAACGAACAAGGGCATTCCATGTCTGGCTTCTAACATCAATACCCTTCTCGGCAAGCAAGCCAATCTTCTCGAAGAAATCTAGGTCGCGCATTTTTTGACGAGTTCGTCTGAACTCAATTTCTGTCCAGAGATTCAGCGCCGACTCGAGAAGAGAGTGGATATTGAGAATCTCGTCGCTGGCATCGGCATCCAGATCACTGGCGGCCAACTGATCACAAAGTAGACAAAGGTGGTCATACAGATGTGAGAGAGATTGCCACATCAGGTGGCCCGGAGCTAGTGAATCAAGAAGTTGAGCAAGTGCTTCCTCGTGGTTCCCTCTGAAATCCGCATAACGTATGTGCCGCAATGATGTTGGTATGTCGCAGGTTTCAAGCAAAATAGGCAATATACGGATGTCATTTTCGGAGATCCGGCGCATTACAGCCGTACTGAGCTCTTCCTTCACCCAGCGCGAAGTAACTGAATTGGGGCTTAATACAATAATGAGTGTATCACTTGCTTGAAGCCCCTCGAATATTCTGTCGACGATGGAGTCGCCAACAGCGATTTCCCATGTGTCATACCATACATCAAATCCAAACCGTCTAAGGTCCCAAGCAAGCTCTTCGACAAAAGATTTGTCCTGTGATGAATGCGAAATAAATACTCGTGGTTTGGTATCGGACATTGCTCACCGCCTTTTCTGCATTGCCATAATCGTCTCAAGGATAGATAGTCCCTCGCGGCAGGAAGGGCAGTTGCCCGTCCTTCCCCCGCACGGATCGCCGAATGTCACGTCCGGTTCGAAAGTGGCAGGGCAGCGGGCGACTGTGGCCCTGACCATAACCTGGGCGCATTTGTACTTTCGTATCTGCCTCAAGTGCTTGTCAAGTTCGCTAGGGTTTATCTTCCACACAAAAGCCAAATAGATTGCCAGAACCTTTTACTTGTGGTTGTATCCAATCCATTTTCAGTTTGCCAGATGTCTTCATAATGTAAACGATGGCAGAGTAATCTTGCCAAATACCAGATGCCTTGGTGGTGTAATCAATTTGAACACACCAGCCGATTTCAGTCCCCTTTGCTCTATCTGCATCGGTTAGGGTTCTCTGTGCCGAACGCGCCACTTTTAGGTCACGACACGGAGCACCATAAGTAGCTGGATAATTACAATCAGAATGTGCCTTGACCGAGTCCATAGCAATATCAATGACTTCTTGTGGTGCCCCACTTTGGCAGGCAGTAACGAGTAGAGCAAATCCCAGTACAACCGCCGCGTACAATGATTGGAAATTGGTCATTTTGCACCTCACCGCGTGAACATTGTTTGTATTTGCTCTAGACTCCGATTGCAGATAGTGGGACTTGGTGCTGGGCACAATCTAGGTATTCGGACGATTCGGGTACCGAATCTGTCTGAATGCCCCTTTACTGCTTCGTGGATCAACTTGTCGACTATCTTACCAGTGACTAGATGAATGGCAACGCAAAGGAAATTATAGCCCCACCAGGTTGATTGTCAATTCGACAACACCACGAAGATCGAAAAACAGCTGTGATGTAACCGGCGAGTGAAGAACTCGCCGGTTTTTGTTTCCACATGAACCAACGCCGGTTTTGAGGGCGCGCTCGCGCACGCCTTTCGCCGGCGAAGAATATCTTGCCAGAGGAGGCAGAAATGTCGCAATTCTCGAATCTCGTTCGAACCGGGAAGCTCAATCATGGTGTCCGCGTCATCAAGACGCGCAAGGGTGCCATCGCCGAGGCCGGCCCGGCCGGTCGTAAGCTACAGGTCAAGGGCAACGATCCGGTCAAGGCAGCCAAGCTGCTCAAGGCCCTAGGCTTGAAGGTTGCATGCCAAGCGCAATGAGCGCCGCGCCGTGCTGGGATTGCTCTAGCACGCTCTTGACCCAAGTGTTGTGGACAAGTTGAAGCATGGCTTGGCGGTTGTGCAGGGCGCGCTGTTGGTCGCCATTCAGCGCCGGGCGAGAATTGACAGGGCAAATCGGACAGGTGCACGAGCCGATTTTCTTCCACTAGAAACCGCGCAGTGCGCTTGCGGTTGAGTGGACTGCCAGAACAACCAGCCACCGGGTTGAATGTCCTGGAAGGCTGCTCAAACCCTTGTGTCCCACTATGAGTACAGGTTGTCCAGATGCACCAGACACTTAGAAGGTCTGGGACGTGGTAACAGACTGGCCTGGTTGAAGCAGGACGTTGAAGGGTGGTGCGGATGGATCTGCGGCCGATTCAAAGCGCCGACCCTTTTCATCCATCATATAGACGACCACTCCATTCTCCCGTTGAGATACTCTTTTGGCCTGACTGGACACTCGCATAGTGACCGTATACACTACTTGCGTTGGCGACTCGGATCGAGCGATGTCATCAACGGCAATGCACCAATCATCGTAACACCGGTTTTCTCCGAGAGCCAGCATGCGTTGCGGTGAAGCTAGCGAAGTCACAATGATGACGCCGAGATAGAATGCGAGGAAAACGCCACACAGTGTAAGGAGCTTGACGGCCTGGCTGTGGCAGCGCCACGACCTTATGCCCGCCATTAGGATTAGCACCCGCGCAAGCGACTGCCCACTTGTCAGCAGGTCATTATACGTCCGAAGGTCCCGGCTGCCAATGTGTGGCCACAGCCCAGTCCTCAGCCGCAAGGTAAATGAGATCAACCGCCGGATCTTTGACTTCCGGATAAGTTTGCGGGTCAGCCAGATGTTGCGCCAGGCGACGCTTGAGTTCCGCGTAGGCCGCAGCAGTGGCGGGGTGAGCACGCAAATAGTCTCTGAATAAAAGCGCGTAGCGTTGATTGGCTCGCCCTTGCACTCGCACGTGAGTATGGGTACGACGCTGACCCTGTGGCGGGAAAAAGAACATCTTTTCCCAGTCTGTCTCAGACGCAACAACATGAGGTGGGCAATGATCGCGCCGGATACCTTCCGGCTGAGTGTAACCGAGGGCACTCATAGCCGATTGGACGCGATCATCAAGGGCCGCGACCGTAATTTGAATGTCAATCACGTCTTTGGCAGGCAACCCGGGCACCGACGTCGAGCCGATGTGGTCAATCCGCAGGGCCAGCTCGCCCAGTTCATGTCGAAGGCGTGAGGCAATCTCTTGAAACTCTGCCGGCCAACCGTCTTGGTAGGGGACAATTTCGACCATATAGTGCTACTCGGACAAACGGCACTCAGGTTGAAACCGGGTAAACTGCGAACTCGTTGTGTCCGGTGATAACCTTGATGTATCCGGCGAGCATTTCATCAACTGCACGGCATCCGGTATCAACCAGAAACGGCCTGCCTCTCAACGCAATGATCTTGTCCGGTGTGGCCACCACGATGATATTCTCTTTTCCAACGCGCCGGATGACCTCTGCGCTGATTTGCTGATTGCCCCGGCCAAACAGGTGGCCTTGGCCGCCGATGGGTGTGATGATGATTCGGGCCTTTCGGCCCTGGATCAATTCCAGCAGTTGCCGCTCGTTGACATCGGCAGCCAGCAAACTGCGATTCACGACCGCATCCACGCCAATCAGCGTCTTGGCCAATCCCAAACGAGATGCAATCGCGCGTGTCGTCGTTCCTGGCCCGATGATGTACAACCAATCTGTTGCCATCTGATCTACGACAGTACACGCGATCTCGTCAAAGGTTAGTTGTTCGGCTGGCGAGCTGGGGCTTTTGAGACCCTGGATCAAGATTCGGTGGAACGGGACCTTGAGGTAGCCGTATAGCCTGGTCGAGACGATGCCCTGGCGCACAGCCTCCTCGTCAACGTCCATGACTTCGGCTTCGCGCAGATGGATGGCCTGTCCGCGCAGATATAGCGCGGCCAGTTCGCCTGCGCTTTTCGGGCTGGTGGCATACACTGCGGAATGAATCTTGACGCCGGCAGGAACACCCAGAACCGGTATGTCCGCGCCGATGGCTCGATAAATATCTCTGGCGGTGCCATCACCGCCGGCAAACAGGAGCAGATCAACACCCAGCCTCGCCATGTCCTGGGCCGCCCGGCAGGTGTCCTCTGCAGTGGTTTCCCCCGGCTTGATTGCGCCGATCACGGTTGGCTCAAACTTGCAGGCTATCGCCGCATCTGCACCCATATCAGCCGGATAGGTGATGACCTGCAGTTCTTTCCGAAGGGGAACGAGTGAGCCGAGTGCTTCGATGGCTCTATCCAGCGCCCTGGGCACTGCGCCCAGCTTGAGCGCCAGTTGCTGTATCGCCGCGCCGTCACTGCCCTTCAGGCCGACGCTGCCACCCAGCCCGGCTTTGGGATTGACGATCAAGCCCAACCGTTTTTCACGTGTCGCCATCATTGCCCTGGATTTTTCTCCGGTAGGCTCGCCAGGTCATGGCCCAGCGCGCCGGGTCATCAAAAGATGATTGATCGGCGATCTGATGACTGGGGGCATTGTGCGGCGCAGTCCTGACCAGCTCCGGATCGCAACGCGCTTCTTCCGCGATACGAGCGATGATGGCGGCGTGTTCGTCGAGGTCTGCCTGAGAATAGGACTCGGTGGGTTCTATCGTAGCCGGCTCCGGCACCACGAACGGGTGATGGCTCAGAAAGAAATGAACGCCAAAATCAGCCGCACGCTGAGCCATATCTACACTGTGGATACCTGTCTCCTGGGTCAGTTGCTCACAACTGTAGCGCACCTGCTCGATGCGGCGTTTGCCTTCGGCGTAGGGTGCGCTGATGCCCGGGATCTCCCGCATCTTTTTGAGCAAATAGTTGTTGTTGAGCACGGCAATCTCGGCCACTTCGCGCAGGCCATCGGCCCCCAGTCCCATCACCCAGGCATACGCGCGGAGAATGTTGGCGACCACGCCGTAAAACGGACCGACCTTGCCAATCGAATCGGGATGGCAATAGTCCAGAGTGTATCTTGTTCCATCGAACTCGACGATGGGGACAGGTAAGAATCGCGCCAGGCTTTCCGTCACGCCGCTTGCGCCAGCTCCTGGGCCGCCCGAGGCATGCGGGGTTGAAAAAGTCTTGTGCAGGTTGAAATGGCACAGGTCAAATCCTGCGTCCGCCGCCCGGGTGATGCCCAGCAGGCCATTGGCATTGGCCTGGTCGTAAGCGGCCAGTCCACCGGACTGATGCACGACCTGGACGAATTCGTCTATTCGGGGATTAAAGATGCCGGTGTCGTCAGGGTTGGTGATGAACAAACCCGCAGTCCGCTCCGAGACGGCTGCCTTTAGCGCACCCAGACTCGGATAGCCGCTTTCCTCTGGATACAAGGTGATGATTTTGAATCCAACAGCGCGAGGACAGGCTGCATCCGACGGGTGAGAAAAAATGGTGGTGATAATCTCGTCGCGCTGCGGAACGTCGCCTCGCGAGGCGTGGTAGGCGCGCATGATGGAGGCGTTCGTATAGATGGCGGCGGACCCGGCTCGCGGCTGGAACGAAAAGCGCTGCATCCCAGAAATTTCCTTGAGGATCTGCTCAAACCGGTAGATGATCTCCAAAATGCCCTGAACCGTACCCTCGTCCTGCAATGGATGAAGCTCGGTCAGCTTGGGCGAGCGAGCAAACTGTTCATGGATGGGCGGGTTGTATTTCACGGTCGAAGTCGCCATGCCCATGTCGGCAACCAGGCCAGCGCCCAGGTTTTCCTGAGAGAGCCTTAGATAGTGTCGCAAGACATGAACTTCCGACAATTCAGGCAAGGCTGGCGGCTGCTTGCGGCGCAGCCTGCCCGGCAGGGAAGACAGGACATCGCCAACCTGCTCCTTGATCTCCGGTTCGACCGGTGAGACAAGCAATCCGCGCTGACCGGCTCGGCTGAGTTCAAAGATGATCGGCTCATCCCAGCATGCCTGATGATACCGCTTCAATCTTGGTTGGCCGCCCGCGTAACGTTCGGCGAGAATATCTCGTTGGCTCATGCTTCGACCACCTTTCTCAAAGCACACGCCAGCGTATCAATGTCCGCTTTGGTGTGAACTTCGGTCACGCAGTAAAGGGCGCTCTGGCCCATTTCAGGAAATTCTGGCAAGTCCTTGCCGCCGAAAATTCCCTGTGCCAGTAAGGCTTTGTTGATCTCTGCCACGGTCTTGCCAGCGTCATCAAAGTTGACGACAAACTCTTTAAAATGCGGCGCCTGAAAAGCGGGCGCTCGAATGCCTTTGATGTTGTTCAATTCCATCATAGCATAACCGGCGCGGGACATGATGCTCTCGCCCAACTCGACCATGCCCTGCGGGCCGAGCAGGGCCAGATACACGCCTGCCGTGATGCCCCACAGGTTCGCCATGGTCCCCAGCCATTCCTTGCCGCCTTCCCTTTTGATGAAAGAGGTCCGTTCAAAAGCGACCTCGCCAAAACCATACTCGCCGGGCACAATCGTCGGCGCGATGCCATACAAGCGCGTGGGGTACTCGCTCACGAATCGTTCTTCGTCCCGCGTGGCGATAAACCCGGCGTGCCCGCTGCCAAATTGCATGTGCATGCCCAACGCCTGAATATCGCCGCAGACAATGTCCGCGCCATACTCGATGGGCGGAGTCAGGACTCCCAGCGAAATCGGGTCTGCACCGACGATGCACAGCGCGCCATGCTGATGTGCCAGTTGGGCAATCTCTGCGCCCTGCGTTTCAAGGCAACCCAAATAGCCGGGGTTTTCAAAACAGACGGCAGCCGTTTGTGTGGATAGCACACTTGCGAGTGCCCTGATATCCAATTGGCCTGTTGTCCTGTCAAAGCCGATCAAGCTGATTTCGAGGTCAGGCGCGCCATAGTCCAGAATTTTGGATAGCTTGTCAGGGCTGATGGCTCGGCTGACCAACACCTGTCGTCGCCCGGTGATGCGGGCCGCCATCCGGATGGACGTAGCGGCAGCCTGATAACCATCATAGGTCGGCAGACTGACCACGTCCATGTTCAGCAGTTCGCCCATCATGCTGGCATATTCAAACAGCGCTTGATACCGGCCGTGATCCTCATAGGCCCGGCCCGAGTAGGCTGTCAAGAACTCGTTGCGCTGATTGACCTCATCACACACAGCCGGGACATGGTGCTGGTAACAGCCAGCGCCCAAAAAGCTCAGGAATTCTCCGGAGGTCACGTTTTTTGCCAATAGCTCCTCGACATGCCGTCTCAGGGTGTACTCGGACCGATAGGGAGCCGGCAGGTTCATTTTGCGCTTGAGCCGGAGCCTTTCTGGAATCTCTGCGTAGAGTTCCTCAATGCTTTCGGCCTCGACCTCCCGAAGCATCTGCTGTTTGATGGCCGGGACAGAGTTGGGGATATAAGGATAAACATTCGACATGTGAACTAATCCACCGCGAGCGGCCGGCCGGTGGCGCAGGCTCGCACCGTCATTTCGGCCAGGGCGCCCATGGCCACCTCTCGCCGATCCACCTTGACTGAGATCACCCTAGCCCCAGCTTGATGCACCGCGTCCTGGGCCAACTCTACGGCGGTAACCTCTGCCCTCGCCACCGCCTCGGCAAAGGAGCCGGCGACCTGTCTGCCCCGCGACGAGTGGATCAGAAAAGTCACTGTGCCAGCGCCCTGGACGTGAGGCTGCACCAAAACTTCAACCATGTGGGTGACTCCGGCGACGATAGCCCCCACTGCGTTGCCCACCTCTGCGTGGAGAGGAATGACGCACTGTGTATGCAGCTTGTCTGCAACCCGAGGAATGAAGCTGGTCACGGGCGCGCCGATGGCAACGATAGGCCGGTGCACTTCAATATGGCAACTCAACGCAGCCGCGGTCTCGTGTCCCAAGGATTGCTCCAATAGAAAAGCCCAGGCTCGTGGCGCCGGAAACAGGCTATAACCGGTCTTGGCAGTCACCAGCTTGTCCAAGATTTCTGTGGCGACTGTGTTTACTACCTGCTCCAGCACTTGGCGGGTCAGCTCCTCCACCGAGATGTTCAACTGCCTGGCGACTAATCGTGCACCAGCCCGCGCAGCCGAGCCATTGCCACCGATACCGCTAGCTTCCGACCAGAGGATGTCGGTTGGAGTCAAGCCAGCCCGTCGCAATATCCCCAATGCCTCTAACCGCTCAGTGGGGACAGTGTGATTTCCGAACGGCGGGGCATCCAACTCACCTGCGCCCACATGGGCTGCGCTCTCCAGCTCCCGCATAATCTCGGGCCACTCGACTCCCAAGCGGCAAAGCGGGATAGCACGGCGTGGCCCGATGCACAGCGTGTGGCCTCCTTCCACGCGGATATGGCTGTCGCCGCCGATGCCGATAGTCCGCAAGTCCGCTGCCTGGACACTCGTCTGCCACCCGCCCACCAGGGCGCCGGCCGGGTTGTTCCAGGGCTGACCATCTTCCAGGATCGCGATGTCAGTCGTGGTGCCGCCCATGTCTACAACGATGGCATTACTCAGACCTGAAAGAAACTCGGCGCCGATGGCGCTGGCGGCTGGGCCAGACAAGATCGTCTCTACCGGGCGCTGGCGGGCGACCTGCTCGCTGATCAATGACCCATCACCTTTAACTACCATGAGGGGGGCAACAATCCCTTGTTCGGCTAATACCTTTTTCACGGAATCTAGCAAGCGCTGAATCATCGGCAACAAGCGGGCGTTGAGCACGACGGTGGAAACCCGCTTCAACGCATTGAGTTTGCTGGTCAGTTGGTGCCCACACACCACTGGCGCAGAGGCCAGCTCGGCGATCATCTGGCGAACGCGCAGCTCATGATCCGGATTCATTACACTAAAATAGCCGGATACCGCAAAGGCATCCACCCTATCTCGGAACTTGAGGACCGTCTGACGGGCTGTCTCGACGTCCAATGAACAAACCTCTTCACCCTTGACGTCATGCCCGCCGTTGATATAGCAGATGTCCTCGACCGGCAGGCGCCTTGCCAGGCCGCTCCGGCGCATAATCTCTTCATCATAGCCAATAAGGATTAAACCCACCCGCCCGCCATGCCCCTCAACAATGGCATTCGTGGCCAGGGTCGTGGAAATGGATGCTAGCCTAACATTCTGACAGTCCGCCCCGCCCAGCCCCTTGATGGCTTGAGCGACTCCGAGAGACAGATCATGCGGCGTGGTGGGCGCCTTGGCTTTGCGCTGCACCTGACCAGACGCCAAGTCTACCAGCACTGCATCCGTGTAGGTTCCACCAGCGTCAATTCCAATCGCTAACTTCAATCTGTTCTTATCCTTCGTTGGCTTATCTTTAACAGGAGAGGGCGCAGAGATGAATTCAGGCTCGCCCTCGGCAAGCACCTCTGCGCCCTCTGCAGACAACGCGGGTGCATCCCTATACTCCTACCTTGACTGCGTCCATCAATTCGCGTGCCTTGACGACAGCCGTTGCGCCGTCGGGCGCAAAGCCGTCGGCTCCAATGGAATCAGCAAATTGCTGAGTGACAGGGGCGCCGCCTACCAGGACTTGGACCGATTCGCGGAGGCCGGCCTCTTCCAAAGAGCGAATAGTATCGCGCATGAACGGCAGCGTGGTCGTCAACAACGCGCTCATGGCTACAATGTCGCATTGGTGGGTCTTGGCCGCTGCGACGAATTTGGTGGGCGAAATGTCCACGCCCAGGTCGTGTACCTCAAAGCCCGCTCCTTCCAGCATCATCGCCACGAGGCTTTTGCCGATGTCGTGCAGGTCGCCCTTGACCGTGCCGATGACGACCGTGCCCCTCAGCTTGGTATCCACCGCCGAAAGAAAGGGCCGGATCACATCCATACCGGTGTGCATCGCCTTAGCCGCCAGCAGCACATCGGGGATGTACATGTTGCCGACGCGCCACTCTTGGCTCACAACATCCATCCCGCTCACCAGCGCATTCAAAATCGTCCGGGCTTGATGACTGACGTTCAGAGCTTGTTGCGTCAATTCGGGCGCAATCTGCCAATCGCCCGCGACTACCGCTTGCGTGACTTGGTCCAGAATGTCCATGAGCCAGCCTCCTCTAGATCTTGCCACCACTGGCGACGGCGTCCACCAAAGCACCATAGGAGCCATAATCTTCCGGCCCGCTGGCCCCGCCCCAGGCGTGACTGAGCTTGCCTTCGGCGGCGGCTTGGTCGGCGGCCTCGACGATTTTGTCCAACTCAGCCAGCAGCCTCGGGTCGAGCGGCTCGGCGCGATGCTCCGCCAAAATCTTGCGGACGCGCTCGCGGGCCAGCTCGTTGGCATCTTTCATGCCCTTGCTTTCCCAAACGCCGCGCACGAACCGGTTGATTGTCTTGGGCACAAAATACTCGGTCTTGTAGTATTTGAGCGTGTGCGGGTCAATCAAAAAGTTGCCACTAGACCCGACCCGCAGGATGGCCTCCATGCCCAGCGTCTCGTCCGACACCTCTACCCCACGCATTAACCGGCGCACCATGCCGATGAGGTCATTGTCCATCACCAGCAGCACGGGGTCGTAGGTGTAGCAGTGCTCGATGTGGCCGAAACCGGCCAGGACGTTTGCGCCGCTCAGCGCAGGTAACAAGACATTAATGGCGCGCTCTGTGGCAGATTGGGCGTCAGCGACCATCGAGTCGGCCACCGCGCCAAAGAGATTCGGCGGCATGTGATATAACTCGGCGGCGAGTTGCGCCTGGCAAGCCGCCATCATCGCGGCCTCCATCCGGCCTTGCAACGAGAGGCCCGTCCATGAATCCAGGATCAGGTTGCGGGGCGCGTACATCAGCGGCATGCCAGGGAACGCGGCCTGCGAAATGCAGATACCCGCCAGTATCTCAATGTTGGCCTGTAATACCGCGCCGGCAATCGTCACCGGGCAGGTGGCGCCGGCGATGGGCATGGTGTTTAGCTCAATCGGAACATGCAGCGGGCCGACGGTAAAGAGAATGTCCAGCGCATACGGCAAAAACTTTAATGGCGCCAGCGCCGAAGTCAGCACGCTTAGCAGTGGCCGCGCTTGCACTTGTGCATCGCTGCCTTGAACGGCCTTGATCATTTCCACCATGTAGCCGACGCCCTTGCCAGTATAGGGCTGCACTTCGACGTGCTTGACGCTATGTTCCAACAGCAAGCGCAGGATGTGCACGTCGCGCGTGTCCAGGTTCATGTCGTCGGGATAGATGGAGGCGACATAGTCAATGTGCTCCAACCCATCGGCCAGGGTTGTCCACTCGACCAGGTCACGCGTCAACACTTTGCGCCACTGGCGAGTCTCCAGGTCAATGTAGCCCTCGCCGCCGGTCAACGGGCGCGTGTGAAACTCGCCGCCGACCTCAGCCACCAGGTCGTGCTTGGGCAGGCGAGCGCCGTAGACAATCCGGCTGGGCACATGCTTGAGGCATTCTTCCACCAGGCTTTTGGGAAAGAGCACCCGCGTGCTGTTCTTTTCCAGCGTGGCGCCGGCTTGGCCCAACACTTGCAGCGCCTTGCGATGATTGACGTTCATTCCGGCTTTTTCCAATATCTCTAGTGACTGCTCATGGATTTTGTGCATGGCTTCGTCAGAAAGCAATCGCAGGGCGGGTCTGAGCGCAGGTTGAGTCATTCAATACCTCTTTGTTTTGACCGCATACCGGGGACGATGCGCTGCGACGGTCGCGGTCATAGGGCCGGATGTGCGGGACGATCAAACACCATGCCGCAGGCGCGGCAGGGTCGTTGCCCGGAAGGGCCCGTTGGGGCTAGCAGGCGATGGGCAAAACCGCAGTGCGGACAGAGGACCTGGAACCATTGCCAGCCATGCGCTGCAATTTCGTCCTGGCTGACCGGTCCAATATATTCCCATTGCTCCGCTCCGTAGGGCCAAGTATTGCGCGCCATCACCTGAAAGATGTCGCCCTCTTCGTCGTCGCTCATCTTGGGCATCTGGCCGCTATAGACGTCGCTGTTGTGGAACCGGATCGCCGGGCCCACCGGCCCATGGCGCAGATCCAAAATGATTTGCTCGCCATGTTCCGGGTGCTTGAACTTTATTCCGGCCTGGAGAGTTTCATAGGGCATGTCAGCCAATGTGGTCACGAGATCCTCATCTGTTGTGGTGGGCAGGTTGTACCAGGCCAGATGGCCGCCCGGCACGTCCGGTGATCACGATAGTCGAATTGCTACCCGGCGGGAGCGGCTGAGCGGTTACCGTCCGCTATTCAAGCCCCGACCGCCGACGGTGAACAGAACAGGCCGGCGGTCGGCGTTTACACTACTGGGCCGTCTGCAATGCCGTTTCGAAAATGCCCAGGGCCTCTTTGATGTGGGACTCGTTCACGACCAGCGGCGGAATCCAGCGCACCGTATTGTCCCACGGGCCGCAGGTCAGCAATAGCAAACCATTGGCCAGGCTGGCTTTGACGACCGCCTTTGCGCGTTCAGTCCACGGCTCGCCCTGTGGAGTGGTGAACTCGGTCCCCACCATCAACCCCAATCCGCGCACATCACCGATCTCGGGATGTTCCTCTTGCAGCTTGCGCAACCCGGATGTCAACACCTGACCCATCGCAGCCGAATTCTCGATCAACTTTTCGTCGCGCAAGACCTGGATGCTGGCGACACCAGCGGCGCAGGCCACCACGTTGCCACCATACGTGCCGCCATGCGAGCCAGTCGGCCACTTGGCCATGGCTTCGGGGCGGGCGGCCAGACCAGACAGCGGCAACCCGGAAGCCAGGCCCTTGGCCATCACGATCACATCTGGCACCACATTCCAATGCTCGACCGTAAACCACTTGCCCGTGCGCCCAAAGCCAGACTGGATCTCGTCCGCAATCAGCATCATCCCATAGTGGTCACAGATCTCGCGCAGCGCAGGCAAAAAGCCGGCGGGTGGAACGACATAGCCGCCTTCGCCCAGCACTGGCTCAATCAAGATGGCGGCCGTCTCTTCGGGCGCGGTCTGGGTTTTGAGCAACAACTTGAGCTCCTTGAGACAAAAGTTGAGCGTGGTCTTTTCGTCCCAGCCGTAGCGATAGGCATAGGGGAATGGAGCGACAAAGAAACCGGCCGCCAGTGGCTGATAGCCCGCGCGGTAAATCGTCTTGGAATTCGTTGCGGCCATCGTGGCGTTGGTGCGCCCGTGGAATGAGCCTTGAAAGACGATGATGTTGGGCCGCCCGGTCGCATAGCGGGCCAGCTTGATCGCGCCCTCAATCGCCTCTGCGCCCGAGTTGGAAAAGAAGAATGTGTTCAGCGGTTCAGGGACGATCGGCAGCAATTCCTCGATCAGTTGCAGCATCGGCTTGTGCATGACGATGTTGGCCTGGGCGTGGAGCATTTTGGCCGCTTGCTCCTGAACTGCCTTGACGACTCGGGGGTGGGCATGGCCGGTATTGGTGACGCCGATGCCACTGGTGAAATCCAGATAACGGCGTCCATTAATGTCCACGAGGTAAGGACCTTCCCCATGGTCAACCAAGATGTCAAAGATACGCGTCCAAACGGGCGACACGTGTTGCCTGAGTTCACCCAGTGTCATACTTGACATGTTTTCCTCCCATTAGGCTTTCATATTTCCGGGCTGACTTGTTTCAAGACATTCAGCATAATGTCCACAGCTTTGTCGGCCTGGTCCTGTGTGAGAATCAGAGCCGGAGCCAGGCGCAAGGCGCTCTGCCCGCACTTGGTCATCACGACGCCGTCCGCGCCCAACTTCTTGATGATCTTTTTGACCTGATCCACTGTGATGGGATTGCCTTCTCGGTTCACCAGGTCAACGGCGATCATCAACCCTTTGCCGCGCACCTGACCGATGATAGCAAGATCGGCCTGGGCAGACTTGAAGCGTGCCTGAATGTGATCTCCGACCCTAACGGCGTTCTCCAGCAGGTTTTCTTCTTCCATGATCTTGAGGCTTTCCAATCCAGCGCGGCAAGCGACCGGATTGCCTCCAAAGGTCGTGCCATGCGCCGCTGGCCACCACTTGTCCATCAAGTCGGCACGCGCAAGGACTGCCCCGAGCGGCAAGCCACCGCCGATGGCCTTGCCCAACGCCACAATGTCGGGGACAACGTTCCAGTGTTCGGACGCATACCACTTGCCCGTGCGCCCCAAGCCTGTCTGGACTTCGTCGCAGATCATCAGAGCGCCTGTGCGGTCGCAAAACGCCCGCACTTCTGGCATAAAGTTATCCGGCGGCACAATGTATCCACCTTCGCCGATGATCGGTTCCACGATGATGGCGGCCAGGTCGTCCGGGTGAACCAGTTTGTCCAACGTCACCTGGATAAAGTTGCGCCATTGGCCGCAGCACTGATCGGGAGTGTGGCTGCCATGTCCGAAGGGACAGCGATAACAGTTCGGATAGGGCACGTGCTCGACGCCGACCAGCAAGCCGCTCAGATGGCGGCGGTAGACATTGGTGCTGGCGGTGAGCGAAAGAGCGCCCATCGGTCGCCCGTGGAAACTGTCCATAAACGCCAAGATCATCGGTCTGCCGGTTACCATCCGGGCCAGCTTGATAGCGGTCTCGACGGCTTCACTTCCGCTGTTGACCAAAATCCCTTTCCCTTCGCGCAGCGGTGATGGGGCCAGGCTGAGAACCTTGGATAACAACTCGACATAGGGCAGCATGTAGCCCACGTGCGACGCGGCATGAATCAAGGTCTTGGCCTGATCGGTGATGGCTTGCACCACGCGCGGGTGGCAATGGCCCACGTTCATCGTCGCGATGCCGGCGGCCATGTCATAGTAGCGGCGACCTTCATAGTCAAATAGAAAGACGCCCTCGCCGCGAGCAAAGGCCAGGTCGGTATAGCGGTAGATCGCCGGCGTGACCAACGCCTTGTCGCGTTCGATGACCTCGGACGAGCAAAGTGTCTGTGACATGCAGCCTCCTCTCGTCTTTACAAACCCAGATAAGCTTTCTTGGTGTGTTCGTTTTCCATCACCTCACGGCCTGTGCCTTGCAGAACGACCTGACCGGTTTCCAGCACGTAAGCATAGTCGGCGATTTGCAGGCTGTGGCGGATATTTTGCTCCACGAGCAGAATCGTCAGACCCTGCGCCTTGAGCTTTTCGATAGAGCCGAAAATCTCGCGCACGACGAGTGGAGCCAGGCCCAGCGAAGGCTCGTCGAACATCAACAGCTTGGGATGCGCCATGACCGCTCGACCGATCGCCAGCATCTGCTGTTCGCCGCCCGAAAGGGTCCGTGCTGACTGTTTGCTGCGCTGGCGCAAGATGGGAAACATGTCGTAAACTTGCTCCATGGTTTGAGCGCGCGTGGGCCGGGCGCGGGGTATGTAGCCACCCATCATCAAATTCTCCTCCACTGTCATATCGGGAAAGAGCTTGCGGCCCTCCGGCACCTGCACCACGCCCAGCGTGGCAATCTCATGTCCCTTCATCCGGTTCAATTCCACGCCGTCAAAGATGAGGCGGCCGCTCACAGGCTTCAAGATGCCCGAGATGGCGTTGATCAAGGTAGTCTTGCCCGCGCCGTTCGCTCCGGCAATCGCCGTGATCTTGCCGTCTTGGATGGTCAGGGAGACATCGCGCAGGGCGTAGAAAGCGCCGTATTTGACGGAGAGATTCTCGACCTCAAGCACCGGGTGCCTCCTCTCCCAGGTACGCCTCCAGTACGGCAGGATTGTGAGCCACCTCTTGCGGGGTACCTTCTGCGATTTTTTGCCCAAAGTTCAGGACGATGATGCGATGAGACAGGCTCATGATCACCTTCATCACGTGCTCGACCACCAGCAGCGTAATACCCTCCCGGTTAAGCTGGCGCACCAGGGCCAAGATCTCCTCGACCTCCACCGTGTTCAGACCCGACGCTGCTTCGTCCAGCAAGAGCAGATGAGGTTCTGTGGCCAGGGCCTTGCCGATCTCTAACCGCTTGAGCTCCATCAGCGTCAGGTCGCGGCCTGGCGTCTCGGCTTTGTGGCTCATGTCCACTCGTGCCAATACTCGCAAGGCTTTTTCTCTGGCCAGCGCGGGGTTGGCGTGTCGGACGAACGCGCCCATCATGACATTTTCCAGCGCGGTCATGTCGGGGAAGGGCTGCACCACCTGGAAGGTGCGCGTAAGACCGAGCTGGCAGATCTGGTGCGGCTTGAGTCCGTTCAGACGTTTGCCGTTGAAGGTGACGCTGCCCGAGGTGGGGACAATAAAGCCCGACAACAGATTAAAGGCGGTGGTCTTGCCCGCGCCGTTCGGGCCGATGAGGCCAACGACTTGGCCTTCGTCAATCGAGAACGAAAGATTGTCAACTGCAGCCAGGCCGCCAAAGTGCCTGGTCAGCTTGGAGACTTCAAGCAAGCTCATACAGCCTCCTTCGCAGGCTGAGTTGAGGACGGCTTGCGCGCCAGGCGTGAGCGCGCACTTTGGGCCAGTCCCATGATGCCTCTAGGCATGAACAGCATGACCAGCACCATGACGGCCCCGTACAGCATCAGATGCGCGCCCCCAAAGCTACCCCCTAACTTGGCGCGGGCCAGCTCCGCGACGGGCACGAGAACCAGTGCGCCCACCAGAGGTCCCCACACCGTGCCCAGGCCACCGATGATGGCAAACAAGAGAATCTGGACGGAGGGCCCTTCGCCAAAGACGCTGCGCGGCCCGATGTAAGTAAAGTACTGCGCGTAAAAGGTGCCGCCGATGGCCGTCATCAACGCGCTCAGAACCGTTGCTTCAATCTTGGCGCGCAAGGTGTCCACGCCCAACGCTTCAGCAGCGTCTTCGTTTTCGCGGACGGCGATCCACTGGTAGCCGGACCGCCGCTGATATAGCCAGCGCGTGACGATGACGCCCAGAATCGTCATGACCAGGATGATATAGTAGTAACCGGTTTTGCCGTCAAACTCCATCATGTCTGGGCGGTGGCCCAGCCAGGTCACCTCCAGGCCTTTCGCGCCGCCGATGACATCCACGTTCGAGGTCAGATAGACGAACGCTTCAGCCAGCGCAATCGTCACCAGGGCAAAGTAGGGGCCTTTTAACCCATACCGGAAACACACGTAACCTATGAACCAACCGACCAGGGCAGACACAGCGCCTCCGACCCACATGCCCAGCCAGGGAGTGATACGCCATTGGACGAACAGGAAGGTGGACACGTATGCGCCGATGCCCAAGAACACACTGTGCCCCAGGGAGTGCTGACCCGCATAGCCTCCCAGAATGTTCCACGCGGTGGCCAGATAAGCATAGAGCAAAACCAGCACGGCCATATGGAGGAGGTATTCGCCAGCCACGAGCGGCAGGAGGAACAAGACGACCAGCACAATGGCGAGAAACACGATGGTGTATTTGCTCATTTCTTGCTCCCTCCAAATAGCCCCTGGGGCCGGAACAGCAGCACAAGGATAAAGATGGCAAACGTAAACACCCGCGAAAGCGTGCCGGGCAAGATAGCCGCGCCAAAAGCTTCCGTCAGGCCAATGATCAGCCCGCCCACCAGCGCGCCTATAAAGTTCCCCATGCCTCCCAGCACGACAACGACAAAGGAAACCAGCCCAAACCACAACCCGACGGTCGGCGAAGTGTAGTAAAAGGGAACCATGAGCGAAGCGGCGATGCCCAGACAGGCCGAGCCAATCCCAAAGGCCAGCAAGTACGTCCGCTGCACATCCACGCCCATCAACACGGCCGCTTCACGGTTCTGTGAAGCAGCCCGAATGGCCCGCCCGGCATCGGTCTTTTGCAAAAACCAATACAGCAGCATAGCCGCCAGACCTGACCCGCCAAACGCAATCAACTGGGGGACACGGACAACCGCCGGGCCGAGGTTGAACGTGACCCGGCTGTAAGCGGTCTGGACGATCAGCGGGTCGGCTCTAAAGACCACCAGCGCCAGGTTCTGCAAGATGAGCGATAGCCCCAACGTCAGCATGATCTGGTTCATGCTCGGATGGGCAAGGATCGGCTGGATGGTGAGCCTAAAGATGGCAGCCCCCACAACAAAGAGCGCAGGCACCGAGACCAGCAAAGTCACGTAAGGGTCCCACCCGCCTTTGGTCACCAGAAAATAGACAATGTACATGCCGACCATCAGGAACTCGCCGTGGGCAAAGTTGATGATGCGCATCACGCCCCAGATCAGCGTCAATCCCACCGAGAGGAGTGCAAACACTCCCCCGATAAGGATGCCCGTGACCAGAGCCTGAGCCAACAGTTCAGAAGAAATCATAAGGACCTCGCATTCGAGATGCAAGTGGCAGAATGAACCTTGCGAAGGTTTCAGAGCCTTCGCAAGGTTCATGGGTATTACTTGGCGATCTGGACTTTGGACGCAGCGTACTGCCCAGGCCAGACCGGAATCAACTCGCCCTTTTGAACCTGGACGATAAAGAGCGGAGCATTGGGATTCTGCCCTTGTTCGTCAAAGTAAATCTTGTCGGTGGGCAGAACCAGAACCATGTTCGGGCCTTTGGTATAGCTCGTCTTGGCGATGGCATCGCGCACAGCATCGCGGTCCGCCTTGCCAGCGCGATCCAGCGCATCGGCCAGGATCCAGGCCGTTTGATAGGCGTAAGCGCCATTGCCGGTAATGTCCACGCCAAACCGCTTCGCAAAGCGATCGTTGAGGTCTTTGGCGCCGGCCGCGTACTTGGTGTACTCGATCTCGGTCAGCCAGCCTTCAGCAATCGGCCCCAGTCGCTTGATGAACTCGGGGTCCACCGTGCCGCCCGCGGCGTCCACGAACGGGATATTGCCCATTTTCAGCGCTTCGCGGGCCTGCGCGATCAGGATCGCGTCGTTCAGATAAGTGACCGTCAGCACTGCATCCGGGTTGGACGCCTTGACCTTGGAGACTTCGGTCGTCAGGTCCGCCGCGCTGGCGGGATACTTGACCTCGATCGTCACTTCCATGCCGGCTTCGGCCAAATACTTTTTCTCACCGGCGGCGGTGGACTCGCCAAAGTCAGTGTCCTCGTGCAGGAGAGCCACTTTCTTGATGGTCAGGCCGGCCAGGTCCTTTAAATCTTTCAGGAATGTGACCTGGTCCTTGGCATACCAACTGGCCTTGGGGCAGGTGCGGAAGGTGTATTTGAAGCCGCGCTCGGTGATCTTGTCCGAGACGGCCATGCTGACGATGAATGGCGTCTTGAGGCGTTCGGCAGCTTGCGTGGCGGGCGTGGTGACGCCCGACTGGTAAGCGCCGATGATGGCCACGACCTTTTCCTGCTGCACCAGTCGCTCCACCTCGCTGATGCCCGTATCTGGCTTGCCCTGGGTATCGCCCCACACGACCTCGATCTTGGCTCCGCCCATGGACTTTATTCCTCCGGCGGCATTGATCTCGTCAATCGCCAGTTGCATGCCTTGCTTGTTCTCTTCACCCAGCTTGGCCAGGTCGCCGGTGAGAGGCCACAGGCCGCCGATGCGAATCGTCGCCGCGGCTTTGGGTGCCGCGGCCGGTGGCGCGCATTGAGTTGACAGTAGCGCCAGGATCATGAGCAATGGCAAGATAGACAACAACCTTTTCATTTTATCCCCTCCTGAAAAACTAGTTTCGTGTTTGTTCGAAGAATAATCCATGAGCGAATCTTCTAAGTTCACCTCCTTTCTCAAACCCGGCCAGGCCTTGTTCTCCTCCGTAGATAGCCCCGAACCCTTTCGGCGGTGGCAGCATAGTTGGTCACGTCTACCTGTACTACTTTGGCACGCGGGTCGTCGAGTTCGGCGGCAAGACGGTCGCGCTCAGCCGCGCCGCGTCGCATCTGTTGCAGTGCGTGGTCGGGCTGCTCTATGTGTCAGACGGAACTTGTGCTTGAATGGCCAGGTTGGCTTTCATCATCTGACCCACTACAGCAGTGGCCGGATCAGCCTCGCGCTCCAGGGCTTGTGCAACATGGATCTGGTCTGTTTGACTCCGGTTCTGGCTCAACTTGTATTTCCCTTCCAGACGCTTGACCGGCATCTTGAACCCTACGATCCCCTTCAGCATGCCTCCGCGGTACTGCGCCGACAGCGCCTCCCACTGCGCCTGATAGGCCGCCTCATATGTCTTTATCAAGGTGTCCAAGACCAGCTCCAGCTCCTCCTCCGAATCGGCGAAGGAGATGGGGCGCGGAGTTCCGTAAGCATGTACGGCGACGTAATTCCAGGTCGGGACACTTTCACGGTTCTCATAGTGCGAGGGCGAGATATACGCATGGGGGCCGGTAAAGATCGCCAGCGTCTCACCCTGGTCGAACGCTTGCCAGTGCGGATTGGCTTTGGCCAAGTGGCCTACGAGCGTCACGCCATCCTGGCCGGTCCCCAGGATACGTATCCCCAGGACACCCTTAAGGGGTGTCACGGTCGCGAGGGGTAAGTGTGAAGCGAACGGCATACCATTCAGGATGGACACCAGCGTCGCGAAACTGTTCGCGCGCATGAATTGAATGAGCTTCTCGGCGCTGTCTTGGCGAAATGGGTCGGGGATATACATTTGGTTTTAGATCATCCTCGTGGCTCAGGGTCGTCTGGCGGTTAGAGTATTGTTCGTGTCAAGCCTGAACACGGCAGCAGCTCCACCCGTGCTCTCAGGCAGGAATCAAACTGTTCAGGAACGAGCGCAACGGTTGATTCTCTCGCAGTATCTGCAAGGCTAACTCTGCGTGACCGGGAGTGTAACCATTGCCAATGACCATACGCACCGGTTTGCCTGCGCCTTCCGCGCCCAACGCCGCCCGGCTGAAATCGGTCGCCATACTGAAAAAGAATATCTCGCCCTCATCCCGTGTGGAAAGGATGGTCGCCATTTCGGTTCCAGGCAGACTGGCGCAATTGAAGCTCACATCGGCTAGCGCTCCGTTCGTGGCCTGCGCAACTTGCCGTGCGACCTCTACAGCGTACGTAGCATCGGCGGCGATGACGACATCGGCCAACCCCAGCGACAAGGCGGTTTGGCAGCGAGCCTGATCCATCTCGACCAAGATGACCTGGCCTGTCACGCCGACGCGCTTCTTGGCCTCGTGCAAGACAAGCAGCCCGGCCTTGCCTCCACCTACAACTAACACACGCTGCCCGGCGCAAACATTTTTAGCGGCGTAAGCTGGCGCTCCGGCCACGTCGAAAGCCAACAATCCCAGCGGCTCTGGCAAATCAAAAGGCAACCTGGCCCACGGGCCTGACTCGAACAGAATAGCATAGCCTTGCGCTTCCACCTGGCCGGTGGCGGGATAGATGCGCCCCACGCGCTCCAGTCGCAGCGGAGTGAGCGCCAGCGAGGCCATCGTGACGATGCGCTCTCCCGGAGCAAGGTCTATCTTTTCGCGCAGAGCCGGGCCAACAAAATCCACCGTGCCCAGCAGCACTCCGCCCGACCCGATAACCGGGTCCTGGAACTTGCCTCGCTCGGCCACGATGCGGCTAATTGTCTCTGTCATCCGCTCAGGCTGTTGCTCGGCTTCGCGCCACAGCCGTTGAAAGCTGGTCGCAGTAATGTGCAGCGTCGAGACGGCGATGCCGATTTCGTTGTCAAAGGGCGGCGACGTGTTGTCCAATCGCCGCGCGGCTTGCGGCAATGCGCCGGGCGGATCGAGAACTCGATGCGCGCCATACCGATCTCCGAGATTCATGGCTAGCCTCCGCCTAGACCCAAGATGCGACGTGCTTCCGTCGGCGTTGCCACCGGGCGACCCAGTTCATCGGCTAGCCGAACAACGCGCGCCACGAGCGGCGCGTTACCCTCGCAAAGCACACCGCGGGTATAGTAGATGTTGTCTTCCAGTCCCACGCGCGCATGCCCGCCCAGCAGAATGGCCATCGTCGCCAGCGGCAGTTGCGCGGCGCCGATGCCCGCCACGCTCCACGTGCTGCCTGCCGGCACGCTCTCCGTCAAGTGCAGCAGGTTCTTGGGCGTTCCGGCGATGCCACCCGGCACGCCCATCACAAAATCAAAATGCATGGGTGGAGTGAGCAGCCCTTCTTTGACCAACCGGAGCGCAGTGGCAATCATTCCGCTATCAAAGACTTCGATTTCCGGCTTGATGCCTTGTTCGACGATGGCGCGAGCGAATTGTCGCACGAGCGGCAAGTCGTTCCAAAACACATCTTCGCCAAAGTTGACGGTGCCGGTCGTCAGGCTCGCCATGTCGGGCTTGAGGTGGATCGGCTGCAATCGCTCTTCGGCCGTCATGCCTACGGCCCCTCCGGTCGAGACCTGGATGATAACGTCCGGACAGCGAGCGCGCACCTCTTGGAGGATGCGGCGATAAACGGCGATGTCTTGGGTCGGCGAGCCATCGTCCGCGCGCGCATGAAGATGAACCATCGCCGCGCCGGCGCTATAGGCGGCCAGGGCCTGGTCCGCAATTTCGGCGGGCGTCAACGGCAGGTAGGGCGTGTCGGCGCGGGTCAGTTCAGCGCCGACGACTGCGGCAGTGATGATGAGCGGTTCCATGCTTTAACCTTGCTGCTGCTTTTGCTTCTCGAAGGGTACCACGCAAGTTCCACTCGCACGCGCCACGAGCAGTGGTACGGGCAAAACTTCTGCCGTCGAATCTGAAGCAGGGCTATACGCTGCGCGTATCACCTTGTGCGCCGTAAACGTCATGCGGCGTGAGGTTCGACCCACACTCGTCAACTGCGCCCGCACCTCCACATAGTCGCCTGCATAGACCGGCGCAAGGAACTCGACATTGTCATAGGCTCGAAACAGTCCTTCATCGCCGTCGTGGCGGATACATAACTCGGTGGCGGCATCGCCGAACAGTTGGAGCAGTCGCGCGCCGTCCACCAGGCCGCCTCCATAGTGCGCTTCGTGTGCGCCGATGCGCAATCGAAGAACAGACTCCCGTGTTTCTGGTGTGCTCGTCATGGCAATAGCTCCGGCTTTTCAGGAGTGAAAGCAGAATGTCTGGAACAAGTGCGCTGCTGAAGGAAAGCGTCAAGAGTTCGGATGGCCAAGGGAATCTGATCTTGCGCCACGAGGGAGGGAATCTGAAAGCTCACCCCCTGGGGGCGGTCCATTCGATGCACCGCAGTGATTCCCGCTTCTAGCAAGCAGTACGTGGCGTCAATCGCCATATCTGCCAAGTAGAATTCCACCGTCATCACCAGCTCACTCGGGCACACATCGCGGATGAGGGCGGGGTAACGAGTCTGCAATTGCTTCAGGCGACCCAGAAGATAGTCGCTTTGGGGCGCAATCTCATCTGACATGAGCGCCTTTGGAGGAAACAGGCCAGTACATTAGCGCTCATCATATCACGTGAAACCTGTCCAAGTAAATAGCCAGAGTTCACATTCTTTGCGCTGGCCGAGTGTGCAGAATGCACACTACCGGTTGGAAGCCAGCCGCCAATCTTTGAGGGCGATATTCAAGTTCAAGAGGACGTTGGGATCGTGGGTATCAAGGTGGGTCAGCGCTTCGATTTTGGCCAGCCTTTGCGCCAACGTATTACGATGCACGTAGAGGCGCTCGGCAGCTTGCTGCGCATTGGAGCCGGAATCCAGATAGATCTGGAGCGTGCTGACAAAGCTAGTGTTGTGTTGCGTGTCGTGTTCAGCCAGCATGCGGATAGCCTGATGAAAAGGATTCTTGGCCCTGATCTCGTCCGGCAAATGTCGCAGCCAGTACAACACGCCAAGTGAATCAAAGGAAACAACTCCGCCTTCCTTTGGTTGAAACACCAGGCCAATATCCAAAGCCTCAAGTGCCTGCCGATAGCTTTCCGAAAGTTGGTTTAGATGGTCGCCAGCCTGACCGACTCCAATGGATAGGTCATAGTTTTGCTGCCGGCCAGCCTCCCACAACGTGTTTGCCAACTGCAGGCCACAGTCAGTCCGATCACTCTCAATCAATACTGCCAAATCCTGAGCGCGCTCGACGACGGTGCCGCGTCGCCCCGCCACGTTCAACTGGTTCGTAATCATTCGAGACAGCGGCAGCAGATTGTTAGAGCGCGGCTCGCGCTGGCGGAGGATGATGACTTGCTGCTTGTTTCCCAGTCCGAGCGACCGGACTCGCTCAGCCAGGTCTGTGTGAACCGCCGGGCTGCGCAGCAGCTCGTCCAGCAGAGAGCTTTTGAGACGCTGTTCAGTCGCGTACACGGCGCGCTCGCGCAAGAGAATGAGGGCAGCCACCGTCGCCGCGTGCTCGATCGTCACCATGTCCATCTCATCTGTCAGCCGATTGTGAGCGATCAACCACACATAGCCCAGTCGCTCTCCCCCGGCAACGATAGGGGCGATAATGCGCTCGAACGTCATGCCCTGCTCGGGCACAGGAGGAATGTAGACAGGATGAAGACTAATCTCAATTTTGGCGAGCAGGCCCTGCCGGGCCAGCTCGGCTATGAGCGCCGGCGGGCCCTGGCGATGCAGAATACTCTCTTCGCGCGCTGGATCGGTCTCACCGTGCGTGGCATAGGCCAGCACCCGAAAGGCCAGGTCTTCAATCGTCACAGGGCATTTCACCAGGTCGGCCAGCTTGCGGGCCAACTCGTTCAAGTCGGCCCCACTCAGAACCACCTGCGTCAGAGCGTTATGGACCTCCAACGATTGTCGCATCAAAGCATAGCGCTCTTGCACGATGTGCTCTGAGAGGGCACGGGTGACCTCGATGAAGGGCACTTGCCAGGGCAACGTCAGCAGAGGAAAGTCAAGCTCATCGGCCTGATGGAGCATGACGGGCGGAATGTCGTGAAAGTAATGGCCGACGGCAACGACCATGCCCACCACGCCGGCTCGAGCCAATTGGGGAACGAGTGTATGCTGCAATTCCGGTCTGTCTTTCAGACCAAACGCCGTGGTGAACAGCAACTCGCCCTCACGGACCCACTCGGCCATGTCGGGAATGTCCACCATGTGCACCCATTGGATGGTCTTTTCCAATCCTCGCCGACCCGCTACAAGAGTCGCAGTGGACAAGGCTTCCATTTTCAGCGCCTGGGCTAAAGAAAGCATGATCAGTACCTGAACGGCTTGAAGGCTGTCTGTGGCATGGCAGAGGCAAACCTGCATGTTGGCTCTGAGCGAACATCTCGATCCGCCGCTACCCTATGATACCACAGATTGCCACGCGAATAGACCTTTTGAATTCATCATGATTCTTACCGGAAATGAATCGTTTTACGCCAAGCCCCAGCTTGTCGTCGGGCAAACGAGTTCCAAAGTCGCGCCATAAGAAGTATAATATCGCCTGGTGACAGAGACTCTCACGATTTGTAAGCCGCGTGAGGCAAGCGAAAAGGACATATCACCATGTCTGAGAACCGCATCCAACTTTCCCCCAAAGGTAAACCCAAGCAAGATATCCTGGCGACGATGCAAGCGCTCCGAGAGAAAGATGTCAAATGGCGCGAGGGCAAAGTCTTTAGCCTGGTCTTTTACGCCGGCGACGAGGTGACCGACATTCTAAAAGAGGCCTACCTGATGTTCTTTTCCGAGAACGGCCTCAATCCCACGGCTTTTCCGAGCCTGAGAGAGTTGGAGACACAGGTCGTCGCCATGGTGGCGTCGCTCCTCAACGGCGATGGCGAGGTGGTGGGCAACATGACCTCCGGCGGCACCGAGAGCCTCTTGATGGCGGTCAAGACAGCCCGGGAATGGGCGCGCGTGCACCAGCCCGAAATCCAATCGCCGGAGATGATCCTGCCGCTTACGGCCCATCCCGCGTTTGAGAAGGCGGCTCACTATTTCGGCGTCAAGCCCGTTCACATTCCCGTCCGAGCGGATTTTCGCGCAGATGTCGAGGCGGCAAAAGCTGCCATCACGCCGCGCACGATTCTCATGGTCGGCTCCGCGCCTTCCTATCCGCACGGCGTCATTGACCCGATTGCCGAGTTGGGGCAAGTGGCGCAGGAACATCATCTTCTGTTTCACGTGGATGCGTGTGTGGGTGGGTTGGTGCTGCCCTTTGTCCGGCGCCTGGGCTACCCTGTGCCCGAGTTCGATTTCAAGGCGCCGGGCGTCACGTCCATGTCGGCGGACTTGCACAAGTACGGTTACGCGGCCAAAGGCGCATCGGTCATTCTCTACAAGAACAAGGACCTGCGCCGCCACCAATTCTTTGCCTATACCGATTGGCCGGGTGGTATCTATGCCTCGGCCACGATGGCCGGGACCCGGCCCGCCGGCCCGATCGCGGCGGCCTGGGCAGTGATGAATTTCCTGGGCGAAGAGGGCTACCTGACGCTAGCCGATAAGGTGATGAAAACGGCGATCAAGCTGCGTGAGGGGATCGCGGCCATTCCCGGGCTCAAGGTGCTGAGCAATCCAGACATGAGCGTCCACGCCATTGTTTCCGACCGGTTCAGCATCTACGAAGTCGGCGACGAGATGACGCTGCGCGGCTGGCACCTGGATCGCCAGCAGTTCCCGCCCAGCCTGCACATGACCATCACTCCGGCGCATGCCAGCACCGCGGATGATTTCCTGCGCGACCTGACTCAGGCTGTAGAGTTGGTCCAAAAGCCGAGCCTGAACAAGATCGGCAATGCCTTGATGGTTTCGTTGGCGCAGGCGGCGGTCAAGCTGTTGCCGGAAAAACTCGTGAGCCGCCTGACCTCTAAAGCGTCCTCTCTGCTGGGCGGCGGGGGAACAGGGCTGCCGGAGCGTTCAGCGGCGATGTACGGCATGCTGGGCACATTGCCTAATCGGGGCGACATGACCGAACTTTGTCTGGATCTGCTCGACCAGATGACGCGAGCAGGTTGATTGCGGGACGCAGTCCACGAAGGACACGAAGGGACACCAAGAAAGTCACCCCTGTAAAGGTTAAAGGAGGGAAAAGACATGAGCGCCAGTCAATCGGCGGCACAACCAAAAGAGGGCCGGCTTCCGTTGTGGCTCAAATTGATCTATGGCTCCGGCGAATGGAGCTATGCCAGCTTTGGCACGCTGCGCCAGATCTTTTACGCCATCTTTCTCACCGATGTGGTGGGATTGGATGCGCGCCTGGCGTCGTTTGCCGCGTTGGCGGGCATCATCTGGGATGCGGTCAACGATCCCCTCGTCGGAGTGATCAGTGACCGCGTCAAGACACGCTGGGGTCGCCGCCGGCCGTTCTTGCTGTTCTTTTCGATCCCCTTTGGGCTGAGCTTTCTGCTCCTGTGGTGGGCGCCGCCGTGGCAGAATCAGATCGCGTTGATGCTGACCGTGATGGCCGCCTACATGCTCAGCGACACGTTTCAGACGCTCGTCTCGGTTCCCTACAACACGCTGACGCCCGAGATCACGCCGGACTATGACGAGCGCACCACGCTGACCGGCTTTCGCATGTTCTTTAACCTGCTGGCTTCACTCACGACAGCGGTCGCCGCGCCGATGATCGTCAAGGGCGCGGTTCAGGCGGGCACAACGCTTCAACAGGGTTACATCACCGTCGCCGCGCTCTTTGGTGGCATAGCGGCGCTGCCTTTCCTCCTCATCTTTGCTGTCGTTCGCGAGCGGCCCCGCGACCCAACCGAGACGCAAGAGCCAGCGCCCTTCCGAGAGACGCTGCGCGCTGCCTGGCAAAACATTCCCTTTCGTTTTGCCACTGGCATCTATATGCTGAATTGGATTACGTTTGACCTGGTGGCGCTGATGCTGCCCTTTTTCCTGCTCTACTGGGTGTCTCAGGGGGACCTGACAGCTTCGGTGAGCGTTTTCGGCGACAAGATCGTGCTCGATTCTGTAGTATTGGGCTTGCTGTTGATCACCGCGGTGGTCGCGCTGCCCTTGTGGATGTGGCTCTCGCATCGCTTTAGCAAGCGCAGCGCGTACATCATCGCGATGAGCTTTTGGGCCGTCGTGCAGATGCTGATCCTCACTGTTCGGCCTGGACAAGTCAGCTTTATCCTGGTGCTGGCTGTTCTGGCCGGAATGAGCGTGTCTTCGGCTCACGTTTTGCCGGATGCGATTTTCCCCGATGTGCTCGAATGGGACGAGCTGCGCACGCGCCGGCGCCGTGAGGGGATTTACTATGGGATGAAGAATTTCGTCCGCAAGATGGCGGGCGCGCTGGCGATTTTCTTTGCCCTCCAGGCGCTGGGCTGGTTCGGGTATCTGTCGCCGCCGAGGGGGGCCGCGCTTTTCCAACAATCAGGCTCGGCGCTTACGGCCATCCGGATCATGACCGGGCCGGTCGGGGCGTTGTTGCTGTGCAGTGCCATCGTCGTCGCGTGGTTTTATCCGCTGACGCGCGAGCGTCACGCTCGCATCCGCCGCCTGCTGGCTCGCCGCCGAGAGATCGAGGTTCAACACCGGGCCAGTGATGCCACGACGGCCTAACCGGTTTCTTTTTGTATCGTCAAGGGAGCAGACAATGGATCAACTTGTCGGCAAGACCCTGGGCCAATACCAGATCATGGCTGAGGTAGGCCATGGCGGCATGGCGACCGTCTACCGGGGCTACCAGACCTCGCTCAACCGCTCTGTCGCGGTCAAAGTGTTGTCGGGCGAGCTGGCGCGCAATGTTGACTTTCGTGAGCGCTTCCAGCGCGAAGCGCACGCTGTGGCTCAACTGGCGCACCCCAATATTCTCCCCGTGTATGATTTCGGCGAGGATCAGGCCAGTGGTGCGGTCTACCTGGTCACACAATTTGTGGACGGCGGGACGCTGGCAACGCGGATGAAGAACCCGTTGCAGCCAAATGAGGCGGCGCGCATCGCTGCCCAGGTGGCCCGCGCTTTGGATTGCGCTCATGCTCGCGGCATTGTCCACCGCGACGTCAAACCCGGCAATGTGCTGATGGGGCGTGACGATCACCCATTGCTGGCTGATTTCGGCATTGCCAAGATCATGGCAGAAACTCGACTGACACAGACGGGCGCCAGCATAGGCACGCCGCAGTATATGGCGCCGGAACAGGCGCAGGGTTCGCCAGCGGACCATCGCAGCGATATCTATGCGCTGGGTGTGATGCTGTACGAGATGCTCGCTGGCGTGTTGCCGTTCCAGGCCGATACTCCGGTGGGATTACTTCATCAGCACGTCCACGAGCCACCGCCCCCATTGCGCGAACGTGCTCCCCAGGTTTCCAGGCAACTCGAAAAGATCGTCATGCGCGCGTTGGCCAAAGACCCAACCGAGCGGTTTGCCACGGCGGGTGAGATGGCCGATGCGTTGGAAGATGAGATTGCGGGCAGACGCAAGTTGTTTGGCATTGGCCGTCGCCCTGCGACGGGGACTGTCGAGCACACCCAGGCGACCGCATTGCCGACGCCAGGCTCTGCAACGGACGTTGTTGACTCGTTGCCCACTTCGCCTCCCGTTGCTCGTGCGCTGACTGCGATTGCAGGACCACTGGCGCGGCTCGGTCGTGCTGTCTCCAAACGCAAAGTCGGCCAGGCCACGGTAGGCTTGGGGCGCTGGCTGTTGCGCGCGGTCCTGAGTGCATTGGCTGTGCTGGTTGTGGTCGGCGTCGTTTTGCTTGTGGGCGCGGCATTCGCCCTGGGTGCAGTTGCCGAGCAGTCCCTGTCGAGCCAGCGCTGGGTCTTTGATAACTTGGCGCCCGGCTACACAGAGCGCGTGGCCTGCGCCGACATTCAAGGCGGTGTCAGCCAGGCCCTCCAGCCTTACTTGCTGGAAGCTTTGACAGATGTCGGGGCTGTATGTCGTCCCCCTGATCTCTTAGAATTGGGCGGCAGATTCCGCGGCACGCCGGTCTCTTTGAGTGTTCGCCTTCGCGCGGCCAACCATGTGCCGGCCATTCAACTGGAACGCTTGAACAACGTTCCACTTTACCTGGTGGGCGGGCTTGTCTCTGACGGGGTCAATCGCGGGATGGCAAAGTCGTGGGCGAATGCGCCTGTGCGGGTGAGCACCTTCTCGGTATCCGAGGATGGCATTGAGATGGTGTATGAGGAGAACCCGGTGAGATGAGAGGTGGGTGAACCGCTATGGACCAACTTGTCGGCAAGACGCTAGGCCAATATCAAATCATCTCTGAATTGGGGCGCGGCGGGATGGCGGTTGTCTACAAAGCGTACCAGCCTGCGCTGCAACGCTTTGTGGCGATCAAGGTCTTGCCGCCTCAATTGAGCCTGGACCCGGATTTCATTCGGCGCTTTCAGCACGAAGCGGTGGCTGCGGCGCGGCTCAAGCATCCCAATATCGTCACCATTTACGACGTGGGCGCGGCGGACGGCGTGAACTATATTGTGATGGAACTGGTCGAAGGCCAATCACTGGCCTCGGTGATTCTTCACGAGGGCGCGGTGCGGCCCGAGCGCGTGACGAACATCATCGCGCAGGTCGCTTCAGCGCTCGACTATGCTCACGCACAGAGTTTTGTTCATCGAGACATCAAGCCGGGCAACATCATGCTGGGCGCGAACGACCACGTGACGCTGATGGACTTGGCATTGCCAAGGCGATGAGTGGCACGCAGTTGACGCAGACCGGAGCCATCATTGGCACGCCCGAATACATGTCGCCGGAGCAGGTGCGCGGCTTGCCGGTGGATCACCGCGCAGACATTTATTCGCTGGGCATTGTGACCTACGAGATGCTGGCCGGGCAGGTGCCGTTCAGCGGTGACACGGCCTCTGTGCTTTACAAGCAAGCGCACGAGCTGCCGCCGCCGATTCGCTCGCGCGCCGTCCATGTTTCGCCTGCCATCGCCCGTGCGTTGGATCGGGTGTTGGTCAAAGACTCTGCTCAAAGATTTCCTACGGCAGGCGCGTTTGCTCGGGCGTTGGCTGGCGCAGAACCGATGGCTGCTTCGGCCACATTCAGTCCGCCGTTGCCGCCGATGGCAAGCGTGGATGCGGCGCAGCCTGTCGCAAGCCGGCCGGGTCGCCCTGTGTGGGTGATCTGGGCCCTCGGCGGAGTTGTTGCAACAGCGCTTGTTTGTATGACGGCCCTCAGTGTGGTCGTCATCGCTGGTTTGCCGGGCAAAAAACCTACGCCGACCACATCCCTCGTTCTGGCACAAGCGCCGACGGCCACGCTGACGTCTGCAATGTCTGCAACGCCTGCGATGATAGCTGCCGCGCCGCAGCCGACGGCGGTTGCATCGCCATCGCCCACGCAGACGCCCTCGCCGACGCCGACTTTTACGTCCGTCTGCCCGTCCGTGACCGGGCCGTTCGCTTCTCTCTGGGAGCCTGTCAAAGACAAGCTCGGCTGCGCCACGAGCGGCGCACATGACACGTGGATGGCCGAAGAGCCATTTCAGAAGGGGCACATGTTCTGGCGCCAAGACAACGACCAAATCTATGTGCTTTACAATGGTGATGGCTGGGGTGTGTATCCCAACCCCTGGCATGACGGCGACCCGCACGAAACGTGTTCCAGCGGTTCGCCAGTGACCGCGGTGCGCGGGTTTGGCAAAGTGTGGTGCACAGTGACCACCGTGCGTACCGGGTTGGGGAATGCTATGTCAGAGGAGTACGGCTACAATGGAACTGTGCAGGACTTTGCTCGCGGATTGATCCTGCGCGTGGATTCGGGCCAAACCTATGCAGCGTATACGGGCGACGGCTGGGAGGTCAAGTGACCAGTTGACACGGCGACAAAGAGAGTGCAAAGCTTGAGTCAAGTGCGGGGGATCTTGTTGACGAGTTGGCTAGTACTACTGGCGGCGTGCATGCCGGCGTTGCAGCCGACCAGCATGCCATCGTTGACGGCGCTCCCGGTCGCCGCACCGCCAACGGTCACGTCGGCGCCAGAGCCTGTATTCATGCCAACTGCCACAACCCTCCCCACGATACTCTCTACTCTCTATGTTCCAATTCTTACACCCACCGCTCCGTTCGTTACCTCAACGGCTACGCGGCTCAGTACGCCAATGTCCGTTGTTTTCACTCCTGCGCCGGCTCGAACCGCCATGCCGTCGAACGCTACTCAACCGACGAGCCAGCCCACTAACCGACTCGCCATCACACCCCCTACTCCCCTAATCCCTCCATCACCGCCGCGTGTGTATGAGACCACCGTCACCATACTGACGTATGGGTATGACCGTGCGCTGGAGCCTTCTGGCAAAGACGACCCGATCTATCCCTATCCGCATTTGAATCTCGACAAGGTCGGCCCGCCCACGCCTCGCAACTATCGGGCCATCATTTTGGAAAACAGTTACACGGAGGTGCTGGTTTTGCCGGAGCTTGGCGGGCGCATCTGGCGCATTGTGGACAAGACAACGGGCCGGACTGTGACGTATCAGAATCCCGTCGTCAAGCCGACGCAGTGGGGCTATCGGGGCTGGTGGCTGGCGACGGGTGGCATCGAGTGGTGTCTGCCTGTGGACGAGCATGGCCTGAACGAGTACCGCCCGTGGAATGCGACGATCAGCGGCTCATCCATCACCGTGTCCGACCGCGAGGATCGCACCGGCCTCGACGTGGCGGTGACGATCAGTTTGGATGCGGCACACAGTTACGCTGCGATTCAACCGCGTGTAACCAATGCGACGGGTGCTCCGCAGAGAATGCAGTTCTGGCTGAACGCGATGCTGGCACTCAATGGCAATCACGCCACAGACTCGACGCGCTTTATATTGCCGGCCGCGCAAGTCATGCTCCATTCGAGTGATGACAATGGTTTGCCCAACCCTGGCAGTAAAATAGACTGGCCGGTGTTCAAAGGGCGCGACCTGAGCCGTTACGCCAGCTGGCGAGGCTACCTGGGATTCTTTGCCAGTCCGTCAGCCAGCGCCGATTTTGTCGGGGCTTATGACCCGTCGAGCGACCAGGGCATTGTCCGCGTGTTTCCATCCGGCGTTGCGCGCGGAGTGAAATTCTTTGGCGGCAAAGGGATTGACCCGGCTACCTGGACCAACGATGGCAGCACGTATTTTGAATTGTGGGGAGGATTATCGCCCACATTCTGGGACTATACTACCATTCAACCCGGTCAGACGTTTGGCTGGACGGAGCGCTGGTATCCTGTGAGCGGATTGGGGCAAGGCTTTGAAGCAGCCAATGCAACTGCGGCACTGCGCCTTTCGATCCAAAGTGATGCGGCATCGGTCGGCGCCATGTCGAGTGTGAACCTTACCGGCTTGGTCAAGCTTTGGCAGAATGGGCAACTTGCAGCGACGTGGCCGGTCACAATTGGCCCAGGCCGCGCCTTTAATGCAATCCAACCGATCACGAGCCCGGCGTTAGGTCTGCAGCTCATTGATTCATCTGGCAATGTCGTTGCCCAAACAGGTAGTGTGCCGTAATTCACTCCTCCAACAAAGGAGCTAGCAAGGCCACATCCTGACCACTGCGGCAGTAGAACGGGCGACGACGTAGAAAAGAAAACGAGCCATCCGGTACGGGATGGCTCGTTATCACTGTCTACTAGGCGCCAACCGGCGCCGTAAACGGCTGAGCCGTCACCGCCGCGTCAATGCGCTTGATCAGCCCGCACAGCACATCCTTTGGGCCGACCTCGACAAAGCGCGTCACACCTTTGCCGATCATGAACTGAACCGATTCCGTCCAGCGCACGGGCGAGGTCAACTGCGCCAGGAGCAGGTTGATCAGGTCGCCGCGGCCGGCGGGCCGCGCGGTAGCATTGGCGATCACGGGCAGGTGTGAATCGGCCCACTGCGCGGATTCAAGCGCCGCGCGAAATTCCTGCGCGGCTCCGGCCATCAACGGCGAATGCGCGGCGATGCTCACGGCCAGCGGAATGCATCGCTTGGCCCCGCGCGCTTTTGCCATCTCCATCGCCTTGTCCAGCGCGGCCCTGTCGCCCGAAATCACGATCTGGCCTGGGCAGTTGTCATTCGCCACCTGTACCGGCTGATCGGTGACGCGCGAGGCTTGTGCACAGATGTCATCCAGCTTGGCCCGGTCGAGGTTGAGGATGGCGGCCATGGCGCCGGGATGCTGCTCCCCGGCCCGCTTCATCAAACGGCCACGCTCACGGACAAGCCTGAGCGCGTCGGCGAACGAAAGCGCTCCGGCGCACACCAGCGCCGAAAATTCGCCCAAGCTGTGCCCGGCCACCAGTTTGAGCTGTTCCTTGAGGCCGGTTCTGCTTTCGATCACGCGCAGCGTGGCGATGCTGTGCGTCACGATGGCCGGCTGAGTGTTGACCGTGTCATTCAACTCGGCCTCGGGTCCTTTTAAGCAGAGCCGCGAAAGCGGCAAGCCCAGGACCTCATCGGCCTGGGCGAACAATCGCAGAGCGTCCGGAAACGTCGCAAGCTCCCGGCCCATGCCCACGAACTGAGATCCCTGGCCGGGAAAAACGAAGGCGATCGCCTCTTGGCTCATGGTGGTAACTCCAGAATCCCGAGGTCCTCAGAAACCCCCTCGGGTCCAAGTGTCATTCTTTCTTGCGCTTGGTCTTTTCCTTGATTTCGACGACTTGAACGCCGTTATAGGTGCCGCAATTGGGGCACACGTGGTGCGGCATGTGCGGCTCGTGGCACTGCGCACACGCCACGAGCTGCCGGGGCTTGAGCGCCAGGTGGCTACGCCGACGATTGCGGCGCCCCTGTTGAATCTTTCGCTTCGGAAGAGCACTCACTGGGAAAACTCCTTTCACGTCAACCGCTTCGCCTCTGAGGCGAGGCGGCCTTGCCTCATCACATGAACTGCGCGCGACGTTCGTCGCGCGCAGAACCGCATTATAGCAGATGCGCTCCGAGTGTCAAGGCAGCCGACGACCTTGGGCTTGACGAATAAGCGGATACGGGTACAGGCCTATCCACTCGATGGAGTGTCGGTTGCCGGCTCTACCTCGGCAGGTGAACGCTGGCTTTCCTGGACTCGCGTGATGCCATTGCGCACTTCCTTGAGCGCGCGCTCCAGGTCGGCGCCCAGGCTGTCCAACACCTGGATCACGTATTCGTCGGCGTCGGCGCGCAGCGATTCGGCGTCGCGCTTGGCCCGCTCGACAATCGTGGTAGCGCGCTCGTCGGCGGCCTTGGCCAGCTCGTGCTCGCTCACCATCGCGGCGGCCTCTTCGCGCTTGAGGTCCACCATCCGCGCAGCTTCTTCGTGCGCCTGAGCGATGATGCGGTCGCGCTCTTGATTGGTGCGCTTGGCCTTCTTGACCTCTTCGGGAATGGAAATGCGCATCTGGTCAATCAGGTCCCAGATTTTTTGCTCGTCCACCATGACCTTGTTGCTGAGCGGCAGCCGCCGCCCTTCGTTGACGAGTTCTTCCAGGCGATCTACAAGATGCAGAATGTCCATGCACACGCCTCCCGTATACTAGACTTTTCAGAGTTAGTTGTTCAATCGCGCAGCGAGACCAGGCTGACTTTGCCGCCGCCGTCTTTGCCGAGTGTTTCGAATCGCTGTGTCAGTGCTTCGACGACATGCGCGGGCGCCATCTCGTCCACCCGTCCACCGTTCATCGCCACTTCTTTGACAACGCTCGAGCTAAGGAAGGAATATTCCTGGCTTGCCATCAGGCAGATGGTGTCAATATCGGGCGCAAGTTGGCGGTTGGTGAGCGCCAGTTGAAATTCCCACTCGAAATCGGACAGCACACGGAGCCCGCGCACGATGACCCGCGCGCCACAGTGGCGCGCAAATTCGGCGGTCAGACCGTGATACAAGTCTACCTCGACGTTGGCAAGATGCTGCAAGGCCTGCCGTACCATGTCCGATCGCTCTTCGGGCGTGAACAACAGGTTCTTGAGCGGACGGTCATAAACTGCCACGACGAGCTTTTCGAACATGGATGCAGCGCGCGTAGCAATGTCCACGTGGCCGTATGTGATAGGGTCGAACGTGGCAGGATAAATGGCAATCGTCATCCGGTAGGGCTCCCTTCCGCGCCTGTTTTGGGCGCTGATCCACTTGCCTAGGTTGTCTGTGATAACACGAATATTTGTCTATTTGTCAATTCGGGCCAAGTCGGGCACGGCCTGCTGGACCATGCGCCAGGCGGCATTGACCACGATGACGCACCACACGCCCGGCACCACAAGCCAGACCAGGGGGTGAAGCGTCGAGAGTGCCAGCAGAACGATGGTCACTGCCAGGAGCGCCAATGTCTGCAAAATAAACTTGCCAGCCAGCAACACGGCCAGCATCACCGTCTGCTTGAGCGAGGTGTCGAGCAAGGCCAGGAGGGGAAGCAGGTAAAGGTGCAGGATGACCATCGTCAAACCGATGCCGATCTGGAGCGCCAGCGCGATGGCAAGCTCACGGCGGTCAGGAACCGCGGACACGATGTTAGCCGAGAGCTCTATCAGCGCCAGCAACAGTGCCAGCGGAAGCGTTAGCGCCACGCTGTGCCAGTAGAGACGGCGCGTCCCCCGCCAGGCGTCGCCCAGGCGCATAAAGCTGCCTTTTGCGCTGCGACCGACCATGACCAGCATGCCGGTCAGGACGGGCACAATCCCCAGCACGACCACGAGAAGGGCCACCGGCCGGCCCACGATGCTGGCGAAGATAAACATAAAGCCTAGGACCCACAGGAGCAGTGTCCATACGATCAGGACGAACGAGCCATCCCAGATATCGCTCAACACCTTGCGGAGGTAGGTCGGCTCGGGCGGGGGACGATCGGCTTCAGATGACCATTTGGGAAGTGGAGATGTCATGCTGATGGGTACCTCACGTAGTCGTTCATTGTCTCTCGATGCAAGCGAGCAAGTCTTGATAGAACAACTGAAAGTTGGGACACTTGTCAGCAATCACAGCGGGTGTTGTGCGTTGCAGAATCCATGGCCCATCCGTTTCTTTTTGGTACGTTCGCTT
>CAYGWJ010000493.1:0-9120 GCA_964353405.1 uncultured Anaerolineae bacterium
GTTAGAAGACTTTTTCGCCAACCTGGATGAGTATCGAGACCAACTGGCCTCCCTGTTGACGACCAATTTCGAACTGGTGCCGGAGGGTTGGCAAGCGCCAGCTTCGGCATGAGTGCACTCAACTGATTTCCGATCAGTATACACAGGTTGCTGCGGTCCTGGAGATTGATAGAAGCAACCCATGCTGCAATTTCGGCTTCGACGAGGGGATAACGGCGAATGTCCGATCAGAGTAAAGTGATGGACCCGAGTCCGGCGGCTGCGGCTCCCAGCCGGTCGGCTCAGATACGCCCGCTGGCGAATCGGAATTTCCGGTTGCTGTGGATCGGCGAAAATGTCTCGCTGTTCGGCGACCAGTTCTATTTCATCGCGCTGCCCTGGCTGGTCTTTCAGATGAGTGGCTCAATGCTGGCTTTTGGCGCCCTCTTGATGGTCGAAGGCATCCCACGCGCTGTGTTCATGTTGATTGGCGGCGTCGTGACCGACCGCTTCTTACCGCGCACCGTCATGATCGTTTCCAACTTGCTGCGGCTCGGCATTACGGTTCTCCTCACGCTCGTCGTGGCTGGTCAGATGGTCCAACTCTGGATGCTGTACGTGATTGCGTTTGGCTTTGGTGTGGTTGACGCCTTTTTCCACCCGGCGTATCGGGCAATGATTCCCATTATCGTGAACCAAGATAACCTTCAAGCAAGCAATTCGCTGATGCAGGCGGCTTCGCAGACGGTTCAGATCGTCGGTCCTGGTGTGGCGGGCATGGTCGTGCGCAGCGTGGGAATAGCGCTGTCGTTCGCGTTCGATGCGTCCACCTTCCTGTTCACGTCAATCTTGTTGTATATGATGCGCCCGATTGCGATCCCGCCCAAACCGATCGAGCCCGAAGCAACACCCAAACGCGCGGGCATCCTGGCCGAGATCGGCGAGATGCTGATCTATATTCGGAGCGACAAGTTGCTGATGACGCTCATTCTGGTCGTGGCAGCCATAAACCTTCTGTTCGTTGGACCGCTCGTCGTCGGGTCGGCAGCGCTCAGCAAAATCCGCTTTGCTGAAGGATCTGCCGCTTATGGCGCTATGCTCTCAACCTTTAGCATTGGCGCGCTGATTGGGACTTTGACGGCGGGGGCGGTTCGCCTCAAGCAGGCCGGGACGATCAGCTTGCTGCTCGTCGCGGCGGAGGGGGTGTTCATGGTGGGCGTCGGCTATGCGCCGACCCTCAGCCTGGCTTGCGGGCTATGGTTACTGATCGGGCTCGGCGCTGGCTTTGGCAGTCTCAACTTTATCACCTTGACTCAGCAGCGCGTGGCCAAGGACCTGATGGGCCGCTTTATGAGTCTGATCGTGCTCACTGAAGTCGGGCTGGCACCGATCTCCAATGCGTTAGCCGGAGTATTGGCCGACCTGAACGTGACGATGTTGTTTGTCGTGGCCGGGATGCTGCTGACGCTCACTGCGCTTCTGGCGGCCATGAACAGCAATTTGCGCCCAAGCGAGGCGTAATCCCCACCAGAGCCGACACGAGTGGGTACACCGAGCAAGTGTCGGGGCCACGTAAGGGCGTTCAAGGCACAGCCCCCTGCGGGTTGAACGCCCTTACGTCACCGACGGTTTTGCGATAAAAACGATAGCGTTTGTAGACCCTGGCGCCCATGTGGTGTGCCAGGCCCCCGGTATCTGGGTTGTCTTCGCCCGTCATTGATAGATCAGCCCACTTGAAACCTTTGGCCACGGCGCGTTTCGCCATCTCGTCAAAGAGGAGAATGGCCACGCCGGTGTCCCAATATTCGGGTGGAACGACCACACTCTTGATCGCGACGCACTCTGGCTTTTTATGCCGGTACCACAGCGCCCGCACATAGTCCCACGGGTACCGCAGGCCGTTAAGATGGATCAGGATTTCGTTGAAATTCGGAATGCCCGGAAACCAGCCGACCGTCCTTCCGTCCATTTCCGCAAATAGAATCAGTTCGGGATCCGCCAGGTCTTTAAGCGGCTGCACCAGACTTGCGATGGACTCGCGCGGGTAAGGGACGAAATTGGCCAGGTGTGCCAGGGCGCGATTTTCCAAATCCCAGATGCGGTCAATTTCACCTTCCACATCCTCCATGTTCGCGCTGCGAATGATAATGTTTTTCCGCTTGCGAACGCGTTCGGCCAGCCGCGCCAGGCGTTGGAAGGTTGGAGCGTTCAGGTCAAGATCAATGGCGTACGCCAGGTTGTCGGCCTCCCGCTTTTGCATTCCAAAGCGTTCACAGAAATCCACGTAATAGGCAGGGTTGTGTCCACACAGGATGGGAGCTGGCCGGTCTCGCCCTTTGACCAGAATGCCGCGCGAGTCTTCCCGGTCAAGGTTGTAAGGGCCATAGATGGCAGATAGATGATGGGCACGCGCCCAGCCTTGTGCGTGGCGAAAGAGAGCCTCGGCCACAAAATAGTCGTCAATGCACTCGAAAAAACCGAACATGCACTCGCCGTGACCGCGGGCGCGCGTCTCGGCCGTGTCCTCGGCACAGCAGATCGTTCCGGCGCCTCGCCCATCCTTCCACGCGATGAAAAACTCGGCGTAGCCATTCTTGAAGAACAGCCCGCATTTTGGGTCAACAACCTTTTCACGGTCGGACAGGATGGGCGGCACCCAAAGTGGGTCATTTTTATAGATCTGCCAGGGAAAAGTGAGGAACAGGCGCTGTTCACGGCTTGTTCGGACCGGCTGCACTTTTATCACAGAAATCCCTACTCTGGGCCGGCCGCCCCGGATTTGCGGCGAGCTTGCAGCTTGCGAGCGATCTCGCTATAGTTTTCACGCCCCAGTGGATAAAGTGCGGCAAACAGAATCCCCATTCCCAGCAGGATGGCCGGGATGGGACCAGCGATAATGCGAATGCCGGCCACGGCCGTGGCCGGCTGGGTGGCGCTGTTGGGGATATAACCTGAATAATTCAAGACGAGCAGGGCCAGCGGCAGTGCAACGGAAACAGCGATCTTTTGTGCCAGCGTGATCAGGCTGTAAAACATGCCCTCGTGGCGTTCGCCCGTTTGCCATTCGCCATACTCGATCGCATCCGGGATGATGGACCAGGGCAGGACGTGCGCCGCCGCCACACCGATCCCAGCCAGCACACACAGAACCAGGAGCAGCGTCAGGCTGGTCGCCGGGCTGAGGGAAGCCAGAAAGAGCAGAACCCCCATCAGGAAGGCGATCCCGGCAATGTACGCCAGGCGTTTGTTCCAGCGACGCGAGATTTTTTCCCAAAGCGGCAGCGCCAGCATCGCGACCACAAAGATGGTCGCCATGATCAGATCGCTTTGTGCTTCGCGCTGCACAACATATTTAACATAGTATAACAGAATCAATTGGATGATGCTGATGGTCACCCAGGTGAACAGGAAAATAACCAGACCAAAGACAAAGGGACGATTCTGCCACGCCGCTTTGACCGCCTGCCGCACGCTGGTCGGCTCCTGATGCATGAATTCCTCCCGCTCGCGCGTGCCGAAAAAGACCAGCCATAACGGAATGGCCGAGATAAGCCCAAAGGTCGCTCCCATAATAAGAACCCGCCCGGCGTGAGACGGGTTGAATCCGCCCACGATCAAAAGTGGCACGGTGAACGCCACCAGGCTGCCCAGGATGGAAAAGAACATCCGGGTGGTGGTCAGTTCCGTGCGTTCATCGTAATCGGAGGTCAATTCGGGCGTCAGGGCGAAATAGGGCATGTAGACAAAGGTCGCCACCGTATCGTAAAGAGCATACATCAACGCATAATAGACCGCCAGCGCGGCCTGGCTGGTGAAGGGTGGCCTCCACCACATCACGGCAAAGACCAGGACAAAGGGCAGCGCACCAAACAGCAGGAACGGGCGGCGGCGTCCCCAGCGAGTGCGCGTCCGGTCGGAAATGTAGCCGACGATTGGGTCATTGATATAGTCCCATGTGCCGCCGACAAAAATAGCCAACGCGGCAATGGCAGGAGAAACGCCGACCACATCCGTCAAATAAATGGCAAAGTAGGCGCCAATGATGGTTGATGTAAGGCTAAAGCCGAGGTCGCCTGAGCCATACGTCCATCTTTCGCGGCGGGTGAGCTTGTCCGTCATGGCAATGCATCCTTCTCCAGAGCCGGGTTGAGGCCGTCTTTCTTTTTCACGCTCCTCCTTGCTCGACGAGGAACGCCTCCACTTCCGCGCGGGTGGGCATAGAAGGCTGTGCGCCCACGCGCGTCACCGAAATCGCCGCTGCCGCCGAGGCGAAGCGCATCGCAGCGGCAGGCGATTGACTCTCGGCCAGCGCCACGCCGAAGGCGCCGACAAACGCGTCGCCGGCTGCGGTGGTATCAACGGCCTTTACGCGGAAAGCCGGGACGCGTGTCGCACCGTCTGTGTTGACCAGCAGCGCACCCCGAGCGCCCAGCGTCAGAATGACCCCACCAACGCCTTGCTTGAGCAACTTGACAGCAGCACGCTTGCAACTGCGCGAATCTCGCACTTCAATACCTGTGAGCAGTGTCGCCTCACTTTCATTTGGGATGAGATAGTCTACCAGAGCGAGCATATCGGCGTCGAGCTGTCTAGCAGGAGCCGGGTTGAGGATGACGCGCACGCCACATTTGCGTGCCAGACTGGCGGCGCGGGCGACGACAGGCAGCGGGCTTTCCAGTTGCAACAATATCGCAGCGGCTCCCTGCAAGGCCGATGCCGCTGCCTCCACGTCTTGTTCAGTCAGGCTCATGTTGGCGCCAGAGGCCACCACGATGGTGTTTTGTCCTCTGGCATCCACGACGATGAGCGCCACACCGCTGGACGCGGCCGGATCTTGCTTGACATGAGTCGTGTTCACGCCGACCCCGCGCAGGTTTGCCAGCAAGTCGTTGCCGAACCCATCAGCCCCTACGCGGCCAACCATCTCGACCCTCGCCCCAAGCCGGGCCGCAGCCACGGCCTGGTTCGCCCCTTTGCCTCCGGGGATGGTGCGAAACTCACCGCCGATGATTGTTTCGCCTGGCCTGGGATGACGTGGCGAACGAACGACCAAATCCATGTTCAAGCTGCCGACGACGACGATATGTCCACTCATGCTTTTCCTCTACCTTGCTGCAAAACATCTCCCCCTACCCGACCATCGGGCAAACACGCAGGTTTGCCCCTACCCGACCGTCGGGCGAACACGCAGGTTTGCCCCTACCCGGCCAATGCCTCTTCCAACAAATGCATGAATCGCTCGCGATCAATGCCCACGCCCACATCTACATTCGCGGGCTTTTTGTGGTAGCCGGAAATATCGGCGACGGTTCGACCGCGCGTATGCGTGCCGGTCAATTCAATGTCCACGTGCATCGGCCTGGTTTCGATGACGGACAGGTCCATTGCGCCGACGGCAGCGCAAGCATCATACACTTGCCCGGCCTGCCAGCCCCGGTGATCCATAAACCACTGGACTTCTTGTGCAATCAAATCGGCGGCGATGCGCGCCTGCGGCGTGCCGAGCGCGCGGATGCGGGCCGCATCGTCCAGCGTGATCAGCGACTGACCCGTCACTTCCAATCCAATCATAGTGATGGGAATGCCCGCGCTGTAGACAATGTGCGCGGCCTCCGGGTCGGCCAGGATGTTGAACTCGGCGGAAGGCGTTGTGTTACCCTCGATATACGCGCCGCCCATGGTGACCATGCGCGGGATGCGCCGGGCAATGCGCGGCTCTAGACGCAACGCCAACGCAATATTGGTCAGCGGGGCGGTGGGAACAAGGATCGTTTCCGGCCCGGCCTCGCTCATGTAATACTCGACGAGGAACTGTGCGGCGCGCATGGACTGCGGCCTGATCGTCGGTGGGGCAAGGCGCAATCGCCGCTCTTGCGTCGGGTCGAGCGGCGGCACGTTCTGCGCGCCGATGAGAGGCTGCTCCGCTCCGGCATACACCGGCACATGCGCCAACGCGCCGTGCTCCACCACCTTGAGCGAATTTTCGAGCGTGACCTCAAGCGGCGCATTGCCCGCCACGGCGGTCACGGCTACTAGCTCGGTCAACGGGCTGTGCCCGGCGGCCAGAATCGCGACAGCATCGTCGCCGCCCGTATCCACATCGCAGATCACTTTATGAGGCATTCGGTTACTCCGTATTGAGACCTGCGCGAGTGTGTTCATGCAGGTCGCCACACATGGCGTTCTACATCAGTTGTTCGAGATGTTCCAGTCGGGCTTGTGCTTGGGCCGGGGCAGCGTAAAACGCATACAACGCTCCGTAGCCTTCGATGGCAAACGAGGCCGACACCGCACCGTGCATCGCCGCGCGGACGGCGTCGCCGGTTTCGGCCAGTCCTACCATGAATCCGCCGCAAAAGCTGTCGCCCGCGCCTGTGGTATCCACGACGCGGGCCGGATAGGCCGGCACGTGCGTGCGGCGCTCGCGTTCGCGCTCATAGACCAGTGCGCCTTGGTCGCCCACTTTGATGACGACGATGCGCGGCCCGCAGCGCGCATATGCGGTGGCGGCATCCCACAGATCAACCCCGCCTAGCAGTGAGCGCACCTCCTGCTCGCTAGGCAGAAAGGCGTCGGCGTGTCGGAGCAGCGTCTCGACGTGCGCGCGCAGGCGCGGTACCATGTACCGCTCGCCCGGGTCGAGCGTGATCTGCGCCACGCCCGCTCGCCTGGCTCGTTCCGGCAGAAACGTGTGCGTGCGGATGCTGATGGGTGAAAGATGCGCGGCGCGCGCGCCGTCATATGCCGATGGCCAATCGTCAGGCTGCACGGCGAGCGACTCATAGTGATCCGGGTCATCCTGACCGGGCGTTGAATGGACATAGTCGGCCAGATCCTCTGGAAGCGGTTGACCGATCCGCGCAAAGTGGCGAGCCGGGTCGGTGTCGGTGCGTGTGCGGGGATCATGATAAGCGTAAAAGGTGCGCATCTCCTGCTGGCCCGGCACGACCCGCACGCCGGTCGAGTCCAATCCCTGTCGCTTGAGCGCCTCCAGCCAGCCCGCCGGATAGTTTTCGCCCACGCGCCCCAGCAGGCCGACCGCCGCGCCCCACACGCGCGCCCCGGCGGCGGCATACAGTGCGTTGCCCCCCATCTCGCGCAGACGCGCCTGACCTTCTGAGGTGATGAGGTAATCAATCCGCAGTCCGCCGCAGCACACGAAATCGGACATGGCTCACACTTGGGCCGACCACAGGCCGGTGCATTCGGGGATGACCGTGCCGTACTGGCTGACCATCTGTTTTGCTTCGTCCTGTCCAAAGAAAAAGCCCATCAGGTCCTGTGCCTGCGCCCCGGACTCGAAATTGTAATCGGTACGAATCCAGGTGGACGCAAAGCCGATGCGTTCCAGATGTGCGCAGTAATCGGCCAGCCGTGGATGGGGCTGCGGAGCAACGTGGCCCGTGCCGAGCGTTTCCAGAATTATGACTGTCCCGCCTGGGCGTAGCGCGCGCCTGATCTCGGACAGGATGCACTCAACATCCGCCTGCCACGTGCCGGGATTCCACGCCACGTGCTGGCCGATGGTCCATCCGGCCAGCACGACATCGGCCGCATGATCGCGCACGGGCAGCCAGCGGTGATCGGCCGCCGCGATGTGCCAGTTGTGCTCACCGCTCAACCGGAGACTGGTTCGCGCTATCTCAAGCATCGCAGTGGACACATCGAGCGCCAGTATAGATCTTGCCAGCGGCATCACCAGTCGCGTGAGCCGCCCGGTGCCTGCGCCCAGCTCCAGCACATCCAGCGCGTCCAGCGGCCTGATCCGGTTGAGCGCCGGCAACAGATGACTCGTATAGTCCTCGTGCGCGACAAAGTGTGCATAGGCCTCGGCCTGCGACCGATAGACCTCCCGGAGGTCAACCACGCTGCACCGCGTCCATGAACACGCGGATGCGCGTGCCATCCCAGTCCGCGCCGAGCGATTCCTTGGTCCAGCCGCCGATGCGCTTGAAAGCCGTGCTCACGATGACGCCATCACAGAGCGATTTGACCTGTGACAGGTTCTCGGCCGTCGCGCTGCCACCCAGCAAAAGGGGCACGCCAAGCCTGGCCGCACGCACCTCAGCCAGCATGGCTTTCGATTCGTCAAATGACTTGCCGGTGAGAATCAGTCCGTCGGCGCGGCCGAACGTGGCGGCCTGCCGCGCTTCGTCGGCCAGCGGCATGCGGCCCAGCGGCTCGCCCGTTCGGTCATAGACATCGGCCAGGATCGCAATATCTTGCGCGCCAACATGCGCCCGATACTGAATCGCCTCGTAAGCGCAGCCTTGCAAGATGCCTTCGGCTTTGACCATCGCGCCGACGTATACCTTGATCCGGACAAACTGCGCGCCAAGCGCCTGCGCGATGGCGAGCGGCTCGCGCGCGCCGTGACTCATCAGGCAAATGCCCAACGCGAGGTCGGGAAACTCGCGTCGAATTGCCGTGCCGACGGCCGTCATCCCCGCGACGGTATGTGGCTCGACCTGTGGCGCGACCGGTGTGTCGCCCAGGTCCTGAAGGTAAAGCGCGCGCACCTCATTCTCATAAGCAGCGCGGACATTCGCCAGCGCGCGCTCGGCGATTTCGGGAATGGGCCGCGCGTCAGGATGATGGCTGCCGGGGAAGGGCAGCAGGTGAAGCGCGGCGATGACGGTGAATTTATCGAAGGTGAGTTGCATGGGCAGTCCATTCTACTCTTGCTGGCGGCGGTTGAAACCGCACCAACACCAGCGAAACCCGCCTTCGCGGGTTGGCATCTAGTCGGCGCAGGCCGACTTGGCTGTTGTAGACGTGATTTCCAATCGCCAGCTTACGTTTCACGTTTCAATCAACGATCTCACTGGTGCGGATGCGAGAAATGCCTCCCCCGCCGGATACATCACGCCCGCCGCCAAAGGCGCGAAAGAACGGCTCGCCGATCACGTCGGCACGCTGCGCGGCGAACAACATGCCCGGCAGGCACGCGACCAGCGGGCTGAACACCTCGCGGATAGGGGCAAAGCGCAGCGTCACGTCGGCCTGGGCAGACACTGACACCTGGCCTTCCGGCACAACCGCGACAATGCGGCGGCCAATCGCCCTGGCGGCCAACGCAATTTCGAGCGCACGCGTGGCGTCGCGCCCGGCAGCGGTGATGATAAAGGTGGGCGTGGGCAC
>CAYGWJ010000494.1:0-4696 GCA_964353405.1 uncultured Anaerolineae bacterium
AGATAGACGCCTCGGGGTGTTTCAGGTGAAATGGGCAGCGAATAGGTCATCGGCTGAATCGTGGTTGCCTGTGTCAGGGCGATAGAGGGAATGAGCGACACCGATTGAGCCAGTACAGGTGCGTCTTGTAATCCGACCAGGTGTTCAGCCGGGCTGACCAGCGTCACGGTCACAGGTTGCGGGTCGCCTGTGTTCAGCCAACTGATCCTGGCGTCCAACGTCTGCCCGGCCTGCAACTCGTCTGCCGTCAAGTCATAAGCCCGTAATCGCAGGTTTTGCCCCAGGCGCGCGCCGCCCGGATTGTGGTGCAGGTACGGCTGAGAGACAAAATCCATCGTTTCGTCGTTTGAGCGTGGCTGTGCCACAGAACGAGAGGCAAATTCCACGGCGGCGATAAGCAAAATCAGAAAGGCCAACCCGGCTGACCGGCTGATCAACCGGCGGCAAGAGCCAGGCCCACTCGAGCGGGCCGAGGGCGATTCGCCGTCCTTTGCATTTTCAACCCGACGTTTCAACGTCGGGCGCAGCCACACCATCACCATCACGATCAGAGCCATGAGCGATATGCTCTCCGCCACTGCCCGCAACGGCGTTCGGCCGAGTGACAACACGACTGTATGTTCGCCACCCGGCGCGTCGAGCACGATGCGGCCCGAACTGGTCGCCGGGCGAATCGGCGTCGGCTTGCCGTCCAACGTCGCTTGCCAGCCGGGCCACCATAAAATCGGAAAAGCGACCGTCGCGCTGGATGAATTCACCGCTACGCGCCATGTCTGCTTTGTCGGCCCCGCTGTCAACCGTGATGCGCTCGCCTCGCCGTCAAGCGCCGCCGCGCGCATCGGCTGGCCCGGCTCGATCAGCGCATCAGACGTATACCAGCGAGGCACAACCCCGCGCGGCAGATACTCGTAACGGATCGTCGTGCCGATGTTGGCGGTGAACATCTCGTAAAGCTGCAAGCGTTCTGTCGTCACGTCCGACGGGCTGATGTACAGGCGCGCAGGGTGCAGGTTAAAGAGTGACGCGGCCGCTACAAGCATGCCAACCATAACGGCTACATATTGCGTATTGTGTGTTGCGTATTTGGGATTTGAGATTTGAGATTTGAGATTTGGGATTTGGTATTTGAGATTTGAGATTTGCGCCGTGGCGAGCGCTGTGAAAACAGCTTGCACGGTCAAAAAGCGCCAAGGGAACTGGACAAAGGGCAAATACGGCACATGCTCCCACAGCGGCCTGGACAGCGGCGTGATCATGAACGTCGAGATGAACAGCCCGAACAGGGTGAACGCGGACAAACCATCCAACTTGCGCTGACGGATCGCGCTGACGGCGATGACGACGGCGCCCCCCATGGCGAACAAGGCCTGAACAGAGCTCATCGAAAACGGCGTCGTCTTGCCGACGTCATAGTCGAATGCCAGCGTCGGTTGAACAAGGTCCAGGCCGCGAAAGTGGTTCGAGTAATTGAAATAGCCCGTGGTCTGCTCGGCAAGCTGTCCAAACTCTCTTTCAAAAAAGTAGGGCGCCCAACACCAGGCGGAAAGCGCCAGGCCAAGCGCCAGACCCACAGCGCACCGTGCCCAGGCGTGAAACGTGAGGTGTGGAGCGCGCAGACTAGGGCCGCGCTGCACGGCATACAGCGCCACGAACGGGCTAAAGATCAGGGCCGAAAGATTGTGGGTGACAAACAATCCGCCGAATGCGAATGCCAGACCGGCCATCGAGCGCGCGTCGCGCCGTTCGGCGGTAGACTCAATCGCCCACAAGATGAGGGGGAAAAACACACCGGCATAGAACTCGGAGAGCGAATCGCCGCGCGTGTAGACATTGACCAGGTGGAACGAGGCAAACGTATAGGCCACCGCTGCCAGCCACGCGCCGGCCTGAGAGAAGTGGCGCCGCGTCCAGCCGTACATCGCAAACGCCGCCAGGACAAAGCCGAGCGTCTGCGTCAGCTTGATGGCGGTGAGAATATCCACGCCGACGACATTCAACAGCCCGGCCAGGTAAAAGGGCAGCGCGGCATAGTAGCTAAAGAACGGGTAGCCATAACCGTAAGCGGCATCGGGCATCCAACGGGCCGGGAATACGCCCGCACGCAAGTTGGCTGCCATCTGGTGCGTGCGCCAGAGCAAAAAGGGACTGTCGCCGCCCGCGCGCGTGTTCACCAGGCCGGGTCCCCACAGCGGTGCGGCGGCGAGGAGCGCCAGGATGAGCAGTGTGAGGACCGGCAATGATGAGATGAGTTTGTTGGGTGTGTTCTTCATTCTGGTACGTGATGCGCGATACATACTGCGCGATCATCACGCATCACGTATCACGTATCACGCTTGCTCCATCTACTTGACTTGCACCGAATCACCCAGGACAGCCCCCCCGGCATCCACGACCGGCAGTCGCTGGCCCGTGTCGCGGCGATACAGTCCGACCATCACCTGGTCGCGTTGGGTGTCCCATGTGCCTGAAAGAACGTGGTCATCTACGATCATGTCGCCGGGCCGCCACTGGGACGTTGGGTAGAGTCCGCCGGTCGGATCGCTATCGTGTTGGGCTACGAGCGTGCCCTCGTGCAACACATGCACGAACACTGCATAATCCGCATCAGGCGTCTGCGGCGCGTACCACGTCAGCCGGACGTGTTGGCCTTTCACTTGCGCGCCGACCAGTTGCACGCCGCCTCTAAACTGAGCCTGCGGCGCGGGGACGGTCAAGTAGGGATCGGCGTGGACGACGAGATACGTCACGATCGGTTCCTTGTCGCGGTCACCTTTGGAGAGTGCCCCTTGGCGGAATTCGAGCACGGATGGGTGCGGCAAGAGCGCCAGGTCGCGCCGCCAATCTTCATAAGGCCAGAGCAGGAGCAACGTTGGCCCAGGGTTGGGAGGCGGTAACTCGCCGCCAGTTTTGATGAGCGTCAGCGCGGAATCGTGCGGCACAAGAAATTGGGCATTGACAAAACCCTCCCACAGCGACCGGTCAAGGTACACGCGGTGGTCAGGCGCGGGTGATGTATCCGGCACGCTCCATTCGCTGCCCGTCCAGCCAACTCCGGTAAAGCGATTGATCTCAGCAGCTAATTGCGCTCCGGCATCGTCGAACCAAAATCTCACAGTCTCGTCGCGAGCATACCTTACAAAATAATCATAGCTTGTCAAGGCCAGGCTGACCGCCAACACCGGAAATATCAAATACCAAATCTCAAATTTCAAAGGGGAGGGTGTGGTTTTGAGATTTGAAACACTTGCACCTGCACTGGCGCTTGTTGCAAGTGCAGGTGTTTGAGATTCAAGATTCGGCAAATCCAGTGCCAGGGCAGGAAACACGGCAATCACTGGCAACACCCCCACCGCGCGCAAGAAATGTGGCGTGTCTTCGGCCAGGATCGTCGGCAGGAGCATCACGACCATCCAGATCAGCGCCAGTGCCGGGGCTGCCTCACGCCGCGCTCGGACACACGCGATGACGACTCCGGCGAGAAAGAACGCACTCATCACTGGATCGAACACGGGGCGATATGGCAAATTCTGCCGCGCGCTGAAATCGCCGCGCCAAAAGAACATCCCCGTCGCGCGTGCAACATTGCCTACCAACGTGAGCCAGGGATTCGGCCCGCCGATGCCCGGATTGAAAATCGTCACCTGCCCGCCGCGCCCCATGAAAATATCCCAGTGGCCGAGCGCATAGATCGCCAACGGCGCGACGACGATCAGCGCAGACATGCCAAAGGGCAGCGCGACTTTTCTCAAATTGGTTCTCTCGCGCGGATGGGCAAACCAGATGTAGAGCGCGAAAATCGCAATCACCAGCGGTGTAAAGCGCACGGCCAGGTAAGTGTAAAAGCTCAGACCATACAGAATTCCGGCGGCGATCCAGTGCCGTGGTTGACCGGTGCGCGCGCCACGTGACGCCTGCCACACGGTGAGCGCGGCCAAGAGTGGCAACAGTCCGACCCGGTATCCAATGTGCGCCAGGTGAACCGGCCATAGTGTCACAGCTAGAATCGCTGCCGAGAGCAAGCCCACGCGCTTGCCGAACAGCTCGCGCGCCATGAGAAACGTAGCCGGAACCGTCAGCAGGCTGATGAGCGCGGCGGGCAATCGCAGGGCGAATGGAGTGCGGCCCAGCGCGCCGATGGAGGCCGCCAGGAGATAAATGAACATCGGCTCGCGGCCATTGTTGGCGGGAAAATAGATCGAGTGCTGTCCGTGCAGCACATTGACGGCGTCCAGCCCGTAAAAGGCTTCGTCGCGATACAGGCCAGGCGGGACGCGGCCCAGCCCGGCCAGGCGCAGAATGGCTGCGATGAGGATCACGCTGATGAGCACAAAGAATTCGAGGCGTGTGAGCCGGTGGACTGGTTGACGCAACTCTTAATCACCTCGTGATGACTGGACGGCTTCTTTATCTGGCAACAAACCTGAACCATCAGCGGTCGTAGATGCATAGTCGCCCAAACGCCCGTGCCACAGTCAACACAGCTATGATACCACAAGACGGCGACTTTGAGCCGGGCCAGGTGGCCCGGCTTTTTTGTTGCATTGTGCTGACTTGGCATATACTCAGACTCCCGGCAAATGTGACCAGCGGGCTGCTGGTGTGACAAAATCTCGGTGGTGCGTCACAAAGTGCCGGGCGTGACTTGATACACCACGAGGAACCCAAACTTGTCGAGCGTGTGCGCCTTCTGCGCGGT
>CAYGWJ010000495.1:0-11220 GCA_964353405.1 uncultured Anaerolineae bacterium
GGCCCCCTCCTGTGGGCCAAGAACGGAACGTGTGAGATACGTCCTATTTTGCCACAGGTGGGGGTAAAACGTTAAAGACTACCGAGTTCGGTAGCCTATTCAACCATGAAAATGGCCTACTCGGACTTTCCGAGAGGGCTCCATCACGTAAGGGGAAAAGACATAGGCTGTCGCAGCCACCACGCCTGAGCCTGGCCCAAACAGATCACGCACCCAGGCGTACATCCCTACCGCTGCGCCGACGAGTGCCAGGCCCAGCGTGAGACGGAGGGCCATCAGCGCATCCAGCCCTAGCAGCCGGAAGGGTTCCGCCACATAGTAAAGCAAGGGCGGGTAGTAATTCGAGAGCGGAAAGCCATAGCCGTACCCCAGGAAGGGCATCCAGCGTGTGTAGAGCGTGCCGTGCCGAATGAGCGCATCCCACGCTACCTGGCTATAGATATGGAGCTCAGAATCGTGACCGTAGGGCAGTCCATGAGCAACGGTCAACCACACCGCGACCACGCCCACACACACTCCGGCCCACAAGCCTCGGTCTACTCGGGTCAAGTCTCCCGTCCTTCACTTGTTCCTGATGATGATCGGCAAATAGGTATCATACTTGCCGACTCCCATATCACCGTACCGACTAAGTCCGCGCAGCCAGGCTGTCAACACATTGTTGACCGGGTCCAGCGTTTGACCTTCCCCAAGTCGTGCCCTGACGACTTCCCAACGCGCCGACACCCACCGGTATAGCTGGAGCGTCTTTTCATCAAGCCCCCTCGCGTCGGCGTCCGAGTAGTGGATGGTGACTGTCACCGTTGTTTCGAACGTAAAGCTGGTGAGAAGCTGCCCATCCCAGTAGGCGTCCAGATCGAAGGCATGACCGGCAAAGCGCAGACCAGGTGAGATTGGCTCTGTGAGTAAGAGAATCGGCGTAATGGTTATCTCAGTGGTGCGGGTGACTGCACCCGGCGGGATTTGAACCGTCGTGGTCAATCCCTGGGTATCGGTGATGATCAGCAGACCACCCAGATTGGGAACCACAATGATGCCGACAGGGACCTGCGCACTTTCCCAAAAGCCGCCGACGAGGACATACCCGCCGCCACTGAGCATGCCCGCCTCTGGTTGACCGATGGTGCCGTTCAAAGTGTAACCCCCGCCACCATTGCTGCCCCCGCCGCTGCCCATCGTGTTCCAGGTCAGGTCATAGCCGCCACCGGATTGGGCATAGACCCATGCGGACAAGATCAGCAGGAACAGAGCAACCAGTGCCATCAGCATGGCAGCCTTGCAAAGACAGAAGACCCGTCGCTTGCCCTTCATGATTTGCCTCCTTCCTCGCACGATTAGTAGATGGCGACCATGATGGCGCCATTGATAAGGGCCCCTGGGTTGCCGTTCCAGCGATAGCACACAAGCTGGTTGCTGTTGACAGTGAAACCGCACGTGACGCCCCGAATATTGAGGTCAGGGTGTCCTATTTCATCATCAACGTCCGTGGCCGTGGCCGTAAAGAAGCGATCATCCACCTTGAAGCCAAAATCTATGGTGCAGGTCCCGTCCGTTACCCCGTTCGTGATAGTGACCATGCCGCCCACGCTGCTAAAAGAGCGTACTATAGACGAGCTATGCTTGCTGCAGTCGGCGTAAACGGCGGCTTTCACCAGCCCGTTTCCTGTGCGAAGCTGGGAAAGGTTGCCCTGTTCGTCCGCGGTGATAACGTCTGAACCGCCAGAATTGACGATTCGGAAAGTGCCGTTTTCGCCGCCGTCATTGTCCAGCCTCACCGTGACGTCATTGTTGCTGGAAAGAATCAGATTGCTGTTCGCATTGCCAGGATCGGTGTTGAGCCTGCCGACTGCTCCGCCCAAGACCAAGTCTCCGTGGTCGCTGGCGCTATCAAACCAGCCGCCGTAGCCGGTGCCACTGTTATAGCCGTACACGCCGATGCCTCCGGTGCTCTCGCCACGCACACCAGTGCCCGCCCCTTCGTTGTGGCCCAAAACACCGGCCCAGTTATTACTCTGGTTCCAGCCCAGGACAGCATTCGAGCCATCGCTCCGACCAGCAACTCCGGCGCTGGCGCCTCTGTTTTCACCATAGATGGCCGGCCGCCAGGTGTTGCCGCTGTAGTTGATGGCCGAGATAGCGTAACCACCGCCGCTCGGCGATGGATCTGTGTTGTACAGTTGTAGCACTGGTCCGTTGTACACACTCCCGCTGATGACGGCCCCGGGCTGCAGCGAAAGCGCATAAGGCGCCGCAGTGATGAGTTGGCGACCCAGGTCGGCATAGCCGCTATCGCCGGGGCACTGGACCTGGATGCCCAGCCAGCGCGCGTCGCCCGTAAACGCCGCGCCAAAGTCGAGTGGCACGGTAAACAGGCTGTTGTTCACCGGCACAGTGGAAATGATGGGTCCACCCACCTGGTTGCCGCCACTCGGCTGGTCATACAGACGAAAGTCCATCGAGCAGTTGCCAGTGACCGGGGTCGCGCCTTTCTTGAGCTGGCCCTGGTACGTGAAAGCTGCGCCTACCTGTGATCGCGGCCCAAGCGCAGGCGGTGCAACCTGCATGCCCTGCGGGGCGTGGTTGCCCGTATTGACTGGCGTGGGTTTGTCCGGTGGCTGCGGGCCAGGGTCCTGGGCCGCGGCTCCGCCGGTCAGCCCGAATAGCAAGACCGATACGATGACGACATTCAGGACGTTGAGCCAAAAGTTGGGCTTCATATCAGCACCTCCTTGTGCCATAGTTATTGCTCACACCGCTGTTGAGTAAATATATCCGCTGGGACAAACATGCAGTTCCGTGGCGGGAACAGCCATCACACGCTGGGCAAAAACTACTGAGGACGGGGGCCTTTCCCCAATGAGAGTGGCCAGAGCGAGAGCGACAAAAGGCCAGAGCGAGGCTGGCGCCTAGAGCAACCCAATTCAATGGGCGAGTTGTGCGTCGCACGGCAGACAGGATCAGGCAGCCTGGCTTCATGGCGGTACCTCAATAACCGATCAGCGACCTTTGCCCGAAGCACAAGTGAAAGAGGATCAGAAACAAAGTTGGAAGCAGGGCAAAGGTTGACGACCAGGCCAAGCTGATTCAACATTTCCGCCCATAAACCAGCATCTCGGTCTGTGATACAGGAGGGGATGCCACGCCCAAATCCTCACTTGGCCGAGCGATATAGGCCAGCGCACGCTCGCCATCCATCACGATCTCAAGGTAGTGGCCCTCTCGCTCCGAGGGAACGTGGATGACTTTGATGCACTTGCTATACCCGGCCGCCGGCGGCAAAAGAGTCTCCAGATGATTCCGCGCCCCATTCAGGAAAGCCTGGTTCAGGTAATCGCCCTGCTCTTCTGGGTAGATGGCCAGCGGGTAGATCTCGGCCTCGACCAAATCCTGGAAAAAATGTGTGCCGTAGGAGGGCTCTGGAACAAGTCCTTGCTGCGCCACAGCGATTTCCACCAGAGCACAGGAATTGCAGATGTCGGCATAGGTGACCGGCACACCCAGGTCAGGGTTGGCGGATCCCCAACGACCCGGCCCGAGCATGATAAAGTGATGCCCTTCGAGCGCCTTGTCCAGCAAGCCCACGTAGCGCGCCACTTCATGGCGAGCAAGCGTGTCGGCCAGTTTGCCGTATTCCGACTCATCTACGTAGATCAGGTACTCGACGCAGCTGACCATGCCCTGCGGCACCATGCGAGTGGCAATGAACACCTTATTCTGGTCGGGCACATCGGTGGGAATCGGACGAACCTTTTCTCCTCTCATGCTGCTCTGAGGGCGACATTGAAGCAAGTGGAAAGTGAGCTTGGGCCTGGGCGAGGCCGGCGCCAGGCTGACGGCAAACTCGACGTCAACAGGGTACTCGTAGTGTTGGGACAAAACAGACAGCATACTCTTCATATGCGGAACGAAATCACTACGCTGCAAAAGTGTATCAAAGGTCAACACCAGGTTGCGTGGAGAGACTCTGGGACCTAACGACACGACCGGCATCAACGTATCACCATCGTCCACAGAGACCACCCATCGTAAAGGTGGATAGTCCAGGCCAATCACTTGCTCCACGGGCAACGTCACCAGTTCATTCGTCTCCAGGTTAATCAAGTCAATAAAGTGCTGGGAATAGCGGCGCATAGCGGCCAGCGACCCTTCCGGGCGGAGCATCGGGTGACTGAGGTTGATCAGGCGCGGATAGTCGTCGGCGACCCGGTTGACGGCGCGTGTGCCCAGACCGAGCACCAGTCGCACAAAACCATCCTCGCGGCGCAAGCGCGGATGCCAGAGGATGGGCGTACGGCTAAAGCCCACACCGGCCAGATCCGGAAAAAAGTAACGCCCATAGACCTGGCCCTGCACCTCTTGCAGCAAGATCGCCATCCGCTCATCATAATCGAGCAGACCCATGCGACGGCGATAAAGCAATGCATCTGGGTTCGACGCGCTGGCATAGGTGCGGCGGATCGCCAGCATCAGCGCAGCAAGGTTCTCTTCGACCGTGCCCTGGTTAGGACAAAAGTGACTATCATACTTGCCTGCAAATGAAGTGCCAAATTTGTCTTCGAGCAGGCTGGACGAGCGTACAATGAGCGGCTTTTTGCCCACCTTTTGCAGGATAGCGTCTAGTTTTTCGATAACATCATCTGGGAAGCGCCCTTGCTCGTAGATGGTCTGGATCGTGGGATAGTCCTGACGGATCTGGTCAAGCGATTTGTATTTTTGGTTAATATAGTACTCGAGCTGATTGAACGAGATAAAGTCGTAAAAGACATCGGTACCGATAAAATACGATTCGGGCAGAACGATTTGCTGGGCCATCAAGGGCGCAAAGGCCTGCAGTATCTTCCAGGCCAACAGCAATCCGGCCGCTTTGCCGCCAATCTTGCCCCGGCCAATACGCCGGGATTGGATAAACTTTAGATCTTCGGAGGTGAACCATGTTTTGGAAACGCGGACAAAGTCCAGGTGATCACTGATCATGGTTTTGATCAGTACCACGATAATCTCTTCCAGGTGGTGGCGCACCTTGGCTCGTTCCGTTTCCGGCAGAGCCTCATAGTCCGAGGCCTGTTTCAGCAACAACTCTAACGGGGCTAGCTCCGGATTGAAATGCAAATCCAAATCGTCGGGGCTGACGGAGCGACCCGCCAGCAGTTCGGAGATAATGTTTTGAAACAGCTCCAATGGAAAATTGTAAGCAAAGTAAAAATCAGTTAGATGGTCCTGAATAGTCTGTTTGCGCTGTTCCCAATGCGGCTCGTCTTCTCCCGTCTGTCCAGCCACGCCTTCGCGACGCTGCGAGAGAAGCGCCTTTTCGCGCACTTCCTTCTCCAATGACTCGGGGGTGATGACGCCACGGCGGAAAAGTTCTGCACGCATTCGCTGGCGAATCTCTTGCCCTAGAACGGGATAATTGGCAATTTGCAGGTAAATCGCCAAAATCTTGGGAGCTTCATAGAGTTCAGACATAGTGCACTTGATCTCACGGGTAGAAACGAACAGGGGCGACCCTTCGGATCGCCCCTATTATAGCACGGGTCGTTCTCTTATACCCAGCCACGCAGCCGCATGGACCTGACCACCTTATCAATGGCAACCAGATAGGCCGCGTCGCGCATGTAGACCTTGCGCTCGAGCGACATCTGGAGCACATCCGCAAACGCCTTGGTCATCTTTTGATCCAGCCGCTGCAAGACCTCTTCGCGAGCCCAGTAATAATTCATGTCGTTCTGCACCGACTCAAAGTACGAAGTCGTCACACCGCCCGCGTTGCAGAGAAAATCGGGGATAAGAAAGATACCACGCTGTTTGACGATCTCGTCCCCGTCCAATGTGGTGGGGCCGTTCGCGCCTTCGGCGATCAGCTTGACGCGCGGGCCGATGCGTGGTGCGGTGTCTTTGTTGACCATGCCTTCGAGCGCCGACGGGATTAGCACATCCACGTCCTTGCTAATCCAGGCCATCTCATCCTCGATGACATAACCGGCCGCCTTGGCCTTGACCTTGTCAATCGTGCCATATTGGTCGGTGATACCCTGTAGAAAGTGCGGGTCAATGCCGTCGGGATGAGAATAGGTGTAAGGCTTTTTATCGGCCAGGTCGTAGCAGGAAACGCACGCCACATGGCCGCCCAGCACGTCTACAAAGCCGATGGCCGCATACTGTGCCACGTTGCCAAAGCCCTGGATGGAAGCCACGCATTGCTTGGGGTCCATGCCCAGGTGTTTCATCGCTTCGCGCACGGTATAGATCACGCCAAAGCCAGTCGCTTCGGTGCGCCCCAGCGAGCCGCCCATATCCACCGGCTTGCCGGTGAACGCGCCCGGCGTATATTGCCCTTGCAGCTTGGTGTACTCGTCCATCATCCAGGCCATCATCTGAGGCGTGGTGCCTACGTCAGGCGCCGGCACATCCGTGCGCGGGCCAATGTTCTTCCATATCTGGTCCACCCAACCACGGCACAGCCGTTCCTTCTCGCTGACCGAGAGAGAGGCCGGGTTGATGACCACGCCGCCCTTGCCGCCGCCCAATGGGATGTCGGCCACAGCGCACTTCCAAGTCATCCACATGGCCAGCGCACGCACCGTGTCGAGTGTCTCATTGGGATGGAACCGGATGCCGCCCTTGGCCGGGCCGCGCGCGTCGCTGTGCTGCACACGGAAACCAAAGTATACCTCGGTGCGCCCATCGTCCATGCGAACCGGGATTTGAAAGCGGAATTCACGCAGGGGCCAGCGCAACATTGTGCGCACTTCGTCCGGTAGCCCCAACAACTCGGCGCCATGATCGAACTGCGCCTGCGCCTGTTCAAAGGGATTTTGTGCTTCTGCCATGTCAGTCTCTCCTTAAAAGTCTAGCGGTAAACGCGTACCGCCGATGTTGTTAGCCTGCAAGTCTAGTCTAACTGATTCCGTTAGGAAAGGCAGTGTCATCCGTCATATTCTTTATACGAACATCACTCATTACTTAGCGTGGCACTGCCGCTCACGGGCAATGCTCTGCCTTCCACTCTAACTGGCCGTGCAAGATACGCCAGGGCTTGCCTCCCGTCCATCGCGATCTCCAAGTAATACCCCTCGCGCTCAGAGGGCACACGAATCACCTTGACACAGTCGCAGTAACCGGCATCCTGTGGCAAAAGAACATCCAGGCAGTTTCGGGTTTGCCGGAGAAACTCTTGATTCAGGAAATCGCCTCCTTCGTCAGGATAGACCGCCAGCGGGTAAATGTGTGCCTCCATCAAATCCTGGAAAAAGTGTGTGCCATACGACGCATCGGGCGTGACGCCCGCCTGCGCCATGGCCACTTCCACCAATGCCCGGGCGTTATAGATATCGGCATAGGTGACCGGCACACCCAACTGGATGTTGGAAGATCCCCAACGGCCTGGCCCCACCAAGATAAAGTCATGCCCCTCCAAGACCTTGTTAAGTCGCCCTATCACGCGCGCCACGTCTGTACGGCGTACCGGGTCCACGATTTGATTGTAGGCAACCCAGTCCACGTAGACGATGTACTCCACCTGGCTAACCTGGCCTTGGGGCACCATACGCGAGGCCAGAAACACCTTGTCGCCCGCCTGCAGATCAACCGGGATGGGCCGGGCCGCTTCGCCTCTCATACTGCTCTGTGGGCGGCACTGGAGCAGGTGGAGCGTGAGGCGTGGCCGGCCCGAATCCGGCGTGAGGGTGACCGCAAATTCCATGTCCACCGGCGCTCGATACTCGCGAGCCAAAGCAGACAGCACGCCCTTCATCAGTGGGACAAACGCGCTGCGCTGCAACAGATTGTCAAACGTGAGCACCAGGTGATCATACGAAGCCTGCGGCGTGATAAAGAAAAGGGGCAGCACGGCATCACCTTGATCCATGGAAGCGACCCAGAACAAAGCCGGATAGTCTCGCTTGAGCACCTGGTCAACCGGCAAGGAGACAAGGGCGTTGTTTTCCAGGTCAATCAGGTCAACGAGATGTTGTGAATAGTGCCGCACCTCGGCGGGAGAAACCTCCGGGCGGAGCATGGGGTGGCTCAGCGTGATCAGGCGAGGATAATCTTCTCCTACTCGTTCCACGGCGCGTGTACCCAGCCCCAGCACCAACCGCACAAAGCCATCCTCGCGACGCAGGCGCGGACTCCACACGATCGGGCTGTAGCTGAATGCCACACCCGCCAGCGCGGGGAAAAAGTAGCGGCCATAGGTCTGGCCCTGCACCTCTTGTAACAAAATGGCCATCCGCTCATCATAGTCGAGCATGCCCATGCGACGGCGGTAGAACAGCGCGTCCGGGCTGTAGACGCTGGCATAGGTGCGGCGAATCGCCAGCGTCAGATCACGCAGGTTCTCTTTGAGGGTTCCCTGGTTGGGACAAAAACCGCTTTCGTACTTGCCGGCAAATGAAGTGCCAAAGTTATCTTCGAGTAGACTGGACGAGCGGACAATGAGGGGCGTGTTGCCCACCTCGCGCAGAACGTCGCGCAGGCGATCGGCAATCGCTTCCGGAAAGCGCCCGCGCTCGTGCGCCGCACGAATCTGCGGATATTCGGCTCGGATTTGCTCCTGCGATTTGTATTTCTGGTTGTACTCCAGGCCGTTCAGAGAAAGAAAATCATAAAAGACGTTGGCGCCGATGAAATACGAGTCAGGCAACGTCACCTGCTGCGAGATGGCTGGCGCGGTGGCCTGTAGAATCTTCCAGGCCAGCAGCATTCCGGCCGCCTTGCCGCCAATCTTGCCGCCGCCGATACGCCGGGACTGGATGAACTTGAAATCGTCTGCTGTGAACCAGCCCTTGGCAACCCGCACGAATTCCAGGTGGTCGCTGATCATGGTCTTGATCAGGACGACCATGATCTCTTCCAGGTGATGCCGCACCTGGTCCAGTTGATCCTCTGGCATAGACGCGTAGCGCTCGGCCTGTCTCAACAACACCTCTGGGGGCGCCAGTTCAGGGTTGAAGGCGAGTGTCGTGTCATCCTTGTGCACACCGCGCCGCGCCAACACTTGTTCGATAATCTGGTGAAAGAGATCCAACGACAGGTTGTTGGCAAAGTAGAACTCGGTCAGGTGATTACGCATCTTGCGCAGGCGCTCTTCCCACTGAGAGACGTCTTCTTCTGCCAGCGGATCGGTTATCCCTTCGCGGCGCTGAGAAAGCACAGCCTTCTCGAGCACTTCTGCCTCAAAGGGGTCCCGGGAAATCACTCCGCGGCGATAGAGCTCCTCACGCATGCGGTGGCGAATGTGCCGCGCCAGCATGGGATATTGCATGATTTCCAAGTGAATCGTCAGGACGCTGGGAGCATCATCAGATAGTAGATCGAACATGCCGTGATTTTACCTTAGATGATGTCAAAGCTCAAATGTCAATTCGGGATCGGAATGGGATTGGAGTGGTTGACATTTTGCAGCGTCGAGGGTAGACTTGTTCTGGGAGGTTCTCGCATGACTGCCTCAAACGGCCGCGAGCCGGAACGCCGCACACGTGAGTTGCACGCCCTGACCGAGGTCGCCAAGATGCTCACCTCTCCGCATGGCCTGCCGGAAGTGCTCCGCGCTGCGCTCGACAAACTGGCCGAAGTGTTCGAGCCGGCCGAACTCGGCGCGATGGTTGACAGTCTGTACATCCGCCCGACCAAGGTCTGGGCGCGCATCGCGTGATGCATTACACAACGCTCACTTGATAACAAATGTGTGGCCGAGCAGATCGCCCGGCTGTCCTTCGTTCAACCTACAAGTTTTGCATTGTGTGTCTCATCCTTCCGTGGAGCAAATCTATGAAGTTGTCTGTCAGCGAAATTAACGACATCATCGTCCAGGAGGCGCGAGGCGATGGCTCGCTGATCGCGGCGCTGGAAGAGATCCAAGAACACTATCGCTACCTGCCGCCTGAAGCGTTGCTCCTGGCCAGTGAGCGGTTCGGCGTGCCACTTTCGCAAGTCTACAGCGTCGCCACATTCTACAACGCCTTCAGCTTAAAGCCCAAGGGCAAACACTGCCTGCACGTCTGCATGGGCACTGCCTGCCACGTGCGCGGCAGCCCCCAAGTGCTTGACCGGCTGCAAACCGAACTGGGCATCAAGCCCGGTGATACCACGCGCGACCGGCTGTTCACGTTGGAAACCCTCAATTGCCTGGGCGCGTGCGCCTTGGGGCCGATTGTCGTGGCCGATGGCGAATACTCGGGGCAGATGACGCCGCAAAAAGCTGACCAACTGTTGAAAAACATTGCACTGGCAGAGGCGGAGGCAAAGCGATGAATCGTCTCCAAGCTGTAGCAGACTTTCGGGCATGGCAAGGAGAGCTAGCCGCCGCCTGGGACGAAAGCAAACCCTGTCTGCGTGTGTGCGGTGGAACCGGCTGCCGGGTGTACGGCAGTGAGAAGGTCTGGAACGCTTTCCGCGACGAGATCGCCCGCCGGGGCATCAAGGCAAGGCTTGACTTTGATGTCAGAGTGACTGGCTGCCACGGGTTCTGCGAAAAGGGCCCGCTAGTCGCAATTCACCCGCAGGGCATCTTGTACACGCGCGTCAAGGTGGAAGACGTGCCAGAGATCGTCCAAAAGACGTTGATCGGCGGCGAGACGATCGAGCGGCTGCTCTACGCCGACCCACAGACCGGGCAACACGTCCACAAAGAACATGACGTGCCGTTTTACCAGAAACAAAAGCGGCTGGTACTCGATCTCAACGGGCGCATTGACCCGACCAGATTGGAAGACTATGTAGCGCTAGGCGGCTACACGGCGCTGGTCAAGGCACTCGACGCGATGACGCCGGAACAAATCATCGCCGAAGTCAAGGCTTCCGGTCTGCGCGGGCGCGGCGGCGCGGGCTTTCCGGCCGGCCTCAAGTGGGAACTCTGCCGCACGAACGTGCAGGTCATTGGGACAGGCTATATCGTCTGCAACGCCGACGAAGGCGACCCCGGCGCGTATATGGATCGCTCGGTGATGGAAGGCAATCCGCACCGCGTCATTGAGGGCATGATGATCGGCGCGTATGCCATCGGCGCGCATCAGGGGTATGTGTACATCCGCGCCGAATATCCGCTGGCCGTCAAAAATCTCAAGATCGCCATCCAGCAAGCCGAGCAGGCCGGGCTGCTGGGTAAGAACATTCTGGGCAGCGGGTTTGACTTTTCGCTGAGTGTTCGGCTGGGGGCCGGCGCGTTCGTGTGCGGCGAAGAGACGGCGCTGATGGCTTCGATCGAAGGGCGCATCGGCGAGC
>CAYGWJ010000496.1:0-23951 GCA_964353405.1 uncultured Anaerolineae bacterium
AAGATGGGCGGCCTGCTGCACGACCTGGGCAAGGCGATTGACCACGAGTTCGAAGGCACTCATGCTCAACTGGGCGCGGACTTTGCCAGGCGCTACGGCGTGCCGGAGAAAGTGATCAACATCATCCGCAGCCATCACCACGAAGAAGACCAGCAGTCGCTGGAAGCCATTATCGTCGAATCCGCCGACGCCATCTCTGGCGCGCGGCCCGGCGCCCGGCGCGAATCGTTGGAGACGTACCTCAAGCGCGTCAAGGATTTGGAAGACATTGCCAACGCGTTCCCGGGTGTATCACAGAGCTACGCCATCCAGGCCGGGCGCGAAATCCGCATCGTCGTCAAGCCCGAAGAAATTGACGACCTGGCCTCGATTCGGCTTTCGAAGGACATTGCCAAGAAGGTCGAAGAGTCCATGCAATATCCCGGCCAGATTCGCGTCACGGTCCTCCGCGAGACGCGCGCGGTCGAGTACGCCAAGTAGCGCAAGCCCCCGACTAACCGTCGGGGGCTTTCATCTCAGCGAGCGATTCGCCATCCGCCACAAGCTATCTGCCCTCGGCTAGGGCAGGTAGAGTCTCGGATTCAACAGCGAGTGATTGTACCGGATCTCAAAGTGCAGGTGCGGACCGGACGAGTTGCCGGTCGAGCCGACCAGACCGATGAGTTGCCCGCGCTGCACACCTTGTCCCGCGTAAACCCTGAACCCGCTCAGGTGAGCATAGTATGTGGCATAACCATTGGCATGGTCAATCACGACCAAGTTGCCATAGCCAATGTCCGTCCAGCCAGCAAAGCTGACAAAGCCGCCATCCGCCGCGTAGACCGGCGAGCCGGTCGCCGCACCCAGGTCGAGCGCGCGGTGGCCCCACCAATAGCCCTGAGTGAGCGTGCCCAGCACCGGCCACTGGAAGCGACCCGTGCCTCGCGCGCCTTGCGGCACCGAGCCAGCATAGGCCGTGACAACTTTGGGCACGTAGGGCTTTTCGCCGCCCGCCACAATCAGCTTCATGCCCGGCTCAATCTTGTAATCCGGCGGCATTAAGACGTTAAACGAAACGCCCGTGATGGACTCGATCGTAGCCTTGTACTTTTTGGCGATGCTTTCCAGCGTATCGCCTTTGGCGACAGCGTGATACACGCCGTTCACCGGCAGAATGACCAGTTCCTGGCCAATCTGCAAATAGTCCGGCGCATCCTCCACCGCCGAGTTCGACCACATGATCGTCTCCGGCTGAATGCCGAACATGATGGCGATGCCTTCCACCGTATCGCCGGGCTGAACCGTGTAGGTGATAACCGAGCGGCGCAAGCGGCTGGGGATTTGGGTCAGCGGCACGGGGGCGCGCACAATGGGTTCCACCTCGGGAGCGCGCCAAGTTGGGCCGCGCGTTTCGGGCGGCGGCAGTGTAATACTGACAGGCCGCACACCGAGCGGCGCGGCCGGCGTGGGCGTCATCACTTCCTCTGCCAAAGCCATCTGACTGAAGCTAAAGGGAGCGGTCAGCACGGTGCCGCTCAGCATCACCGCCCCCGCCACCAGGGCCAGCACCACCAGATGGCCTGTGAAGCGCGAGATCAAAGAACTGGCATTTTCCGTGGTGACTTGCCAAGAAGTGCTGATAAGCCAAAACACGACCTGGGCCAGGCGCGTGTGCCAGGCAGGCTGGCTCAATGTCTCCGGCTCAGGCCGGGTAGACTCTACAGGTGATACGCTCATCAATATCCTATGGATTGGAGAGGCTGTTGAGTGGGTTGGGCAAGTCGCCGTTGAAGCGAGTCTCAAAGTGCAAGTGTGGCCCGGTTGACCGGCCCGTGGAGCCAATCGCCCCAATCGTCGCGCCCTTGACAATCTGCTGACCGCAGCGGACATAGATCTGGCTGAGGTGCGCGTACAGCGTTTGCCAGCCGTTGCCGTGGTCAAGCAGAATCATGTTACCATAGCCCCAGGAATTGGGGCCGGCCCACAGGACCGTGCCGGCGTCTGCGGCATAAACCGGGTCACCCAAGTTGCCAGCAAAGTCAATGCCACGATGCCACCAGGCATAGGGATTACCGCTCACCGAGTGCGAGTTGGCCGGCCAGACAAACTTGCCCGTACCCACAGTCTTGGCGGAGACGTTCAGGCATTGCCCGGCATTCGACCAACCACCTACGCCAGTGGTAGCCGGAGCCGGCTTGTTAGCCGCCGGGAGTTGCCAGACGACCATCTCGCGCTTGCCGCCCGGCACAATGATTGACTTGCCCACCGGAAGCTCCTGGCCCGGGATCAGATTGTTCCAAACGGCCGAGGCGATGGCTTCAGGAGTGACTTTGTATTTCTTGGCGAGGCTGTCCAGCGTATCACCCTTTTGGGCGGTATGAAGGACGCCATCTACCGGCAGAACAGCAATTTCCATTCCCACCGACAGCAAGTCCGGATTGTCCTTGAGTTCAGGATTGGCCCACAAGATGGACTCGGGCTGCAGGTTGAACTGTTGAGCGATGCCAAACATGGTATCGCCGGCCTGGATCGTGTAGCTGATCACATCCTTGCGAGGACGGTTGATGTAGGGCGTCAGAGGCGAGGCGGCACGCGACACCAACGATTGATCAGTGGACAGGCGCGGCCCACCGCGTGTTGTAAAGTTGAGCAGATTGGTATCAGCCCGGTTGCCCAAGTTTACCGCTGCAGTCGGGGTGAGCGTGAGCATAGAGGCCGCCCCTTCTTTCCCCGGCACGGGCAACTGTATGCCACTCAGTACGACTGCCAGCACCACCAGCCCAATGACGACCAGGTGTGCGCCGAAGCGGGCAATGACGGCCTGGGCGCCCTCGCTGGTGGCCTGCCAGGCGCTCATGGTGACCCAGGCAATGGAACGAGCAATGGCCGACTCGATTGAATCGGCCCACGCTCTCCTTACCGTCACTGTATTTGAGATGCGCGAATCTATGGTTGCCATTGGCTTGGGGTCAAGTATGTCGGGCAGTCCCCGTTTGCCTCTCCTCGGCATTACAATCTGTTACGATGGATAGATTATACATGGATAGCCAATGGCGGTCAAGCCTGATAGATTGCCTGACCGCCATATATAGGGTAGAACAACCGGAAAAACGCCAGATATGGATACTGCCTTGCTTCTAACCGAAATCAGTGGTCAATCGTCAGAAAGTTCTAACCTTCCCGACGACATTGACTGGAACAGGAGTGCTACCCCATGTCCCGCAGCGAGTCGAGGAATTCGGTGTTCGAGCGAGTGCGTTTCAAGGCGTTGATAAGGGAATCCATAGCTTCGGACGACACGCTGTCTTCGCCCCGCCCCTGCGGCATGGACGCGGACATGTGGGCGATCATCCGCCGCATCGTCCAAATCTTGCTCAAGATGGGGGACTCGATGAGCAACTCTTCGCGGCGGGTAGACGACCGCTCGATATCGAACGCCGGGAAGATGCGCCGTTCCTGGAGCCGGCGGTTAAGATGCAGCTCCATGTTACCCGTGCCCTTGAACTCTTCATAAATCATGTCGTCCATGCGGGAGCCGGTATCCACCAGGCAGGTGGCTATAACCGTCAGGCTGCCCCCTTCTTCGATATTACGGGCTGCGCCAAAAAAGCGCTTGGGCGGGTAAAGCGCCGCCGGGTCCAGACCGCCGGAAAGTGTGCGCCCACTCGGCGTGACGACCAGGTTAAAGGCGCGGGAGAGTCGGGTGATCGAGTCCATCAAAATCATCACGTGGCGGCGGCCTTCCACCAGCCGCTTGGCGCGCTCCAGAGCCATCTCAGCCACGCGTGTCTGATTCTGCACCGTGTCGTCAAAGGTGCTGGAAATCACCTCGGCCTCCACCGAGCGGTCCATATCGGTGACTTCCTCCGGGCGCTCCCCGATGAGAACAACCATGAGGTGGACTTCGGGGTAGTTGAGTGAAATCGCGTTGGCGATGTGCTTGAGCACCGTCGTTTTGCCAGCCTTGGGCGGCGAGACAATCAGCCCGCGCTGACCCTGACCGACAGGCGTGACCATGTCCAGCAAGCGCGTCGTCAGGTTGTGCGGGTCCGTCTCCAGATTGTAGCGGTGATTCGGGAAGATGGGCGTGAGCTTTTCAAAGACCGGACGAGCCTTGGCCTGCTCCGGGTCCAGCCCGTTGACGGCCTCGACGCGCAGCAGCCCAAAATACTTTTCGTTCTCCTTGGGCGGGCGCACCTGGCCCACGACCATATCACCTGTCCGCAATCCAAAGCGGCGGATCTGCGACTGGCTGACATAGACATCTTCCGGGCCGGGCAGGTAATGGTCGGCGCGCAAAAAGCCGATGCCATCCTCGACAATGTCCAGCACGCCGCCGCCGAAAGCATAACCCTGCTGCTCCGCTTTGGCGCGCAGCAGGCGCAAAATCAGGTCTTCTTTCTTGAGCCGGCTGTAGCCGGAAATCTCCATAGATTTGGACAACTCTCGCAATTCGCTGAGTGTTTTGGTTTCCAGTTCTGCAAAGTCCACTGGGGGCCTCCCTAAGATAAATGCTGCCGCAACTGCGCTCCAGCGCAGTCAGGCTAAAAAGATCTAGACAGGTTCAAAGGCTGCGCCACAAAGGGCGCGTCGTCCTCGCTTCATTTGAAGGGATACGTTATCGCCAATTGAGGTCTGGATAAAAAGCTAGAGGAATAACGTGGTGCTACTTGCTCCGCTCCACCTGAGCGAAGATAACCCTATTATAGCATTCTCTGCATTATGCGTCAAACGGCGATAGAAAGTGAAACGCACCCCCTGTCCGTCTTGTCCATCTGACTGTCAGCGAGCGATCCATGCAGCATAGTAAAAAGCGATCACCGCCGCCCACAACAGACTATCAATCCGGTCAAACATCCCGCCATGTCCGGGGATAAGATTGCCACTGTCCTTCGCCCCCACGTGGCGCTTGATCAGCGATTCGGCCAGGTCACCCAGCGGCGAAAGGAATCCGATGAGCAATCCGAGCGCTAACCCATCCCAAATCGTGAGGCGGGTGGCCGGGCCCCAAAAGGGAGAAATGACTTGAATCAGCGCAGAGATAGCAACGCCGCTCACGGCTGCCCAGACAACCCCGCCTGCAAAACCTTCCAAAGTCTTGAGTGGGCTGACCAAACGCGACAGCTTGTGCCGTCCCCACCGCTGGCCGACCAGGTACGCGCCCGTGTCCTCCAGCCAAGCGATGGATAGCGCAAGAGTGGTCCACCACAAACCTTCACCGTGGGCCGGGGCGAGCAAGCTCGCGCGCGGCAATATGCCCATATCGCGCACCAGAACAAAATGTGCGCCGACCCAGCCCAGGTACAGGCTGCCTGCGACCGTCCAGGCCCAATCCGACACGGCGTTGGCATGTCCGCGATCGTAACGCAACACGGCCCAGGCCAACGTGCCCAGCAGAAACAAGGTTAACCCCGGCTTTAACAACTGCCGCTCAGGGAAAGCCGCATCCAACACGAACAACCAGATGGCGCCCATCACCCACGCCGGCGAAGGACCGCCATCGGCATGGCTTAACAGTTGGGCATACTCGTAGCCCGACAACGTGAGCACGAGCAGAACCAATCCCAGGAACCAAAGGCCGCCCCAAAAAGTCAACCCCAGAATCAAAGGGATGAGAACGGCGGCGCTCAACAAACGGTTGCGGAGCATGGGGCTATGTCAACTTGAGGCAAAGACCAAACCAGCACGCGATGGAGCGGCCGACCGAACCTGCCGGGCTGAGGCAGCCTTGCCAGTCACCGTGCACCGGACACCTGCTCGGTCGTCATTCCAAAGCGACGCTCGCGCCGGGCATAGTCTTCCAGCGCCTTGCGCAACTCGTCCTTGTCAAAGTCCGGCCACAGGACCGGTGTGAAATAGTATTCCGAATAAGCGCCCTGCCACAGCATAAAGTTGCTGATGCGCGATTCGTTGCCGGTGCGGATGATCATGTCCGGGTCGGGCAGGGTCGCCGTGTAGAGATAACGCGCAAACAGATGCTCGTCAACGTCATCCGGGCGAATGCCATCCGCAATGATGCGCTTGACCGCATCCAGGATTTCGGCCTTGCCGCCATAGTTGAATGCGACGTTTAGCATGAGGCGATCATTGCCCCGGGTGAGTTCAATCGCGTGACGCACTTTGGTCTGCAGGTGCGGGGCAATGCCTTCTAACCGACCAATGTGGCGGAGCCGCACGCCGTTCTTATGCAGCTCGTTCAGCTCACGATCAATGACTTGTTCCACGATGTCCATCAAGCCGCGCACTTCTTCCTGCGGGCGCCGCCAGTTTTCTGTGGAAAAAGCCCAGATCGTCAGTATCTTGACATTGAATTCAACGCAGGCGTTGAGGATGCGGCGCAAGTTTTCTGTGCCCGCGCGGTGTCCAGCCAAGCGCGGCAATCCGCGCGCCTTGGCCCAACGGCCGTTGCCGTCCATGATGATGGCGATATGGGTGGGGATGCGAGTCAAAATTTCGGGTGATGCCATACAATACTTTTAACCGCCGACCACCGACTTGGGCGGTCTGCCGTCTGCCGTCTGCCGTCTACAGTCGAGCCAAGACTAGACCTCTGCGATCTCTTTTTCCTTGCGCGCGCCCGACTCGTCCACTTTGTCAATGTATCGTTTGGTCAACTTTTCGAGGTCTTCACGGCCCCGCTCGGCTTCATCCTCGGTGACGAGCTTTTCCTTCTCAAAATCGCGGACGTCGTTCATCCCGTCACGACGGAGATTGCGCACCGAGATGTGCGCCTCTTCCACTCGCCTCTTGACAATCCTGGCCAACTCGATGCGGCGCTCCTGCGTGAGGCGAGGGATGACGAGACGGATGAGCTTGCCATCATTGTTGGGCGTCAACCCCAACTCGCTGGCGAGAATGGCGCGCTCGATGCCTTTGACCGAAGCCGGGTCATACGGGCGAATCGCGAGCAGTTGCGGCTCTGGGGCCGAGATGGTGGCCAGTTGCTCCAACGGTGTGGGAACGCCATAGTAATCCACCATCAGCCGCTCGACCAACGCCGGCGTGGCACGGCCCGTGCGGATTCCCCTCAGGTCGAGGTCCAGCGCGTCGAGGGTCTTTTTCATCTTATTTTCGGTTTCGCGCAAGAGGTCTTTGATCATAGGTCCTTACCTGGCAATCATTGTGCCGATGGATTCGCCCAACACCGCGCGCTCCAGGCTGCTGGGCTGCCACAGGTCAATCACGACGATGGGCATGTCATTGTCCATGCACAGCGAGAGGGCGGTACTATCCAGCACGCCCACGCGCAGGTTGAGCGCGTCAATGTACGTGAGGTGCTCAAAGCGCTGCGCGTCGGGATTCGTGTGCGGGTCAGCCGAATAGACCGCATCCACCTTGGTGGCCTTGATGAGCACATCCGCGCCGATTTCCATCGCGCGCAAAGCCGCCGCCGTATCCGTGGTAAAGTATGGGTTGCCGGTGCCGCCGCCGATGATGACGACGCGGCCTTTTTCCAGATGGCGAATCGCGCGCAGGCGGATATACGGCTCGGCGATGGCGCGCATCTCGATGGCGGTCTGCACGCGCGTGACGATGCCCTGCCGCTCCAGCGCGTCCTGCAGAGCCAGCGCGTTCATGATGGTTGCAATCATGCCCATGTGGTCGGCGGTGGCACGCTCCATGCCGTGCGACAGCCCATCCTTGCCACGCCACAGGTTGCCCGCGCCCAGCACAATGGCGACCTCGACCTCATAGTTCTTGACCGCTTTGACTTTGGTGGCGACATCTTCGGCCATGCTCGGGCTGATGCCAAAGCCGCCCTGCCCGGCCAGCGACTCACCGCCCAGCTTGAGCAACACGCGCTTGTATTTGGGGACCGCCATATCCAAACTCCACTAGCTATAGGTTACACCAAAACCGGGTGATTGTCCAATCCAATCACCCGGTCCGTTTCTTGATTTCGGTCAGTCCTCGCCCAACTCGAAGCGCACGAACCTGCGCACGACGATATTTTCGCCGATCTTGGCGATGGCCTGCGTGATCAGATCACCCACCTTGACCTTGTCGTCCTTGACGAACGGCTGGCGAAGCAGGCACGTCTCATCGTAGAACTTGTCCAGCTTGCCCAGCACGATTCGATCCAGGATGTTCTCAGGTTTGCCGGCGGCGGCGGCTTCGGCGCGGAACGCAGCGCGCTGACCTTCCAGCACGCCCGCCGGAATATCTTCTGGCCGGAGGCAGCGTGGATTGCTGAACGCGATGTGCAACACCAACTCGTGGGCAAGCGCCTTGAAATCGTCGGTGGCCGCTACAAAGTCGCTTTCGCAGTTGATTTCCAAAAGCACGGCCACACGGTTGCCGGGGTGCGCGTACACTTCGATGCGGCCCTCCTTCGCAACGCGCTCGGCCTTCTTGGCGGCCTTGGCCAGACCTTTTTCCCTGAGGTAGGCAGCCGCCTTTTCCAGATCGCCGCCGTGTTCTTCGAGCGCCTTGCGACACTCGAGCACGCCTGCGCCGCTGACCGCGCGCAGTTGCTTGACCATAGATGCAGAGATTTCCATTCCAGATTCCTTGTTCTGTGTTCAGTCCTCCCGCAGGTTGGGAATTTGCGGAAGGATGCATAAAGCTCTATGCTTCTTTGTCCAAATCTTCTTCGACCTTGTCTTTTTCCGCATTCGGCTCGAAGGCGAGCTCACCACTGCGCAGTTTGGCCAGCGTGGCCGCGCCCAAATATTTCTCTTCGGCTTCAGCCTGGCCTTCTTCGGCGGGCAGGGCCTCTTTGCGAAGCGCTACGCCTTCCAGCGCCGCATCGGCCATCTTGGTCACAATAAGCTTGATAGCACGAATCGCGTCGTCGTTGGACGGAATGACATAGTCAATCGGGTCCGGGTCGCAGTTCGTGTCCACCATGGCGATGACAGGAATGTTGAGCGAGTTGGCTTCGCGCACCGCCGTCACCTCGCGGCGCACGTCCACCACGAACACCACGCCCGGCAAGCGCTTCATCTCTTTGATGCCGCCCAGGCGCAGGTTGAGCTTTTCGATTTCGCGTGTGAGCAACAGGGCCTCTTTCTTGATCAGCCGCTCAAAGTCGCCCGCATCGCGGCGCTGCTCCAACGCCATGAGCGTGTCAATCCGCTGGCGGATGGTGCGCCAGTTGGTGAGCGTGCCACCCAGCCAACGATGCGTGATGTAGGGCTGGCCGGCGCGCATGGCTTGCTGGCTGATGGCCTCTTGCGCCTGGCGCTTGGTGCCGACGAACAGCACCGGCTCGCCGCGCGAGACAGTATCGCGCACCAAATTGTAAGAGGTCTCGATCGAACCCAGCGTCTGCTGCAAGTCAATGATGTGAATGCCGTTGCGCTCGGTAAAGATATACGGCTTCATCTTGGGGTTCCAGCGGCGGGTGCGGTGACCAAAGTGGACGCCCGTTTCCAGCAGGGCCTTCATCTGTACGACAGCCATTGAGCATGCCTCCTTAGCGTTTTTCGCGTCCGCTCCGTTCCATGTCCGAGAGCCAGGCATTCCCCATGCTGGGGCGGCTGTCTGCCCGGCACGCCTCGAACGATCCGGGAGCGTGCGAGATAGTGTGCCCTTGCGGGCCAAAACAAGATTGTACCACAATTGGCGGATTCGTCAAAAAGGTGACCACAAGGGCCGCCCCTCCGTTACGCCCACAGCATGAGCAACACACCCCAACACGCCCCACCAGAACACGTCGCCGTACAGATTGCGGATGTTGGAGCGGAGATTCGAATCCGAAATCGAGGCAGATGATCGTCGCATGGATTTGCTGCGCTGAAGGGCTACCGACTTCCTCCACCCATGGGCGGATATAACTCGACCCGGTCGCCGTCGGAGACACGCGCGTCGTCTAGTGAGACGAGGCGGCCATTCACCACTGTCAGCGCGACTTGTCCCGGCGGTACCTGCAAACGGCCGAGCAACTCTACCAGGGCAACGGGTTCAACCAGTGGAATCGTCAGCCAGGGACGCTTGTGCGGATCGTGCCAATTCAAGTGGCCGCCGAGATGGAGATGCATGCTGTCACCCTATCGCCGCGCAGGGGCGTTCAACCCGCAGGGGGCTGTGCCTCGAACGTTCCAACCTTTACATCAGGTCAGCCGCCCACTCGATGCCGAGCGCGGCCAGACGCTGGCGCGTGGGACGGGCAGTGTCCGGGTCCCAGCCTTTGACAACATACAATTCGGTCATGGCCTGCTCGAACTCTGCGCGCGGCAAAGCCACACCTGCCAGCGCGCCGTTTTCCAGCGGAGCAAACAGCCGGTCGGGCAATGTGTCATCTTTGCGAGAGAATCCTTCGCGGATGTTGAACACGCGCGCAAGATTGGTCGCGCGCTCGCCGATGCGCAACAAATCCTCTAGGGAGACATCCCAGCCCGTGGCCGCGCGAACGGCGCTCACCGTCTCGTCTATCGAGATGAACGAGCGAGGCGCGGGGCCAAAGTAGCAAAAGCCAATGACCTTGCCCAGGCTGCTCCAGTTTTCCAGCAAGGCATACGCCGCCACTTTTTTGCTGCTCAACTCGCGCGGAGGCAGAGCTTCGGAAATGCCCAGCGGCGCGGCGCCCTTGAACGTCACCGAGTTCGGATTGGCAATCGCCGTATCGTGATAAGCCGACAGGTGCTCCGCGCCCGTCTCGGAGATGGCGTAGGAAAAGCCCACACCCACTTTGCCGCGCGGGTCGTGCATCGGCAGTTCTTGACCTTTGACCTGCATGGCAAAGAGATGCGCGTCGCCGCCAATGACCTCTGCCGCGCGGCGCGAGCCTTCCGCCATCAAGTTGCCCAGGCCTTGCCGATGTGCAATCTTGTCCACCAGCCACAGCATGGCTTGCACATTGCCAAAGCGCAACTCGACGCCGTCAGTATCCTTGAGACCTATCAGCCCATGCTCGAAACATTCCATCGCAAACGCAACGGTCGCGCTCGTCGAAATGGCGTCGAGCGTGTGGCGGCCACACAACTCGTTGGCTTTGGCCACGGCCTGCAAATCGTCAATGCCACAGTTGGCGCCGAACCCGCCGATGGCTTCGTACTCCGGCCCGCCATACTCGCTTGCCCTACCGTCAATCGCCACTTCACGCTTGCAGCGAACCGCACAGGCATAGCAACTGCGCCGGGCTGTGAGCAATTCCTTTTGATACATTTCCCACTTGAGCTTGTCCACGCCCTCGAACGCGCCCTGGCGAAAGTTGCGCGTGGGGAAAATGCCCGCCGCATTCAATCCAGACACCAGGCCCGGCGTGCCCTTGTCCTGCAAATCCCAACTTTGCGGATGTTCCTTGACGCGCTTGGCCAGTGTCCGCCCCAGCTCGGCAAGCGCCTGCGGGTCGTGCGCCAGATCGAGGTAGCGGCCCGTGCCGCGCACCGCAATAGCTTTAAGGTTCTTGCTTCCCATCACCGCGCCCATGCCGGTGCGCCCATTAAAATGGCGCAAGTCGTTGGTGAGCGCCGCAAAGCGCACCTTGTTCTCACCGCCGGCGCCAATCTGCAACACGCGGATGAGCTTGTCGCCCAGCTCTTGACGAATCGCCGACTGCGCCTGTGCCGGCTCCTGGCCCCACAGATGGCGCGCGTCGCGGATCCGGGCCTGTGCGTCTTTGACCCACAGATACACCGGCTCTTGGGCACGCCCGGTGATGACGATGGCTTCGAACCCGGCCAGCTTGAGTTCCGGCCCCCAAAAACCGCCCGCTTCCGATTCACCATAGCCGCCCGTGAGCGGCGACTTGGCCGCCGCCGTAAAACGCGTGGCCGTGGAAAGCGGAGCGCCCGTAATCAGGCCGTTGACAAGGACGAGCACATTGTCCGGGCCGAGCGGGTTAACGCCGGGTTTGATCTCGCGCAACAAGAGAAACGCTGCCAGCGCCTTGCCGCCCGGGTAAAGGCGATAAAACTCTTGACCAAACTCTTCAACAGTGATAGAGGCCCGAGTCAGGTCAACCCGCAGAATTTTGCCTGTGGTCCCGTACGCCATGATTTTGCCCTCCCGAAGTGAGATTCCAGCCCCAAGTATAACACACTCATCGCGTGGATGCCCACACCAGCCGTCTGCCGGAATCATGGTAAAATGCGCGCACTTACATTATGCTGGTTCCAAGCGTGAGGAATTCCGTATGAACATGATCGTCCCGCCATTCCCAGTCTCAACGGCAGCGGAGGACTTTGTTCGCGCGCGGCGCCGGGCCGCGATCGAAGAGATCATGGCCCGCCTCACCGGCAAGTCGGCCAAGCTGCTGTCTTACGAGGAGGTGCGCGAAAGACTGCACGCCACGGGCGCAACGCCGCGCGGCGTGCAAGAGATTCCGCTCGACGCCATCGTCGGGAGCGTGGGACGTTACACCGATTTCACTCGCAGCTTTTTGCCCAAGCAAGACAGCGACGAAGAACGCTGGGTGCGAGTTGAAACGGCCCCGGCCGGACTGGCGGGGTTGCCACCCATAGAAGTCTATCAAATCGGCCAGGTCTATTTTGTTCTCGACGGCAACCACCGCGTCTCGGTCGCGCGGCAGCAAGGCTTGCAGTACATCACGGCAGACGTGACCGAGATTCACACCACAGTCCCCCTCTCGCCGGATGTCCAGCCGGACGATTTGATCATCAAAGCCGAAGCGGCCGCTTTCCTGGAAGCCACCGGGCTGGACAAGGCCTGCGCTGGCTCCGACCTGGCCGTGAGCATCCCCGGCCAATATGCCAAGCTGGAAAATCACATACAAGTCAAGCAATACTTGATGGAAGAAGAACTGGGCCGTCCAGTCTCATTCGAACAAGCCGCCTGCCATTGGTACAACGAAGATTACCAACCGGTCGTGGAAGTGATGCGAGAGCAGGGCATCTTGCGCGACTTGCATCGCACCGAGACCGACCTTTACCTGTGGCTCTCACAGCACCAATTGGCGCTGGAACAAGAACTGGGGTTGGAAGTGAGGCCCGAATCGGTGGCGGCAAACCTGGCTCACCGCTTTAGCCCCAAGCCGGGTCGCCTTGCCGCGCGGCTGGGCCGCAAGATTCTCGACGTGATGACGCCCGACGAGCTCGAGACCGGCCTGCCGCCGGGGCAGTGGCGCAAAGAACACCTGGCTGTCCGGCCCGGCGGCCGTTTGTTTGCCGATATACTGGTGGGCGTGAGCGGCGAGGAGGCTGGATGGCATGCACTCGATCAAGCTCTAGAGATTGCAGCGCGCGAGCAGGCGGTACTACACGGTTTTCACGCCACGCCTTCTGAAGAAGCGCTGACTGGCGACAAAGCCCAGAACGTTCAGCTCGAGTTCGACCTGCGTTGCCAGGCCGCGCAAGTGGCTGGCAAGTTGTCGTTCGACGCAGGCCAAGTGGCCCGCAGCATCTACGAGCGGTCGTGGTGGGTTGATCTGATCGTGTTGAGCCTGAGTTATCCGCCTTCGCCGCAACCTCTCGCCAAGCTGGCCTCGGGCTTTCGCACTATTTTGAGACAATGCTCCCGGCCCGTGCTGGCTGTGCCGGGGCCGGCGTCCGAGCTTTCGCGCGCGTTGCTGGCCTATGACGGCAGCCCCAAGGCCGACGAAGCGCTGTTCGTCGCCACGTATGTGGCAAACCAGTGGAACATGCCACTCGTCGTGGTGACGGTGGATACCGATCGAATCAAACCCGAGGTGCAACGACGTGCTCACGAATACCTGGCGACGCACGAGGTGCGAGCGACGTACGAGCACAAGAGCGGTCCGGCCGCAGAGGCAATCCTGCAAGCCTCCGAACAACATGCGAGCGATTTGATCATCATTGGGAACTATGGGCCGAACCCGCTATTGGAAGTGGTGAGGGGCAGCACCGTGGATGATGTATTGCGCGCGAGCCGCCAGCCCGTGTTGATCTGCCGCTAGAGCAAGTCAGGCACAATCGCACGCAAGTCAGCGAGAGAAACAGCTCCCTCGCGCACGACACGCAGAGGTGAGGACACACAGTCCACAATGGTTGAAGGGATGCCGCCGGGGCATGGGCCACCGTCGAGTATGGCGGCAATGCGGCCCCCCAGTTGAGTTATCACATCGGAGGCGGTGATCGGGCTCGCCCGGCCAGAACGATTTGCGCTCGTTGCGGCCAGCGGGCCCGTGAGACGCATGAGCGCACGAGCCAGGTCCAAATCGGGGAGGCGCACCGCCACGGTCATGTCCGCGCTCACAATCTCGGGCAAGTCGAGATGTTTGGGCAAGACAAGCGTCAGGCCGCCGGGCCAAAAGTGCGTGATCAGTTTGTGCGCCATGGCCGGCACACCCGCAGTGATGCGTGGCAAGTCGGCTTTATCGGCGATGAGGACCGGGATGGCTTTTTCCGGCGGGCGCTGCTTGGCAACATAGATCGCGGCAACGGCGGCCGCATTGAAAGCAGGCGCACCTACCCCATAGACCGTGTCCGTGGGAAAGGCGACGAGTTGACCGGCGTGCAACAACTCGGCGGCACGCATCAGACTCTCGGCGTGACTGGCAGGCAGGATTTCAGTGGGCATTCAGTACGAACCGCTCAATCGCCACTGCCGCGCCGTCTTTAGCCAGCGGCGGCGCAATCCAATCGGCGACGGCTTTGCAGGCGGGACTGCCATTGCCCATCGCCACGCCCACTCCGGCCCACGCCACCATCGGCACATCATTATCCTGATCGCCCACCGCCATCACCTGCGACTGGGGCACGCCCAGGCGCCCGGCCAGCCAGGCCAGCCCGGTGCCCTTGTCCACGTTCAGCGGATTGGCCTCGATAAACAAATCGTGCGAGCGCACGATCTCCATCCGTCCGTCAAAGCGCTCGCGCAGATCGGCCAGGATTTCGTCGCCGTTCCCCCCTTCAGCCACAATCAGAACCTTGTCCGGGTCGTGGTCGAGCAACGCGTGCAGGTCGGGCACGTGCTGCGCCGCCGGGTTGAGCAGCCCCTCATAAAAACTGATGGGGTGACGCAGCTCGGTCAGGTAGAGTTGGCCATCGCGGTAGAGGTTCACATGCCAGTGACGTGCCTGCGCAAAGTCAATGATCTGCGCCGCCAGGTTCCGGTCGAGCGCGACGCGATGCAGCACGGGGCCATTGGTCTCTGCAATCCATCCACCCTGGTAACAGATCAAGGGTTCGCGGATGTCCAGCTCTTGTGCAATAGGGCGAGTCGAAGTGATGCTGCGGCCTGTGGCGAGCGTGACGGCGAGGCCACGCCGTTGAGCTTCAGCGATGGCCCGCCTCACGCGCGGCGAAAACTGGAAACTGAAATCAAATAGGGTGCCGTCCAGGTCAAGCGCGAGAAGACGGATCGGCTCGTTGGTCATTAGAGTTTGACGCCGGGCACAGCGCGCAGTTGAATTTCGACGATGCGCGTCAAGCCTGCATAGTCTCGATGGAGGTTGACGGCGGCCAGCGGGAAGGCCTGCCGCGCGAGTGCGGCGACGGCCTGGCCCTGCGTCGCGCCGATTTCGAGCAAGAGCCAACCCTCCGGCTTGATGCGTTGCGAGGCCTGCGAAAGCAAGCGGCGGATGTAGGTGAGCCCATCCGGGCCGCCGTCAAGCGCGGCGCGTGGCTCGTGGTCACGGATGTTGCGGGGCAATCGTTCCCATTCGGCCGTCGTCACGTAAGGCAGGTTGGCCACAATGCCCTCGGCGCGCACTGGAACAGGCGAGAGCAGGTCGCCGCGCAAGAACTGGATACGCGAGCTGACCTTGTGCCGCCTGGCATTCTCAGTCGCCAGCGCCAGCGCGTCCGAAGAAATGTCCGTGGCAATCAAACGTGCTTCGGGCAGCTTGACCGCCAGCGAAACCACAATGCAGCCGGAACCTGTGCCGACGTCCACGACGGGGGCTTTGCCTGACGTTTGCCGTGTGGCCGACACAGGGACATTGGCCTTGCTGCGCGCCAATGCCATCTCGACGAGGTGCTCGGTCTCCGGGCGGGGGATGAGCGCGCGGCGGTCAATCACAAATTCGAGCCCGTAGAATTCAGTGGTTCCCGTGACAAAAGCCATCGGCTCGCCGGACACACAGCGGGCTACGAACGCGCGAAAAGCGCTCAACTGGTACGGCGGCAACAGTCGAGTGGGAGAAGAGGCCACCACACTGGCACGTGGCACGCCCAACGTGTGCGCCATCAAGACTTGCGCCACAAGCTTGGGCGCATCCACTCCTGCGGCGCTTAGCTTGGCCGCTGCGTCGGCCATGGCATCACTCAGCGAGCTTGCAAGTCTAACCGTACCCATGGTGTTATCAGCCGATGCCAGCGGCTTGCAGTCGGTCGGCCTCATCGCGCGTGGCGAGCTCGTCAATAAACTCGTCCAGGTCGCCGTCGAGCATGGCCGCCATACGCGGGCCAAAGACGGATTTGTCAATGCGATGATCGGTGATGCGCGCCTGCGGAAAGTTGTAGGTGCGGATTTTCTCGCTGCGTTCGGCGCTGCCCACCTGGCTGCGGCGCGCGTCGCCTTGCTCCTGGTCGCGTCTAGCCCGCTCCATATCATACAGCCGCGCGCGCAGGATGGACATGGCGCGCAGCCTGTTCTGCAATTGGCTGCGCTCGTCCTGGCATTGAACGACCATACCCGTCGGCAAGTGACGGATGCGCACCGCCGTCGAGTTCTTTTGGACGTTCTGCCCGCCCGCCCCGGCGCTACGATAAACCTCGATTTCCATGTCCTTTTCGGGAACCTGAATGTCTACCTCTTCGACTTCTGGCAAAGCGACGACGGTGGCTGTGCTGGTGTGAATGCGTCCCGAAGATTCCGTCACCGGCACGCGCTGGACGCGGTGCACGCCGCTTTCGAACTTTAGTCTCGAGTACGCGCCTTTGCCTTTGACCTGGAAAATCACTTCTTTAAAGCCGCCAATGCCTGTGTCATTGGCGCTGAGCATTTCGGCGGACCAGCCGTGCGATTCTGCATAGCGCGTGTACATCCGGTACAACTCGGCCGCGAACAGTGCGGCTTCTTCGCCGCCCGTCCCCGCGCGAACCTCGACGATCACATTCTTGTCGTCCGCCGGATCGCGCGGCAAGAGCAACTGTTTGAGTTGTTCCTCGACCTCGCGCGCTTGCTGTTCCAGGTGAGTCACTTCCTCGTGCGCCATGTCCGCCATCTCGGCATCGCCTTCGGCGGCAGCCAACACGCGCGAATCCCCAAGCTCTTGCTGGATCGTCTTGAAACGCCGGAACGCTTCCACAATCGGCTCCAGCTCCGAGCGTTCCTGGCCCACTTGACGCAGGCGGTTGTAATCGCCCGTCACCGCCGGGTCGGACATCAGGTCGTTGAGCTCCTCATAGCGAGCTTCGAGGCCCGCCAGTTTTTCCAACATCCATCACACTCCACAAAAAGAGGCGGCCTGTGGCCGCCCCCCTACGGCAACTCTATGTGTCATTATATCAAAGCAAAGCAGAGTGTCAAGATACCCCCCCCGCGTGGTCCGCTGTCACACGGCCCGGTTCACCGTCGCCGCCAGGGCGACCCCGGCGATGCAGCATGACAAACCACACCGTCGAGAGCAGCCCGGCGACAAACCCGCCGTACCAGATCGTGGGCGGGCCGAATGTGTCGCTCATAAAGCCACCCATCACCGGCGCAATGCCCGCAGCCACCGGCCAGGTGAGGCCATACAGGCTCATGTATCGCCCGCGCATATCGGCCGGCGCCAGGCTCGCCGCGTAGGTGGACGAGGTGGGCATCAGGATCAATTCGCCCATCGTCATGACGACCATGCTGATCCAGAACCCTCTAAAGCCGCTCGCCAACGACACGCTGCCCACGCCCACCGCATAGAACAACGCACCCACCGTCAGCATCTTGAGTGGAGGCTGCCGCTTGGTGACCTGCGTGACGGCGACCTGGAAAAAGACGACCATGAGCGCGTTCGTCGTCGGGATCAGGCCATACAGGTTTTCCGGCACCTGATAGTTTTTCTTGGCATAGACGGCCATCAGAATCCACATCAGCGTGGCGCACATTTGCGTCAACGTCATCGCGCCGATGAACGGCATAAAACGCCGGTCGCGCGCGACCTGGTCGTATCCGCCAAAAGCATCTGCGCGCGAGTGGGCTGCAACGGCCGGCAGCGTCTCGTGGGCAAACAACGCCAGGAGCAGCCCGTAAGTGATCATGCCCGCGGCGGCGCAGTAGAACGCGATCGAGTACGAGGCCGTGGCCAGCACGCCGCCCACGGCCGGACCAATGGCGACTCCGACGTTATTGCTCAAGCGCAAAAGCGCATAAGCATCAGGACGCTTTTCCGGCGGGATCAGATCAGCCATCATCGCGTCGCCGCCCACACGGTACAACGGGTTGACCGCGCCTGTGATGGACATTAAAATTGCAAAGGCCGGCAGCGAGTTGGCCTGGCTCATCACTGCATAGGCCGACCCGTTGGCAATCAGGCTAAAGACCATCACTCCTCTGCGCCCGACCTTGTCGGTGATCGGCCCGCCGATAAAAGAAGAGATCACGCCCACCGTGGCGTTCAGCGTCGCCAGTGCAGCCACCGTCGTGAGAGGCGCCTGGAGCTTTTCGCTCACATACAGCATCAGGAACGGCCAGATCATGCTGGCCCCGACGGTGCTGATGAACATGCCGCAGAACATTAACCAGAACTGTTGAGGATAACGCGAGGCGAGATTTCGGAGACGATTCATCCATGATTCCATTCGAGCAGCCAGCCGGATGATGAATCATCCGGCTGGCACGTGAAACCGGCTAAAGCCGGTTAGAGCAATGCCCATTCCGCTTCAGCGAACTTGCCATGCCCGCCGCAAAATTCATTTGGGTATGACCAAAATCAGTGGCAGCACGCCGGATGATGAATCATCCGGCTGGCACATGAAACCGGCTAAAGCCGGTTAGAGCAATGCCCATTCCGCTTCAGCGAACTTGCCATGCCCGCCGCAAAATTCATTTCGCGGCGCGACTGCTGAGCTGTTGCGATTCACTTGCTCTTACCCCGCACTGCACTCCAGTCCGGCACGACGATGCCCTGACCGGTGAGAACCAGCCCCTGCACGTAGGGCCGCACGAGCACGTTGACCGTGGGGTTGAACAGCGGCAGCCAACCGACTTCTGTGACGGCGATCTGCTCGGCCTGATTGTAGATCTTCACGCGCTTGATATAGTCACCGCTGGTGACGTCGGCTTGATCGGTGAGCCGGTCAAAATCCGCGTTGGAATAGTGACCGTTGTTGTTGCCCACGCCCGTATGGAGTTGCTGTGAAAGGAAATTCTGCGGGTCGGGATAGTCCGCGCCCCACACGCTATAGTAAAACTGCAAGCCCTTGTCCGGCGGCTGGGTCGTGGCGCTGAGTCGCTCGCTGAACGCCGTCAACTCCAGCGGCTGCAGCGTCACGTTAATGCCGAGGTTATCTCTCCACTGCATCTGCAAGAACGTGACGACGCGCTCGTTATCGCCTTCTTTGCCGTAGGCCAGCGTGAGCGTTCCCAGCCCGCGCCCACCAGGATAGCCCGCGTCAGCCAGGAGCTTTTTGGCTGCCTCTGGGTTGAAGGAGAGTGTCTGAACCGGAAACTCGCTGCCGGGGATGCCGGGCGGCAGGATGCGGTCCGTCGGTCGAGCCGTGCGTCCCAGGACTTTGTCCACCAACGCTTGCTTGTCAAGCGAGCGGGCGAACGCCTGGCGCACGCGCAAGTCACTAAAAGGCTTTAGCTGGTTATTAAAGCCCACATAGCGCACGACAAAGCCCGAGGCCGTCCGCAAGTCTGGCAGATCGCGCACTTCCGGGATGCTTGCAGCGGGCACGCCGTTTTGTTGGCTGCCCATCACGTCCAGGTCACCTGCGCGATACGCCAAAAAGGCCGCCTGGCTGTCTTCCAAAAACGGCAGTTGAATCTCAGTCACCTTGAGTGGAGCACCAGAATAGTATGGATTGGGCGCAAGGAGCAGCCCCTGACCGTGCATCCATTCCTTGAGCAGAAAAGGCCCAGTGCCGGCAGGTTTCTCGATCCACGCAGTCGGATTGGCCTGCGCCTGCTTCTTGGAGACAATGTAGCCGGAAGCAAAGCTCAACTGGCTTAGAAAGAACGCCGACGGCTGCTCGATCGTGATCTGGAGTGTCTGTGGATCAACGGCCTTGACGCCGGCCAGCTCCTTGACCTTGCCCGCAGCCAGGTCATCCGCTCCCACGATGTTGGCGAGGTAAAACGACCCGGTCGGCGAGCCGGTGGCCACCGCCTGCGGCGTGAGCGCGCGCGTGAGCGAGAACACCACATCGTCGGACGTGACCGGCGTGCCATCGGAAAAGTGCAGCCCGTCTTGAAGCTTGAAGGTGTACCGCAGCCCGTCTTCCGAGACGGCCCACGTCGCCGCGTCCGGCACGACCTTGAGTTCTGCGTCGAGCTTGACCAGCCCGCCAAAGAGCAGTCCCGCGACGAACACGCCCTGCGAGTCGCTAATGCGCGCCGGGTCCAGCGTGTCCAGGTCGGCGATGCCTTCCACCGACCAGCGCAGGATTTGGGGCGTCACGAACGGCGTGGGCGTGATGAGCACCGGCACCTGGACGGTTTGCTTGACGGGCACCTGGACCGTGACCTGGACGATTTGCGGTGTAACGACAGGCTGGCTGCACGCGCTCGCGATGAGAGCCAGCAAGATAAAGATAGGAACCAGTTTTTTCACACTGCTCCTTTCGGGCGCTATGCCAGAAGTAGAGACGACCCGGCGGGTCGTCTCTACGGCGACAATTTACACCAACCGGCAGACCGCCGATGGAACCAGGGTTGCAGCGATTTTACACTGGGCGAGGCAGGCTGTCCAATCACGCCTTTTTGACATTTCCCCCCACGTGACTTACAATCTCGGCCACACCTGTACGGGCTGGTTGCATGCACGATGAGAAAAGTGATCGCTCTTGTCAAGGGATTCCAATAGGGGGCTGCCTATGTTAACCGGGGCCAGGCAAACAATGTTGTCGTGGGCCAGGGTCATCGAGTCCTACGACGCCATTCCCGAAATCTATCAAGGCTCGTGCGAAATGTTGCTTAGAGACAACCAGGCATTCCCGTATCTTGTCCTTACGCCGGCCCTCGACGGAATTCGTCGCAAGACTACTGAGAAATTGATCTGTGAGGTCAACGACAGCCTGTACGTGTTGGAGCGTGTCGGCCAACGAATCATCACGACAGCGTATCCCCTCAAGACCATTCGCGACATCGAAACAGGAAGCATCCTGTTGTACTCGTGGATTACCCTCAGCGGCGTGACGAGCGAGGGAGTGGTAGCCTCCTCTACCATCGAGTTCAACACGGCCACTGGCCGTCACCTGGCGCCCTTTTTGAACAAAATCCGGCCCGCTTTCAGTGGCGCTGACCAGGTCGCGCTGAGCGCGGAACAGGCCAAATTTGATTATCTGGCTTTAGCCAGCTTCAAGTTTATGAATTTCGCCCGCGAGAGCCTGGTGTGCGGTGAACAGGTCATCCATTCCGTCTGGCAGCCCGAAATCCGTAAACCCATCGCGACGCTGTTCGGTTGGTCATTCTATCGAACCCTCTCGACAGCGCACCTCACTATCCTGACGGATAAGGAAGTCATTCTCATTTGGGAGGATGAGCGCAGCACTGGCAACAGAGGGGTGAGGTACGGCGGCGTATGGCGCTATATCCCGCTACGCCATATTATTTCGGTTTCGTTGGCAGAACCAGCCAATAACTTGTTGACCTTATCCCTCCACCTTTCCCCTGATGCCCGTCTGGATACGGTCTTTGCGGTTTCCAATCAGCGCGAGCTAGAACATTTCCGGAATGAGATCAAGCAGTTGATCGGCTAGTCACTAGTCCTGGATATTCGATTAGGTCGTCCGTGCGCAAATACGGCTCTTACGGGCGTGGCAACGCCAGCCCAGGCTCCGATCTGGACTTTGGTGATCAAGCCGCACGTGCCCAATCGCTATGAGGAGATGATCCGCCTGCGAGAAGCCGTGGGCACACTTCGCGTCGGCGCGGGGATTGACCTGCTGGTTTATTCTGAGGCGGAGTATGAACGGCGCAGTCAGGTGCCAGGCACCGTGCTCTATTGGGCGCGGAAAGAAGAGGGGCCTCAGTATGCAGCCACACCTTCAAGCCCCTAGCGCAGACAAAGTGTGACCTCTGTTTTAGCGTACGGTTCCGCCAGCCTGCCCCATCAACGCAGCGAACAGAAATGGACTTTTGCAATATGATTTCGGTAAGACGGATAAGAATCGGCGAAGGTGAACTCTTTAAGCGAATGCGACTCGCCTCCCTGCGCGAGTCGCCATCTGCGTTTGCGTCCACCTATGAGTCAGCGTTGAACCGCAGTCACAAGAGTTGGTGCGAGCAAGCCGACAGCACTGCTCAAGGATCAGACCGCGCTACTTTCATCGCCTTTTCTGATGATTTACCCATAGGAATCGCCGCGTTGTATCGAGATAAGGAAAGGATGGACGTAGGAGAGATCTTGCAGGTTTGGGTGGCTCCAAAATACCGGAGTAAAGGGGTGGCATTAAATGTCATGGACACTGTTTTCCAGTGGGCCGGAGAGAATAGCTTCCGAACGATTATAGCCACCGTCAAGAAAGGAAACAGAAGGGCTGCAAGATTCTACCGAAAATACGGCTTTAACCTTGCGGATGGGGCCTCATTCGACGGCGCAGATGATCCTATTCTGATGAAAGAATTAAAAGTCGAACAAGCGCATGCACCGGATGCACCTGCCGCGCCAGCCGACCGCATCAACGCAGCAGATGGCCTTCGGCCAAACGGATAAGCAGATGGACGATTTGCATCCGTTTATCTGATGACATCCGTTTCCCTTTTGACATTTCCCTCTGCCTGACATACAATCTTGCGCAACTCGCTCCCGCTGCACCGGATAGGCTGCGCCATGCCGCAAACCACCTTTGAGCGTCGAGCATGGACCACCGCTTGCGCTTTTCTTTTGGCAGCGCAGGACTAAGATTAGATCGCTAACATTGCGCTTGACTACATTCGTTCTCGTTTTGCGCACGCTGCTTGCGGCGTTCGCGCATAGATCTCTGAGCACAACATTCTTGAAGGAGGCCCAGCATGGAGAAGCGTTACACCGCCCTGAGAATCATAGGCACAATCTACAAGGTGCTGGGGGGCATCGTCGGAGTTCTGACGATCCTGGTTGCACTTGGTATTTGCGCCGCCAGCGTATTGGGGGGCGCTGCCATGGGCAACCTGGGCCGCGAGTTTAGCCGCAATGCCGGCGTCACGGGCCTGTTCGGCGGAGCGCTGGGAGGTCTGGTCATAGGTGTTGTGGCGATTGTCTACGGCGGCGGGCTGGCCGTCACCCTCTACGCCGTGGGCGAAGGCGTGTATCTCTTGCTTGCGCTGGAAGAGAATACTCGCGCAACGGTGGCGCTGCTGCAACGGCAAGCTAACCCGCGCTGACAGATCGGGGTCTGCCAGTCCCCAGGACACCCTCAAGGGGTGTGTCGCGCGCAAAGCGCGGGATGGCCGGTTGGCATCCTGCGTGCGTGTGTTGATGCGCCGAGTCATGCCTGCCGGTCAGGCGCGTTTGACCTTTGAGGTTTCGCGCCAGCGAGCCTCAAAGGTCTTTACGTATCCGTCCGCCTTTTGACTTTTCCCCCGCGTCACATACAATCTTGTGCATACTCCGTAGTAGGCCACTCGTATTATTTTGTCATAGAACGCAAAAGCGACTGCGTTTTTTGATTCTCTATATTGGCGGGAACCGCACTAACCCATATGCCGATTCGGGATGGGGTGCTGGTGGCGTACAAAAAGACCGGACTGCCTTACATTTGGGTGTGACCAAATCTGGTTGTGGCGTAGGGGCAACCCTCGTGGTTGCCCGCATCTGGGCAGGCACAAGACCTGCCCCTACGCAGACAACCAACTGATTTTGGTCACACCCCTTACATTTCCAACTGAAATCGAATAGCGGCCTCAGTCTTCGTTTCGGCCATTATGGCGTAGAATGTCTCGCCAGTCTTGTGGGGAGGCGAGCCTGTGTCGGACGAGACCCCGTCGCGCAGAAAGCATTGGAAACGCGAAGTGATTGCTGAGGCGATGTCCAAGTTAGA
>CAYGWJ010000497.1:0-15800 GCA_964353405.1 uncultured Anaerolineae bacterium
CTGCTCGTGACGGCGGACGATGTCAAGCGGCTTGCGCCCGATTTTGCCACCGACGATTTCGAGGTCGCGGCCTATGAGCCCGAATCGGGCTATGCCGATCCGGTCAGCACGGCGAACGCGCTAATGACCGCCGCGCGTGAGCGCGGCGCTCGACTGGTGCAGGCTTGCCAGGTCACCGGCCTCAAGACCGCCGGAGGGCGCGTGACCGGCGTCGAGACCCCTCGCGGCGAGTTTGATGCGCCCGTGATCGTCAACGCGGCGGGCGCGTGGGCCGGCGCGGTCGGGCGCATGGCGGGCGTCGAGCTGCCGGTGGATACGTGGTGGCACGAGGTTGCGTTCATCCGCCGGCCTCGGGCGATGCGCGCGCACCCGGCGGTGATTGACCTGTCGAATGCAATGTACTTTCGCCCGGAGACGGGCGGCCTCACGCTGATCGGGCTGGAAGACGGCAGCCAGTTCGGCGACCCGCCCGACAGCGAAGCCGATGTCGTCGGGCCGGGCTTTGTGGAGCGCGCGGTGGACCGGCTGTGCCGCCGCATGCCCGGCATGGACGCCGGATCGCTGGCCTCGGCCTATCGCGGCTGCGATGGCATCACGCCGGATCAGCGCCCGATCATGGATCAGGTCGGGCCGGAGGGATTTTATGCGGCGTGCGGATTCAGCGGGACCGGCTTCAAGCTGGGGCCGGCGATTGGCGCGTGCATGGCGGAAATGATTCTGGATGGACAGGCCAGCCTGGTAGACGTATCGGCCTTTACCGCGCGCCGGTTCGAGACGGGTGAACTGCTCAAAGGTGAGTACGATTACCAAAAGCTCTGGCGTTGAGTTGTCGGACGCTGATACGTCCTCGGACCTGGAATCAGGAAAACCAAAGCAATGAAACGCGGCATTGACTATATCGGCGTGGGCGTGGGCGCGATCCTCGTGGATGGCGCGGGCCGCCTCTTTCTTTCGCGGCGCGGGCCGCTCGCCAAAAACGAGCGCGGGCTGTGGGAATTCCCCGGCGGCTCGGTCGAATTTGGCGAAAAGCTGGCCGAGGCGCTGGCGCGCGAGATGCGCGAAGAGTACGGCATTGAAATCGCCGTGGGCGAGCTGCTGGACGTGGTGGATCACATCCTGCCGGACGAAGGCCAGCACTGGGTCTCGCCCACGTTTATCTGCCGGGTCAAGTCCGGCGAGCCGGTGATCCGCGAGCCGGGCAAATGCGTCGAGATCGGCTGGTTCCACCCGGACGAGATGCCGGATGATCTCACACAGATCACGCGCGTGAATCTGGCGCACTACCGGCAACGCCTTCGCGCCAGGTAGCTGGATGGGTTGATCAAAGCAATGGATAGCCGGGCCAGAGCGTGGAGAGCCGGTGCAGTTTCTGTTTGACTTTCCATCGTGCGGGGCTTACAATCTCTTACGTACCACCGCTACTGAAAGGAGAGTTGGAAATGCGACCCAGCCAACGTCAAAGCTGCCAGGAATTTCCGTGCGCCGATGTGCGGCACGAGTGTTACATCATCCCGAACGTAGATGTCAAGCCGGGCGAGATTTCCATCGTCATGATCTCGGAAGCAGCACCGGCCAATCCTGACGACTATTACTATGCGGGCAAAGCAGCCCTGTTCGAGCAGACCACCGTTCAGGCCTTTAACGAGGCCGGGGTAAAGGTCTCTTCCATCAAGGATATCGTCCATCTGGGCGTGTATCTCACCACTGCCGTGAAATGCGGCAAGACCGGCTATGGCATCCAGGCAAGTACCATCGGCGAATGCTCACTCATTCTGGAAAAGGAGCTCGCCCTGTTTCCAAAGGTAGAAGTGTTCATGCTGATGGGAGATGTTGCCATCAAGGCGGTCAACGCCATTGCCAGGCGGGCGGGCGAACCGAGGGTGATCCCGGCCGGCTCCACATACAAGCTCCGAGGACAGGAGTATTTTTTCCGAGGGAAGCGGGTTTTTCCGTCCTACCTGCAAGTCGGCCCTAGCTTTTTCATCGAAAAGAGCAAACGCAGAGCGATTGCACAAGACATCGCCGCCGCAGTGCGCCTCGTCAAGTGATGAGAAAGGTCAGGCAAGTCACTCGACAATTGGACGCACGGTAGGAGGGTGTTACATGGGCATGCTGTCTGCAGATTACAGGGACAAGGTCGCCATCGTCAAGTTGAGCCGAGGCGTCACGAATGCCCTGGATTTGGAGCTGGTAAATGAGCTGGGAGCGCTCCTGGAGCGGATCGAACACGACTCGAGCGTGAGCGCGCTGGTGCTGGGCAGTAGCAGTGGCAAGTTCTTTTCCATCGGCTTTGACATCCCGCACTTGTTCGAGCTGCCGAGGGAGGATTTTGAGACGTTTTACACGGCGTTCAACCGTGTCTGCCAGAGTCTGTACACGCTGCCCAAGCCGACAGTGGCCGCCATCACAGGGCACGCCGTAGCGGGTGGGTGCATCCTGGCGCTGTGTTGCGACTATCGCTTTATTGCGGAAGGCAAAAAGCTGATGGGGTTGAACGAGATCAAGCTGGGCGTGCCTGTTCCCTATCTGGCCGACTGTGTGCTGCGGGATCTCGTCGGGACTCGTTACGCGCGGGACATGCTGGACTCGGGTGAGTTTTACGCGCCGGCGGACTCGCTGCGGATGGGCCTGGTTGACCAGGTGCTCCCAGCCGGGGACGTGATAGCGAGAGCCGTCGAGAAAGCCAGGCTCCTGGGCGCGTTGCCCCCCGAAGCATTTGCGCTGATCAAGCGGAATCGAGTTGAGCAAGTCGAGCAGCGGGTCCTGGCGCGGCGAGAGGAAAAGGAACGCTTGTTTGTAGAGGGCTGGTATTCCGATGAGGCACGCCGGCGGCTGAGGGAAGCCGTAGAAAAGTTCTAGGAGGTCATTGAAATGACGACGAAAGTGAATCGCCAGTGGCGTCTGGCTGCGCGGCCTGTGGGCCTGGTCAAAGAATCGGATTTTGAGTGGAGGGAGGAACCGGCGCCGATCCCCGGCGAAGGTGAACTAATCGTCCACAACCTCTATCTGTCTCTCGATCCGACCAACCGGGGCTGGATGAACGAGACAGCCACGTACCTCCGGCCTGTGGCCATCGGCGAGGTGATGCGCGGCATCACCCTCGGCGTTGTCGAGCAATCTCGCCATGCCCAATTTCCAGAAGGCGCGCTGGTTCAGGGGACACTGGGGTGGCAGGACTATGCGCTATCGAACGGCACGGGCCTGACCCTTCTGCCCAATGACCCGTCCATTCCGCTGACGGCCCATTTTGGTCTCTATGGCATCATCGGCCCGACGGCCTACTTTGGCCTCCTGGATATTGGCAAGCCTCGAGCGGGCGAGACACTCGTCGTGTCGGCGGCGGCCGGTGCGGTTGGATCACTCGTGGGCCAGATCGGCAAGATCAAGGGGTGCCGCGTGGTTGGGATTGCGGGCAGCGAGGAGAAATGTCGCTGGATCCAGGACGAGCTGGGGTTTGATGCTGCGATCAATTACAAGACGGGACCGGTCCGAGCAGCGCTCAAGAAGATTTGTCCGGACGGCATTGACGTCCACTTTGAAAGCGTCGGCGGCGAAATCCTGGATGCGGCCCTGAGCCTGATCAACCTCCGCGCGCGGATCGTTCTGTGTGGCTTGATCTCGCAGTATAACGCGACCCGGCCCGTGCCCGGCCCGTATTACTTGGGCAATATTCTGACCCAGCGCGCCCGCATCGAGGGGTTTATCGTCCTCGACTATATGCCACGCGCCCAGGAGGCCATACGCGACCTGAGCCGGTGGTATGCGGAAGGCAGGCTGCGCTATCGGGTGGATGTGGTGGAAGGTCTGGAGAACGCGCCTCGCGCGCTCAACAAGCTCTTTGACGGATCGAACCAGGGCAAGCTCGTCGTCAAGGTCTCGACGTCGCTCTCGCGATAGCGGCGGTTTGCCGACTCGCCGGGTTTCTCACACCATCGCCGCCGTTCGGCCGGGCCGCGTGTTGATCGCCTCCAGGCTTTGATGCCGAAAGTAGGTGTTGTACAACTCGGCATAGTGCCCACCTTGCCGAATCAGCCCGTCGTGATCGCCTTCCTCGATGATCTGCCCTTCGCGCATGACGATGATGCGGTCGCACGTCTTGACGGTAGACAGGCGGTGCGCGATCAGGATGGACGTGCTGTTCTCTAGAATCAGGTCGAGCGCTTCCTTGATCTGGCTTTCGGTGAACGGATCAATGCTGGCGGTGGCCTCGTCCAGGATAAAGATGGCGGGTCGCTGCGCCAGCACGCGCGTCAGCGCCACGAGCTGGCGCTGCCCCATCGAGAGCCGCCCGCCGCGCACGCCGACATCGCTGTGCAGGCCGTCAGGCAAAACGTCGAGCCACTCGCCGCCGCCGATGCGGCGCGCAATCGCTTCGATCTCGTCGTCGCTCAATTCGGGCCGCGCGTAGCGGATGTTGTCGGCCACTGTGCCCGCGAACAGGAACGGCGTCTGCGACACGATGCCAAGCTGCGTGCGATAGCTGGCGAGGTCGAACGAGCGGATGTCGCGCCCGTCAAGGGTGATCGAACCCGATTGAAATTCGTAAAAGCGCGCGATCAGCTTGGCGATGCTGCTCTTGCCCGCGCCGGTGTGCCCGACGAGCGCGACGTTTTCGCCCGGCCTGATGTGCACCGAAAAATCACACAGCACGCCTTCCTGGTCGGTGTAACGAAAATCCACGTGCTCGAACTCGATCTCGCCGCGCAGCGCGGGCGCGGGGAGATGATCGGTCTGGCGCACGACCGGCTCGGCGTCAATCAGCGCAAAGACGCGCTCGGCGGCGGAGAGGCCGGACTGGACCTGGCTCCAGAACGACGAGATGTTGATCATCGGCATCCAGAAGCGATCCACGCTGGCGACAAAGAGATACCACGCGCCAATCGAAATATCGCCCGAGGCCGCCGCCAGGCCGCCCAAGTACACCAGAATCGCCGTGCCCACGCCGGCCAGCGCATTCAACGTAGGAAAGACGTTCGCCAGCACAAAGCCGCGCCGCAGGTTCACGCGGTACGACAGGTTGTTGATGCCGACAAAGTGATCGTACAGCGCCGATTCCTGCCGAAAGTTCTTGGCAATCTGGATGCCCGTCACCGCTTCCTGCACCGCCGCGTTGACCTCGCCCATCGCCCGAAAGCCCTGCCGGGTCACGCGCCGCGCAATCGTTCGGAAGCTGACCGCCACCCCATACACGACCGGCGACATGGACAACAACGCGAGCATCAGTCGCCATTCGATCCGCGCCAGAATCGGCAGCAGGATCAAGACGGTGAGGACCTGGCTAAAGAGATCCGTGACCAGCGTGACCATCTGCGCGAACTCCTGCGTATCCGACGTGATGCGGCTGATAATCTTGCCGGTCTTGAACTCGTCATAGAACGACAGGTCGTGGTTGACCGAGGCGTTGAACGCATCGCGCCGGAGCCCCAGCACCACGTCGCCCGTGACGACCGCGGCGAATCGCCGCCGCACCCAGTTGGCGGCCCAGTTCAACACGCCGACCAGCAGCACCACCGCGACCAGCCCGATAAAGTAAGAATTGGATTGACTCTGCACCAGCGATTGGACGCCGTTCGAGACCAGCAGCGGAATTGCCGCGCCCGCGCCCGCCATCGCCAGCGTCATGGTCGAGATCACGACGACGCGCGAGCGATAGCCCCGAAAATATGAAAAGATGCGGCCAAGCAGCACCCGATCGGAATAGCTCCGGTCGTAGGCTTCCGCGTTGAGATTGCCAAACATGCCCATCGTCTACCTCGCAAAGATTCTGCGATACGCCGCCGATCTTTCCATCAGCTCGTCGTGCGTGCCGAGCGCCACCGCCTGGCCGCCGCGCATCACGATGATGACATCGGCCCAGCGAATCTGCGACAGGCGGTGCGTGATGAGGAGCGTCGTCCGCCCGCGCGAAGCGGTATAGATCGCCTGCTGAATCTGATCCTCCGTCGCGCTGTCAATCGCGCTGGTGGCGTCGTCGAGGATCAGGATTTTGGGGTCGGTCAGCAGGGCGCGGGCAAGCGCGATGCGCTGGCGCTGCCCACCCGAAAGCGTCACGCCGCGCTCGCCGACGGTGGTGTTGTAGCCGTCGTTGAAATTCATGATAAAGTCGTGCGCCTGCGCGGCCCTGGCGGCGGCCTCGACCTGCGCGGGCGTGGCATCCGGGCAGCCGAATTTGATGTTTTCGGCCACCGTGCGCGAAAACAGGAACAAGTCCTGCTCGATGATCGAAATCTGCGGCCGCAGCGCGGCAAGCTGCCAATCGCGCACGTCCACGCCGTCAATCATCACGCAGCCCTGGGTGGCTTCATAGATGCGATTGAGCAGCTTGATGATGCTCGTCTTGCCCGAGCCGGTCTGCCCCACCAGCGCAACCGTCTGGCCCGGCTCGATGCGGAACGAGACGTCGTCGAGCACTGGTTTGTCCGAATGATACTTGAAGGTCACGTGATCGAACTCGATGGCGCCGCGCATCTGGCCCGAATAGCCGGTCTGGTTCTCGTCCAGGTCGCTTTTTGCGTTGATCAGCGCGAGGATGCGGTTGGCGCTCGACAGCCCCGAAGCAATCTGCGGATAGGCGAACGACGTCTGAAAAGTCGGAAAGCCGAGCAGGAGCAGCAGGCCGTTGTACGTAATGACCTGCCCGATATTGATCAGCCCCAGGCGATTCAGAATCAGCGAGTGCGCCAGCCCGGCCGCGCTAATGAGAGCCAGCCACAGGAACGGCAAGAAACGCGCCTCGATGCGCCCCTGCGCCACATAGGCATCGCGATAGGCCCTGGCGCCCGCCTCGAATTTTTCGATGGCCTGACTTTCCTGCGCCGCGCCCTTGACCGTCTCGATGCCTTCGATGGCTTCGGCCAGCACCGCGTTCATGCCGCCGAACTGGCGGCGGACGGTTTCGGTGGCCGGGCGCAGTTGGCCCAAAAAGCGCTGCAGCAGAAGAAAATAGCCGACGGCAAAAATCAGCGGGACGACGACCAGCGCCGGGTGCATCGCCGGCGCGATGACGAACGGCATCACCAGGAACATGGACGAGCCGATGACCAGGTTGACGCCGGGGTTCATCATCAGGTTGACCTCGCGCACGTCATTGGTGGCGCGCGCCATCACGTCGCCCACCGACTGCTGGTCGTGGAACGTCATGCTCTTGCCGATCAGGCTGGCGTACAGCTCGTGGCGCGTGTCGCGCTCGAGCCGCTGGCCGATGACCTCGGCGCTAAAGTTGCGGCCAAGCTGCAAAAGGGCGCGCACGACCTGCGACACAATGATGCTGACCGCCGCCACGCCGATCAGATTGTACTGAATGGGGCGCGCCATCACGGCGTTGAACGCCTGGCCGATGTACACCGACATCAGCGCACCCCCGGCGGCGTTGCCGATCGCGCCGACGAGCAGGGTCAGGATAAAAATCTTGTGGCGCATGACGTGCGACACGATCCAGCGCGCGGCGTTATCGTGACGCCCGGGCGCCCAGTTGAGTTGAATCGAGAATTCAGAGTTCATGTTTCTTTCCTGCGGCAGGGACAACAAGACACAAAGGCATCCGGCAGCCTTTGTGTCTGTGTGGCCTGTGGGTCCATTTAGACGGTTGCATTCTACCTCAGGTTTCCGTCTGCGCCAATCGGGATCAGGTCACTCGCATCCCGATGCCCCCCCCGCGTTTTTCGGAAAAGCCAAAGAGAAAAACGGCGCACCGAAATTGTCGTATAATCAGGCCCAGTGCATTTCCGCCACTCGTACACAGGAGGATAGAGTGTGCTCCGCGTGCCCATCCGGATGACGGGCAGCGGATATTGGAGGCAAAGTCTGATGAGCGACTATCACCGCTTTACAAGGGAATGTTCTTTTGGTCAATTGCGACCGGAGCTGGCGCGAGCGATTCGTGAATACGCCCAAAATCATCGTGAGCTGGGCGATGTCGAAGTGGAAGTATTGATGTGCTGTGAAACCACCTCTGAGAAAAAGCCCACGGGAGCGCTGGCGGCCCTGCTGGGAGACAATCCTGATACTGTCCTGTACACGGGGATGGTCGTGACTCCCCAGTGGCTGATCTGGGCGCGCTATGGAGACAAGTCGGGCGTGCGAGTTTCCTCGGCCAGGTTGCAGGATGTGCAAGTCAAGGTCTATGCTTCCCTGCTTGTGCAAGACACCGGTATAGAAGTCTCTGGCTATATCGGAGATTCCAAAGCGAAAGTGCGAGGCTATATCGGTATGGGGCCGGAACCGGCGGCGCAGAAATTCTGCGAACAAGTACAACAGGCTATTGATAAAGTCAACCCCAAGCCCGCCAAAAAGAGCATGTGGACTCTCTCATAGTCTCTGTCCCACACACGCGACCGGCCTGGCCCGAGTGCAGTTCAAGGTTTTGCGCATCTGGCGACTCAAGTCGCAGCAACAACAGCAAAACCTGCCTTCGCAGGTTGAATCCCCAGCCGACGAAGGTCGGCTTTGCTGTTGTAGGCGCGATTTCCAATCGCCAGCCAGCATACCACCGCAAAAGTCTGAACCGCACCCGCCTGACCCAGTGAGTTTGACTTTTCATCGCGCGGGGAATACAATCTTTCCTGCGCGAACACAATAGGAACATTACGGGTAATTGGCTGGTCGTTCAGTGCAGCCTTGCGAGTTTGTCTGCAAGAGCGGCCTGGTCCTGGAGATCGAGTATGCCCAGACAATCATCTATCACGGTCAGGTCTCTGGAGCGACCACTTCTCCTATGGTCGGCGCACTATGGCAATGCCGCCATTATGCGCCTGGCTGAAGCGTTAGCCTTGCGGCGGGATATGGTGACGCTGCTCGAATTCGTGCGCGATAACCGCGTGATCGGCACACAAAGCACCGGCAACATGCCGTTGAAAGCCGTGCGTGAGGTCACGGCGCGCCTTGTCAATCCTCCCAAACTGGAATCAACCATCGGCGACCACGTCTACCCGTTTCGCAGTGAAGAGGAAATTGAGTCGTTGTATTTCCTGCATGTCTTGGCCGAAGTCGGGGGATGGCTCAAGATCGCTCGCGCTCGGCGCTGGCAGCTCACCGCGCGGGGCAAAGAATTTCTCAATGCCGCCCCAAAGCTCCAGGTGTCATGGATGCTGGCCGTGTGGTGGTACCGCGTGAACTGGCTGGTGGCGTATCCTTTCGAGGGCATGGGAGATGACCTCCCGCCTGGTTTCAATCTGTCCGTGCTGGCCAGTCTGCAAACTCTTCCGTTGGGGACGTGGAATTCTTTCGACAAATTTGCCGACCACGTCATCGGCGCCACGGGGCTGACGTGGACAGCCCAGGAGAGCAGCTTTGCGACCATGTTGTTGCGCGGTTCGATCCGGCGGATGGTCGTGGATATCCTGGCCAGTTTTGACGCGCTCAACCGTCGGTATCGAAAAAAGCCTTTGGGACGGGGGACCATTTCGGAACTGGAGGCTTTCAAGATCACACCGTTTGGCAAGGCCCTGCTGGAGGCATTAGCGGCGGTGAGAGAATCGGCATGACGTTTTTCTTGTATCATCTCAATAATTCGCGGGACTAGACTTCCGAAGTCTTGGCAAGACGTTGCGACAAGCGTAAATCCAGTCAAGACTTCGGAAGTCTCCCCTACTTTTTGAGAAGATACTTTTTCTTCATAGGTAAATGTTATCGAAATGAGTCTTGATATGTATACGCCTTTCGCAGGGCGAGTTTGCCGCCTTGCTCGGCATCAGCGTGGCGACGCTGCGGAACTGGGAACAAGGCCGCCGGACCCCTGACGGCCCGGCCAGGATATTGTTGCAGGTCGCGGCCAAGCATCCCGACGCTGTATGGGACCTAGTTCGACCGGCCATTCGGCAAAGCCGGAGCAAGCGGTCCAAGCGAGTGGCGAGCGCCACAGCGTAACGCCAGATCCAGGCGCGCTAGGCCCTCTAACCGTTTGCCTGGCAGCTTGACCCGCTGCCGCAAGGTGAACAAGATAAACGCGGCTCTGATATCGGCCGCGTTTGCGTTTGACTTTTCATCGCGCGGGGCTTAGAATTTCCGAGACACTAGTAGTCTTGGTCAAAATGACTGAAGGCGAGGTGCTGAATGTCTTTTCAAGATCTGCTTCAAGAATCGCAAGTGGCTGTTCTCAACAGCTATTTCCATACCGTCAAGTTTCCGAAAGGAGCCTGTATCATGCGAGAGGGTGATCCAGGCGAAGGCTGTTATTTCATTGATGAGGGGGAGGCGCGGGCGGAAATTCGAAATACCGAAACCGATTCAGACAGCGTGCTTTCGTACGTGGATGCGGGAACGTTCATCGGCGAAGTCAGCCTGTTGGACGGCAAGCCGCGTTCCGCCAGTGTGTACGCGCAGACAGACGTATCCGCGCGCTGGCTCTCGCGCGATGATTTCGATAAACTGTGCGAACAGCATCCCAAGATCGGCTTTGTCATTCTCAGAAATTTGGGGCAGGACCTTTCCGCCAAACTTCGCCGTGAGACAAATAAGGTGGCGGAATATATTTTTGCGGATGAGATTGACGCCGATACAAATGCGATGGTCGCGCGCGCGGTCGCGGCTCAACGCGCCTTTGCCGAATGGAGCGAGGAGCGCGTCGACGCGTTGTTGAAGGATGTCGCGGAGGCTGTTGCCGAGCAGGCTCAACCGTTGGCGGAAGACTGCGTGCAGGAAACCCAAATGGGCGTGGCGGCGGATAAGGCGGCCAAGATCCGCTTTGGAAGTTTGGGGGTATGGAAATCTCTCGCCGGGCAACCCGCCGCGGGGTTGTTGCGAAGCGATGATGGCCGCCGCGTCAGCGAGATCGCCAGCCCGATGGGAGTCATCTTTGGGCTTGTCCCGTTGACCAACCCGGTTTCCACGTTTGTATTCAAGGTGTTGATCTCTCTCAAGGGGCGCAACTCTATTATCTTGAGTTGTCACCGCAACGCGCTGGGTGTTGGAAATCAAACCGGCGGGATCATTGCGTCGGTTTTGCGAAAGCACAACGCGCCAGCGGATTTGGTGCAGTGGGTGCGCGGGCGCGGAAGCCGCAAGAAGACGATGATGTTCATGAAGCATCCCGACATCGCTTTTATTTTGGCGACGGGCGGACCGAGCATGGTGAAGGCGGCGTATAGTTCCGGCACGCCAGCCATTGGTGTGGGCGCGGGCAATGCGCCTGTGTGGATTTGCGCCGACGCGGATATGGAAGCCGCCGCGCAAATGGTTGTGTCGAGCAAGTCGTTTGATAATGGTGTGCTGTGCGGCTCGGAAAACAACCTGGTGGTTGATTCTTCCGTGGCGCAGGAATTTATCAAAGCGCTGGATGCGAACGGCGCGCAAGTGCTCACGCCCGATGAGAAGCGGCGCTTTATCGTCAAGGCGTTTGATTGGGACAGCCGCACCGTGCAACGCGACCTGATCGGCAAGTCTGCGCTGTACATCGCGCAAAGCGCGGACATCAAACCGAAAGACGATATTCGTCTCATCGTCATTCCCGCTTCAATGGATGAAATGTCGGGACCGTTGGGTCACGAAAAACTTGCGCCCATGCTTTCGCTCTTTGTTGTGAACGGCGAGGCGGAAGGATTTGCCGTGTGCAAGAAGATCATCGGCGCGGAGGGGAGTGGTCATACCGCCATCATTCACACGCGCAACCAGAAACTGGCGGAACGTTATGCCCTGGAGATTCCCGCCAGCCGGGTGCTGGTCAACACGCCAGGCTCACAGGGATGCGCGGGCATCTGCAATGGCTTGACGCCCTCGCTTACGCTTGGATGCGGAACATACGGCGGCAACTCTACTACTGATAATGTCACGTACACTCATTTATTGAACATCAAAAGGATGGCGTTGAGTTTGATGTGAATGACATAGACCTCACAGGTCTTGTAGACCTGTGAGGTCTTGGACGGGAGAGACCAAGATGAAAACACTCGCCCCACTCCAACCTGGTTTGTACTATCACATCTACAATCGCGGGAATAATCGCAAAGACTTGTTTCGGGAAGAACGCAACTATCGTTATTTCCTTCAACTGTACGCGCACCATGTGCATCCCATCGCAGACACCTTTGCATATTGCCTGATGCGCAATCATTTTCATCTGTTGGTTCGGATAAAGGAGGCCTCGCCAAAAGAGACCTCACAGGTCTCCGAGACCTGTGAGGTCTTGACACCCCGCGAGGTCTCTCAGCATTTTTCCAATCTCTTCAACGCCTACACCAAAGCCATCAACAAGGCGTACGGGCGCACAGGCAGTTTGTTTGAAGAACGCTTTGGACGCATTGAGGTGACTTCTGACCGCTATTTTCTCCAATTGATTTTCTATATCCACTTCAACCCGCAAAAGCACGGGTTTGTGAGCGACTTTCGCGAATGGCCGTGGTCGTCGTATCACACCTTGCAGGCGGCGGGTGAGACCAAACTCAACCGCGCCGAAGTGATAAACTGGTTTGGTGACGCGGCGAAGTATAAAGCCTTTCATTGTGGCATGGTAGATGAGAAAGCCGTCGCCGCGTTGATTGACGGGGATTTGGTATAGTGATTTAGACCTCACAGGTCTTGAAGACCTGTGAGGTCTGGCGAGGAAATATGCCCAAGCCCGGCGAACACAAAACCGTCCAAGCCCGCATTCTCCAGTATGCTCAAGACATTGGCTGGTCGTTGGTCCCTCGCGCAAAAGCCACACGCGTGGATTAAGAACAATGCCAGCATCATCAGAGCAACCGCACAGCACATCCCGTCCCATGGGCTTTGAAGACCGTTATCGCCTATACGTGGACGAGTCGGGCGACCACGTGTACCGCCAGATGGCCGAACCGCCGCATCGTTTTCTGTGCTTGCTGGGCTGCTGGTTTCGCAACCCGGATTACGTGCGCTTCCACGCCGCGTTGGAAAGCCTGAAAGCGCAACATTTACCGCATCACCCCGACGAGCCAGTGGTGTTACACCGTGAGGATATGCTCCATGCGCGCAGAGCGTTCAAGGTGTTGCGGGACGAGGCGCGGCGTGCGGCGTTTGACGAGGATTTGCTTTGGGTGATTGCCGAGGCAAATTTCACCGTCGTCGCTGTGGTGATTGACAAATACGAGCTTTGGAAAGATTACGGTGAGGCAGCCTTACATCCTTACCACCTTGGGTTGGCTTTTTTGCTCCAGCGGTATGCCGGCTATCTTAATCACATCAACCGTTTGGGCGACGTGATGGCTGAAGCGCGTGGTGGGACTGAAGACCGCCTGCTGGCTGAAGTATACATCCGCATTTATGAACAGGGTGCGTGGATGACGCCAGCGCACGTTTTCCAGTCGGCCCTTGCCTCGCGCGAGCTAAAACTCAGGCAAAAGCAGGCCAATATTTCGGGGCTGCAACTGGCTGACCTATTGGGGCATCCGGTCAAGCAATGGGTTTTGCGGCGTTATGGGTTGTTGGCAGAGGAGCCGCCGCTTTTTGCACGCCACTTGATGGAAGTAGTAGAAGCCAAATTCAACCGCCATCTGTACGATGGCCGAATTGATGGCTACGGCGCAGTGTTGTACCCAAAGAAATAAAAGAGCCTCTTGCGAGGCTCCTTTACGCTCGCCCCTGCGGGCGATCCACCTCCGTAAAAACGGATTACCTATATTATACAGAAACACGGGAAAAATTCAAGTAGCAATTTTCGGGGAAAAATCATGCCCAAGCCAGGCGAACATAAAACCGTCCAATGGGCGACCAGCGAAAAAGACGCGCGCGAAGTCCGCCAGAAAATGACCTTCGCTCTCTACGCTGAAGAAGACGACCTCGACAAAGTCACCGCGACGGTTGACCATCTGCTCACCTTGCTGCTAAAGGCAAAGAAGTTATGACCACCTGGCAAAGCAAGGAAGAGTTCAAAGCCCGTGTGCATGAATGGGCAAAGAAACTGGACGTGACTGTTCGGGTCATTTCCATGCGGCGGATGAAAAACAAGTGGGCGTCCTATACGAGGCACAGTGGCCTTTTGATTTTCAACCTTGAACTGCTCGACATGGACAGGGACATGGGCGACTATGTCATTGTCCACGAGCTATTGCACGCCGTCGTGCCGAATCACGGCAAACTCTGGAAAAGTCTCATGCGCGCGCATCTGGGCGAGTATGAGCAACTGGAAGCGAAACTCGCCCGGCATAGCCGCCAAGAGAAATGATACTCCGCAGAGGTTACGTGTATGGCAATCTGGGTCAAGCGGTACTTGTTCACGCTGGTGATCTTGCTGGCGTTGGATGCGCTCTGGCTGGGCGTCATAGCGCCTTCCTTTTATCAGGCGCAGATCGGCTTTTTGATGGCGGCGAGTCCGAACTGGGGCGCGGCCGGTGCCTTTTACCTGCTTTTTGTCGCCGGACTGGTCGTCTTTGTCATCTCGCCCGGCATCGAGGCCGGCACGCCGGGTCGGGCCGCCTGGCGCGGCGCCTTCTTTGGCTTGATCGCTTACGCCACCTATGATCTGACCAACCTGGCGGCGCTGGATCGCTGGCCGCTACTGCTCACGGTAGTAGACATGGCGTGGGGCACGGGCCTGTGTGAGGCGACGGCCTTGCTCGGCGTGTGGGTAGGTAGAAAATGGGCGCGGTAGCGGAGCTAGAACAGTTCCGAACAGCCAACCTATGCTGATCCTCGAAACGCCTCGCTTGATCTTGCGTCCTTTTCAGGACTCGGACCTCGAGTCCTTTGTCGCCTACCGATCCGATCCAGAGGTCGCGCGCTATCAGGGCTGGGAAGCGCCCTACAGCGTAGAGAGCGCGAAGGAATTCATCGCCGAGATGAAACACAAACAGCCCGCCGTCCAGGGCGAGTGGTATCAGCTCGCCGTCGAGTTGAAACAGGGCGCGCCCCTGATCGGCGACTGCGCCTTTCACATCCTCGCGCACGATGCACGCCAGGCCGAGATTGGCCTTACGCTGGCCCGTCAACATCAGCGGCAAGGGTATGGCGTCGAAGCCGTCACACGCCTGCTCGACTACTTATTCCGCGACCTCGGCCTGCATCGCGTCATCGCCAGTTGCGATGTAGATAATCTTGCCTCGGTCCGCCTGCTGGAGCGCGTGGGGATGCGGCGCGAGGCGCATTGCGTCGAAAACATCTGGTTCAAAGGCGCCTGGGGCAGCGAATATCTCTGTGCCCTGTTGCAGCGTGAATGGGCCGGTTTGCCCGGCAAAAACCTCCCCCTGAAATTGCCTCTTGACTCTTGTGTTGCACAAGGGTGTATCATCATGCTCGAAGGCCTTCACAGCACAGCGGACAAGTGTGCCCGCTGATTGATCTACACGAGGTGACGCGATGCTCAAGATTGGCGAGTTTGCCTGGCTGGCCCAGGTGACGGTCGAAGCCCTGCGGCACTATGACCGGCTGGGCCTGCTCAAGCCCGATCACCTGGACAGGTTCACCGGCTATCGCTACTATGCGCTCGACCAACTGCCCAGGCTCAACCGCATCCTGGCGCTCAAAGACCTGGGATTGTCACTCGAAGAAATCACGCGCATGGTGGATCGCCAGGTCAGGCCGGAAGAGATCCGCAGCATCCTGACCGGCCAGCAAACCGAACTGGAGCAAGAGATACAGCAAGCGCAAAGGCGTCTGGCCCGTGTAGAAGCACGACTCGAGCAAATAGACATGGAGGGAAAAATGCCAGAGCATGAAGTGTTGATCAAAACCGTCGAGCCGCAGTGGGTGGCCTCGCGCCGTGAAAAGATTGCCAGTTGGGATCAAGACGTCTTTGGGCCGACGCTCACGCGGATGTTTGACGAGGTCGGCGAATACCTGAATCACATCGGCGTCGAGTGCGTCGGCGCGGGCATCGCGCTGTATCACGAGAGCCAGTTCGTCCACATCGGCGA
>CAYGWJ010000498.1:0-48474 GCA_964353405.1 uncultured Anaerolineae bacterium
GCCATCTTCTCCCCATCACTGGCCGAGGTGAGCTGTCCATGTCCGGCGACCACCGAGTTCCCGGTCTTGCAGTGCACTGGCGCGGCCACGCGCACGATCTCGGGCGCTTCGTAGACACGGATGAAACCACCGGAGCCGGGCGGGTTATCGGTATGCACGTCAATCGGCACTGTGACCGCCGCGCGCAACGCAGCGATCATGGGGATTTGCAGGTCGCGCACCGGGTTGATGCTGTCCGCGCCCAGGCTCTCCAATAACTTGAAGGAGCACGGGTTGCACTGGCCCAGGTGCGCCGAGGTCTTGAAGATGATATCCTTGGGCAGCGCCCCGTCCTTCCGCATCTGGCCGATCAGCCACAGCATACCTTCATCATAGATGAGGAAACCACGGCAACCAAGATCGTAGCCGCGCTTGATGTCTTCAACTCCGCGCAAAACTTGCTCCATGCCGCGCAAACGATAGCTGATGCGAGCACCCTGCGGCGAAAGGACCGTAGCGCCCGTATCATATGTGGCGCGCGGCCCGACCGACAGCAGCAATTCTGCGCCATAGTCGTTGCACAAGCGGCAATATTCCCTTCTTTCCTCGCGCGGGTGGCGGAACATGCCATAGGTCTCGGTCACCCGATTGATGGTGATGCCGTTCTTGGTAGCCGTATCCAGCAAGGCACCCACGGCCTCCGCAGTGTTCACTGTGGGAACCTCAATCCGATAGGCCCCACCATCCGGGAAGCGCGCCGTCGAGGTTGGCATATCGAACAAGTCACCCGACGGCAATCCGAGCTTCTTCAAGTACTCACGGGTCTCTTCAAACATGCTATCTTCTCCTTCTTTTGAAATGACGTTCAAGAGTTAGCTGCGATGCGCCGGCAACGGCGGGCAATACGCCCAGACGATCCTGAGCGGCTCATCGCCAATGTTTTCCACGCGATGCTTTTTGCCGAGCGGCGAATAGAATGCCGTTTCTGGCCCGATTTCCCATTCCCCCTCGCCTTCGATCACAACCTTGGCGCGCCCGCTGATGAGGAACAAAACTTCTTCGGACTCGTCATGCACGTGGTCCGGGATCATGCTGCCGACCTCGGTGATATTCATCCCCATTGAGATATTGTTGACCCCACCAAACTTGGGGGCCAGCAAAAGCTTGGAAACGCGCGGCGGAGTTCGATATTCACCCCGCACATCTGCCGCTTTGACAAATGGTAGCTTGTTCATCTATTGACCTCTTTGCTCAGTTTGTCCGGCAATGCCGGGAGTCGCTGTTTGAGAGATAATCGCGGACAAGGCAACCAGGCCAACTTCGTGAGCGATGGCATCCGTTGTCAGTTGAATTGAATGTCCCAGCATCAACATGCGTTCGCGAGGGAGCCGGAAGGAAGGACCGACGACGGCGATCACCGCAATTGGGTAGCCATCGGCATTCAGGATCGGTGCAGCGACAGCGTGGATATCCTTTTCGTACTCTTGCTCTGAAATCGCAAACCCTCGCTCACGCGTTACACGCAGGTCTTCATACAAGTCCGTGAGCGAAATCTTGGTATTGTCTGTATACTTGGTCAAACCCTCACTGAGGATCTGGCTCACCTGTTCGTCGGGCAAATAGGCCATGAAGGCTTTGCCGGATGCAGTACAGAATGCAGGTAGTTTCTGGCCCACGGCGGCGGCGAGCTTGACTCGCTGAGGACTTTCGACAACCTGAAGGTAGATGACGTGTGTGCCTTCCAATACCGCCAGGTCCACTGTTTCGCCGCACTCTGCGGACAGGCGCTGCAAGTAGGGTTGGGCCCATCGTGGGAGGTCCACGTCCTGAAGCACCAAGGAGGCCATCTCGATGAACCGAAAGCCCAGGTGATACATCCCGGTGGCCTTGTCCCGATTGATAAATCGCTTGCTCTCAAGTGTTGCCAGCAGCCGATGGACGGTGCTCTTGGGCATGCCGACCTGCCCGGCAATCCGAGTCAGGGATAGTGTCGGATCGCCCTGGCTAAAGCACAAAAGAACATCGAGGGCTCTTTCAACAGCGCGAACTGACTCGGACAAGGTTGAGACTCCACGCGCGAGAGCATCGAGATGGTTTCGTCTAGTAGAATCAAGTTTCGCTATATAGTATAGCACAGTTTTCACATGATGTCAATCATTTTCACCATTCAGAACCGATTTTCCTCATCACGGGGCCAAGTGCCGTCTATATGATTTTTGTAACTTGACTGCCGAGCCATTTAATGGTATTCTACTTGATGAAACTTGATTCCATTCAGCAAAACCATCGTAAATCACTAGTCTGTAACTCAACTTTGATTCAGAAAGGTGATCAGGACTGCACCGTGCCCATCGAGAACACCAAGATGCTGGCGGATGCCCTGAGCGCTGCCGGCATGGATGGCCACTACGACCTGCTAAAGAACGTCGGGCATGGCGATGGATTAGGCACAAGTTGCGCCGAAAGGAAGCCTGAGGCCCATGCGTGACCAAAAGTATCGAGTTCCTTACAGCAAGTCAACCATCGAGTTCACCTTACCCTCTGATATGCAGGCGACGGTGGCCATGTCGCAACCAGCCGAGCCGCTGAAAGATGCGCCCCGCGCCATCCAAGAGGCGCTGGCACGTCCGGTCGGGACCCGACCATTGCATGAGCTTGCCCAGCCAGGCGACCGCGTCTGCATTGTATTCACCGACATTACTCGCGCCAGCCCTGACCATTTGCTTGTCCCGGCTTTACTGAACGAGTTGGAAATCGCGGGTGTGCATGACGAGGACATTACGCTTTTGTGCGGCACCGGCATGCACCGTGCTTCCACGCGAGACGAAAAGATCGCCAAGCTGGGCGCGGATGTCCTGGCCCGTTACCGCGTCATTGACAACGAGCCTCAAAACCCGGCGGCTTGGGTGGATTTGGGCATCACACCAGGCGGGGTGCCGGTCCAGGCGCACCGTGCGGCAGTGGAAGCCGACCTGCTCATCGCAACGGGCATCGTGGAGCCGCATCAGTATGCGGGCTACTCGGGCGGGCGCAAGACGCTGGCGGTCGGCGCTGCCGGAGAAGCGCTGATCGCCTACACGCATGGGCCGGCATTCGTTGACCATCCCGGCACCCGGCTGGGCAGCATCGAAGGCAACCCGTTCCACGAGGCCATCACCGAAGCCGCCCGCCGTGCGGGCCTCCGCTTCATCTTGAACGTCGTGTTGGACGACGACAAGCGTATCCTGCGCGTGACGGCCGGCGAACCGGAATTGGCCTTCCAGGATCTGGTCGCCTTTGCCAAATCCGTCTATGAAGTGCCGATTCCACATCCGTATGACATCGCCATCGGCGGAGTGGGCTTTCCCAAAGACTGCAATCTCTACCAGGCCAGCCGTGCCCCATCCTATCTCTTTTTTGCGCCGACCCCGGTGGTGCGGCCGGGCGGATTCTTGATCATCCCGGCTCGCTGCGAAGAAGGCGCTGGGACCGGTGTTGGCGAGCAACGTTTCCTGGCCGCCATGCGGGATGCGCCAAACGTCCAGTTCATCCTGGATGATGCACGACGCAACGGCTATCCACCCGGCCAGCAGCGAGCCTTTGTCATGGCCCAAGTACTGGAGCAAGCGCGCGTCGTGATCGTGGGAAGCGAATGCCCTGATCTCATCGCCGCCTGCAAAATGATCCCGGCTGCGACGATGGAGGAGGCGCTGGCACTCGCCAGTCAGGAGCTGGGGCCGTCCTGCCAGGTGCTGATCGTGCCGCATGCCATGCTCACGCTGCCCGTCATCGAGCCAGGGACTCGCCAGTAAGAACGAAATGTGGCAGTTGACCTGCGAGCGATTGGCCAGGAGCTGCAAATCGTGATTTTCGGCCATGCGGGAGATGGGAACCTGCACCCGAATATCCTCTTTGACAAGCGCCAGCCAGAGCAGTGCGCCAGGGTCGAGCAGATGGTCGGCGAAATCTTTGACGCCTCGCTCGCGCTGGGCGGCACACTTTCTGGCGAGCACGGTGTTAGCGTGCTCAAGCGGCCATACCTCGAGCGTGCCCTCGGTCCGCTGTCAGTAGGGGTACAACGAGGCATCAAGCAAGCGCTCGATCCGATGAACATTCTAAACCCGGGCAAAATGTTCCCGGCTTGAGATAACGACTCACCTTTAGATGAGTCAGGAGGTGGCATCATGCAAATCCTGGTATTGCACGGCCCGAATCTGAATCTGCTCGGCGTGCGCGAGCCCGAAATCTATGGGCGTGAAACACTCGACGACATCAACTCGCGGCTCAGGGCGCGAGCAGCGCAATCCAATGTCGAATTACGCATCGTGCAATCGAATCACGAAGGCGTGCTCATGGATGAACTGCACGCCGCCCGGGCCAGGTTCGACGGAATCCTCATCAATCCGGGGGCGTTTACCCATTACAGCTACGCGCTGCGCGATGCTATCGCGGCCACCGACTTGCCGGCGGTCGAGGTGCACCTTTCAAACGTCCACCGGCGCGAAGAGTTTCGCCACACGTCCGTGTTGGTTCCTGTGTGCATTGGGCAGGTGATGGGTTTTGGATGGCGCAGTTACTTGCTCGGGCTGGAAGGTCTGTTGGCCTATCTGTCGGAGCAAGCGCCCAGCGCGCCGGCAAAAGAGTAGCGCGGGACAACCGCCGTTAAAGCAAAGTCATCCCCAGGAGTCTGATCATGTCCGAGTCAAGCGTTTGCGTCCCCGTCAACAAGCTGGTTGACTTTATGGTGGAGGCCTTGGTGGCGATGGGCGTTCCACTTCCAGATGCCAAAATCATCGCCGACGTCCTGATCACCTCCGACCTGTGGGGTGTCCGGTCGCACGGTGTGGCACACTTGAAAATGTATCACGAGCGTATGCAGGCGGGCCTGCAACTGCCAGTCACTCAACTGACGGTGGTCAAAGACACGCCGACGACTGCGGTGGTGGATGGCGGCAACGGCATGGGCATGGTCGTGGGCCATCACGCGATGCAGATGGCGATTCAAAAAGCGCGCCAGCATGGATTGGGCGCCGTCGCCGCCCGCAATTCCAGCCACTATGGCGTCGCGGGTTACTATCCCATGATGGCCGTCAAGGAAGGCCTGGTGGGTCTGAGCGTTACGAATGCTCGCCCATCTACTGCACCGACGTTCGGCGTCAGGCCTATGTTAGGCACCAACCCCATTGCCGTGGCCGCCCCAACGGACGAGCCGTTCCCGTTCATGTTCGATGCCGCGACCTCAATTGCCCCGCGCGGCAAGATCGAAATCGCGGCCCGCGCCAACAAACCCATTCCCGAAGGCTGGGTCATCGGCCCAGATGGAAAATCGGCGACGGACAGCAGCGAGATGATCAAACAGATGAACGAGGGCACTGTTGCTTTGCTGCCGGTCGGCGGCATAGGTGAGCTGATGGGCGGTCACAAGGGCTATGGGCTGGCGACCATGGTCGAGATTTTCTCCGCTGCGTTCCAGAACGGAACGTATCTATGGGGGGTGACGGATACGGCTACTGACGGCAAACCACAATTTCTGAGCATCGGCCACTTTTTCCTGGCGATTGACGTCGAGCATTTTGTTCCGCTGGCCGTTTTCAAGCAGATCACGGGCAACATGATGCGCGAGCTGCAGAGTTCGCCACGGGTGCCGGGCCAGCCGCGCATCTATACGGCGGGCGAAAAGGAATACTATAACACGCTGCGTGTTCAGGCCGAGGGCGTGGAAATCACGCCGGGCGTGCAAAAGGCGCTGGATGCGCTGCGGCAAGAGTTGAACATCAGAGGACACGAACTGGGGTTCTGAGTCTTTCCCCCGGAACACCCGGACACACCGGGCGCATCATGTCTCCGTGTGTCCTGGTGTTGTCTTGGCTTGACTCTTCCCCGCGCGTGACCCGCAGTTTTGATGTCGCCCCATCGCCAATGGTGCCCGCCGCCCGCCAGACAAAATTAGCCGAGTGCGCCCCGACGACTAGAAGGTTCTTTTTGCTCATGGCCATTCTCCCGCAGGTAGTCTTTTACGCCTTCCATCCCATACGGCGTGAAACCGCTTCTGCCGCTTCTCTGAGCGCCCCGGCGATCTGTGGAATGCGATCCGGCGTCATTCGGCTAGTCGGGCTGGCCATACTCACGGCGGCTACGACAGCCCCTTCTTGATTGCGGATCGGGGCCGATACTGCACGAATACCAACCTCATACTCTTGATCATCCAACCCGTAGCCTTGCTGGCGAATGGCCTCAAGTTGCCTGCAAAGCTCGGCAGGTGAGATGATGGTTTTATCCGTGTAGGCAGCCAGGGGGCGGCTCAGGATGGCATCCAGTTCGTGGGATGGAAGGCAGGCTAGAAACAGCTTGCCGCTGGCTGTGCAATGAGCAGGCAGGCGTTGCCCAACAGCCGCGGCAATGGTGAGAGCATGATTGCCCTGGATGACTTCGATGTAAAAGACATCGCCCCGGTCGAATACACAGAGATCGCACGCCTCGTCCCATCGCTGTGCGAGCTGCGTCATATACGGAAGAGCCTCGCGCCGCAAATCCATCCGGCGGATGACCTTGAAACCCAGGTCAGCCAGTCGCAGGCCCAGCCGATACTTGAACCCGTCGGCGGCGCGCTCAAGGTATCCCAAGTTGAGGAGTGTCGTCACAATCCGGTGAGTCGTCGCCTTGTGCAGACTTACTACTTGCGCGATCTCGGACACGCCCCTTTCGGGGTGTTGGTCATCAAAGCAACTCAGGATTTGCAGCGCCCGCTCAACTGCACGCACGTTGTATCCGTTTGGATCTTGCGTGCGTATGTCTTTAGAAAGCTTGGGGTTCCCCCACTTTGTGTTTGGCACTTCTTTACGAGTGGGCGGCTGACTGCGCAGCAATTATAGCGGTTGCTTCAGCCTCATCCATATAGATGATCGCTTCGGAAGGGCAGTTACGCTCACAGGTGCCACACTCGATGCAAATGTTGATGTCAATATGAGACTTGGTCTCACCCTCTGTGATCGCCCCACTTTCGCATCCGGATACACACGCTCCACACAGAATACAAGTATCTGTCACGACGTACGGCATCGTGCCTGTCCTCCCACGCGGTATAAACAGCCCAGTTCCCTATCCCATGTACATCCGTTGCGGATCAATCACTTCGCGGATCAAGCGGAGCTGCTCCTGCGTAGGTGATTCAGTGTATGGCACTTGCTCCGGCACGACGGGCGCAAAGCCCATCGTCCCCAACACATCGTCGAGCGTGTTGCCAGGGTGGATGGACAATAACATCATTTGCTTCGTCTCCGGGTGAAAACCAAAGATCGCCTTGTCGGTGATCACCCGGCTCGGTCCCCCGCGCAGCCCGGCCCGCGCCCGGCTGTCGCCGCCCGTGATATAGCCAGGGCTGGTGACGAACGAAATGGCCCTTTTGAGCTTGCGCACTTCATGGCGCATGATGATGACAGTCCTGCGCGCGCAGGATGCGATATCGTTCGCGCCCCCGCTGCCCACAAAGTGGCGAAACTTGCCTCGCGGGTCCCCCAAGAGGGTTGTGTTCAGGTTGCCGTACTGGTCCGTTTCGAGACCACCCAGGAATCCCACATCCACCAGGCCCTTGTGCAGAATCGTACCCAGAATATCCACAAAGCTGCTCAACACATTGGCCCGATACCAAACCCTCGGATCCGCCAGGCCGACGCCCGTGTGAATCGGCTCCGGGTCAATGACGCCCAGTTCAAAGAGGATGGTCATGTTAGGCGCATGGGTGAGTTTTGCCAGAAACGATGCGACGACCGGCAAGCCTAATCCTACTGCCACGACCTGCCGATCCCCTAGTTCGCGAGCGCCCGCGGCCGCCATAAGCTCGGAGGGTGTATAGTCAAGTTCCATGGCTCGTCTTTCTCCTCAATATCCCAGGATCGGGTCGGCCCTGAGGCTGTTCAGGTGTCGCATCCCGCCCACTCGTTCAAGGTACTCCCAGTGATCCTTGACGCCATAGACATTCTTGTCCAGATACTCACGGAAAGATTCTGGCGTGCGCGTTGCTTCGGCGTAGCGCTTGATCTCCTCGGCGTCATAGTCATATTCACGGTAGACGGAAGTCGGATGCGCGGCGAAAGGCAGTTCCACCACGTGCGAAACCAGCAGGCTTGGGATCACAGTCCGCTCCGGATCCCGGCGGATCACGTCACTCGAGACAACGCGCTCTGCGATGACGATGGTGCGTTTGCTGGCTTTGACCTGCTCCGCATTGTCCCACCGGGGCCCCATGATCCAGGCGTTGCCTTGTTCGTCGGCAGTCTGCACCTGCACTATGGCCACGTCCGGCAGGAGCGGCTTGAGCGCGAGCCAGCTTTCCCCCGTGAACGGATCGGCGATGGTCGCCACGTCGGAACCAGTCCGCTCCTCGATTTGCCTCATCAGATCAGAGCCTCGCAGCGAGCGGATCGGCATGAATGGCAGACCCAGCGATCCTGCCAGATAGCGGAAGGCGATTGACAAGCTGCTGTACTCTTCAGCACACAGACTGCCATCTTCGATACCACGATTCACACAGGCTAGCCGTCCGAAACGGTCAAGCGAGCCGCCGCCGTAGATGAGGCGTTCCACAGCGCCTGCGCCCACCAGCATGTCGGCATCCATCGCGCCGACACACTGCGAGATGGTCAGGCCTTTGATGCTCTGACGGATAACCTCCCGCGTAAAGGCCATCGTGCAACGTGTGATCGCGAACCCCGACAGGGCCAGGTGCGAGCCTGAGGGGATAGACGCAACAGCTTCTGCAAGTGTGGTTACTTTTGTCACGCCAGCCTCCTAATCCAAGCAAGGCCGCTTGTCAAACAGGGCTATCAGAATGTGACAGGCTCCCTCTTCCAACTTGATCTCGGCCAGCTCGGCGGGACGGTCCAGCTTTTCCTCAATGGCCAGCACGATCAGGTTAGCCGGCACACAGGTGAAAGGCTTGGTTTCCTGTGCGACCAGCCTGTCTTCGACAGCCCGGTGGGCGCACCCTTCAATTCGCACGCGCAGCAATCGGCCATCGCGTTCGGTGGACACACGGCTGACGATCCCCTTTTCCTGAAGGGCACTCTCAATCGTGTGAATCATGTCGTCAATCTCGGACGACTGGAAGCGGGGGAGGCAATGGGTCTTGAAAAACTCGCGCCCTACGGTGGTTACTCGGAAGCGCGCGCCCTTGCCCCGTTCATCCCAGAAAGCCTTTTCAAGCTCAAAGATGAGGTCGTTGGCATACTCTTGAGAAATCGTCTTGTGATTCATGCTTGATCCTTGTAGTAAGGGTCTCCCCACTTTTCCGAAAAGACGAGCTGGTTAATCGGCATGCGGGGGCGAGGCCGGTGCGGTCGCGTGGGTCGGCCAACCGAAATGATGCTGATTGCTTTGAACCCTTCGGGAATGTCCAGCAACACTTTGACGCGCTCTTCGTCACGGATATCAATACAAGGCGCGATCACCCAACAGGCTCCCAGGCCCAACGCCGTTATCATCAGCAGCATGTTCTCAATCGCAGCCGACGTATCATACGGCGTGTCCCAAACATCTTTCTTGCCACACACGACGATGTTGAGAGGCGCATTGGCCAGAAAGGCGGACACCTGGCCTGAGGTAAGCTTTTCAAAGGCCGCTTTTTTCTTGGCTTCATCCTGAAGGTTCGCGAATCGTTCTTGCATCTGCTGGGTGACAAACTCGGCGGTGAAACGGCGGCCGCTTCCTCCACCAGCCAGCGCGCCCAGTTTCTTGCGCGTGTCCGCGTCCTTCACAATAATGAAGCGCCAGGGTTGCGCATTCTCGCCAGAAGGCGCCAGTCGGCCCGCCTCCAGGATCATCGCCAGGTCCTGGTCGGAAATGGGTTCTTCCGTCCACTCTCGGATACTGCGGCGATCCTGGATGACCTTCATGGTTGCTTCAACCAGAGTGTAGGTTTCTGACATCCTTTGTCCTCCTTGTCGAGATTTCCATTGGTATCTTTCTAACGGGTCTGCGCTTATCTTGTGTCTAGCAACGCCTCTTTCCTGAATCAGGAGGTGTATCGTCTAATGAAACTATGTTTCGTTCTACAATACAACAGAAGACTATCACACTTTTTGCCATTTGTCAATAGCTTGACACCACTCGTGTTCTGTGCTATTTTACCCTGCGAAACACGTTCTAGTCTGCGCAAGATCGCTCAAAGGGCCGTCTGAAAAGCCCGTGGTTTACGCCTACAAAGGGGGGGCTAAGAACCTATCCAAAAACATCCAGAGTGCGGACTCTAGTCCGCGTGGGGAAAGGCAGGCTGAAGCCTGCACTCTAGTTTTCGGATAGGCTCTAAGCTACTTTTCAGAAGACCCTGAGACGGGAGGTAATTACAGCCTTGACTGAATCAATTCGTGCCGTGGAACGGGCCCTGGACGTCCTCCTGTGCTTTTCTGCGGAAACACCCGAGTTGACTATGACCCAAATCGCCGAGCAGGTTGGGATTCACAAGAGTACAACACACCGCATGTTGGCAACGTTGGAGAGAAAGCGTTTCGTACAGCGAGACCCGGCTACAGGCACTTATCGTCTGGGTATTCGTGTTCTCCAAATGGCTTATCTTACATTGGAGCGCAACGACCTGCGTCGGCTGGCGACCCCGTTCCTGCACCGTTTATGCGATCAATTCCAGGAAAACGTCGATCTGTCTGTGTTGGATGAAACAGATGTCGTTTACTTGAATATGATCGAAAGCCCGCAACGCGTCAAATTGGCGGCGGCCGTTGGGCAGCGGCTTCCAGCTTTTGCCACAGCTTCCGGCAAGGCTATACTTGCGTTCATGCCAGATGAGACCGTGCAGCGTATTCTAAAGCACGGCATGCTACAATACACTCTACATACGCTTCGTTCGCCAGAAGCGTTTTTTGAGAACATGCGCCAGGTCCGAAAGCAGGGCTTTGCTCTCTCCGATCAGGAATTTGAGGAAGGGATCAACGCCGTCGCCGCACCGATCCTTGACCATAGCAACCAGCCTATCGCGGCGGTGGCCGTCGCCGGGCCCGCCTACCGGCTCACTCGAGAACGAATGATCGAGATCAGTCCTCTCGTTCTAGCCACAGCCCATGATATCGCCCAGGAGATGGAGATGGCCGCCCATCCTCTGGTACACGCTGCCGAAGGCTCGCCAGCCGGTACGGGGGCTGGCGCTTAGCCGGTTTTCACCAGTCCCCGAATCCGGTCGTCTCCCCAGAACCGGCCTCACCTATGGTCCGCCGGCGTGATATACGTTCTGGTGTTTGACTCACTTGCAAAAATGTCCAACCCTGACGTACAATAGAGCCAGCGTTGAGACTCAAGTCATCCGGGACAGGAGACACAAGAATGGAACTTGCCCAACTCATCAAATTCGCGCGGGGAGATGAGCCCTCCGAAATCCTGATCCAGAACGCACGTGTGGTGAACGTCTACACAGGCGAGATATATTCCGCTGACATCGCGATAGCTCACAGCCGCATCGTGGGCATCGGTTCCGGCTATACGGCCCACACCGTCTACGATGTGGCCGGCCGCTACGTCTGCCCCGGCTTTATTGACGCTCACGTTCACATCGAAAGCGCCCTGGTGCCACCCTACGAGTTTGCCCGCGCCGTCGTCGCGCGCGGCACGACGACTGTCATCATTGACCCGCACGAAATCGCCAACGTGCTGGGTCTCGATGGCATCCGCTATATGTTCGATTCGGCCAAGTACAACCCGCTCTCGGTCTTTGTCATGATGCCCTCGTGCGTTCCCGCCACAGAGATGGAAACCGCCGGGGCTTATCTGCGCTGGTACGATATCACGCCCCAGCTCAACGATCACTGGGTGCTGGGGCTGGGCGAGATGATGAACTATCCCGGCGTCGTCTACGGCGACGAAGAAGTGCTCAACAAGCTGCGCGGCTTTGAGGACGCCATCCGTGATGGTCACGCACCGGGCCTCACCGGGCGCGACCTCGTCGCTTATGCAGCGGCGGGCATCAGCTCCGACCACGAATGCACCACCGTCGAAGAGATGCTCGAAAAGCTGCGGCTGGGGATGGTTGTGTTCATCCGTGAGGCGACCAACGCACACAACCTCGTCAACCTGATTCCGGGCCTCACCGGGGCCAACAGCCGCCGCGTGTGCTTTTGCACCGACGACCGTCAGCCCGCCGACCTCTTGAACGAAGGCCATATTGATGCTCTCGTCCGCACAGCCATTGCCGAAGGTGTTGACCCGCTCATGGCGATTCGCCTGGCAACGCTCAACACCGCAGAATACTTTCGATTGCACGACCGGGGCGGCATCGCGCCGGGCAAGCGCGCCGACCTCGTCGTGTTCTCGGACATCAAAAACATCCACGCCGAGATGGTCTTTCGGGGCGGCAAGCTCGCCGCGGAAGATGGCCGGGTCATTCCCTGGGAGCGGCCGCTCAAGTCTATCTTTTTGCGCTCTTCGATGAACGTCAACTGGGAGCGCGTCAATCTGCGCATCCCCGCCGAAGGGCGGCGCGGGCGCATCATCGGCGTCCTGCCCGACCAACTCGTCACCGAACATCTGGTGGAAGACCTGACCATCGAAAATGGCGAAGTCATTTGCGACCCGGGGCTGGACGTGGCCAAGATTGCCGTCGTCGAGCGGCACCTGGCGACAGGCAACTTTGGTCTGGGGCTGGTGAAAGGCATCGGGCTGTTGCGCGGCGCCATTGCGTCGTCCGTGGCCCACGACAGTCACAATATCGTCGTCGTGGGCGCGGACGACGCTTCGATGCTGAAAGCGGCTCACACCGTGGCCGAAATGCGCGGCGGCATGGCCGCTGTAGAAGGCGACCGCGTTCTGGCCAGGTTGCCCTTGCCCATCGCCGGTCTGATGAGCGATCAGCCGATCGAAACCGTGCGCGACCAAATGGAAGACTTGGTCCGCGCAGCGCACCAGCTTGGCTCGCATCTGCACGACCCGTTCATGGCGATGTCATTCCTGGCGCTACCCGTCATCCCCTCGCTCAAGATCACAGACAAGGGACTGGTGGATGTGGACAAGTTTCAAATCGTGCCGCTGTTTGTGGGATAGAGAGGTGAAGCATGTCCCCAAAGCAAATCCTTGTACTCGCCATTCTGGCGATAGCCGATATCTGCGTGCTCGGCATGGGCGTCGTCATCTTGATGATGAACGTGCCCAAGGCCGCGCAACCCGCCGTCAGTCCAGCACCCCTGGCCGTCGCCGCATCGGTCACGCCTGCGCCGACACTGGCCGAGGCCTTTCCGACGCCAGCCCCCGCGTTGCCTACGCCGACTGAAACGCACTGGCCCACCTGGACGCCTCGGCCCAGCCGGACGCCCCTCGCCAGCAACACGCCGACAAGGACGCCGACGCGGACCGTCACGCCGTCGCGCACCGCCACGCCATCACGCACGCCCAGGCCGTCCGCCACAGCAGCGTCAGCCTCTGGCGGAGGCGCACCGGGTGTGCCCGGCGGGGGAGCGCCCGGCGGGGGATCTAGAGTTCCCGGCAACGTCATCCGGTGTGGAACGCCCAACGGTCAACCCACCAACGGAAAACTGGATTTCGGGTGGTCTATCATCGCCTGGCGGACGGCATCGAGCGACCCCGATCGGGCCATTGGCACACTCAAGATTCTTGCCAGCGGCGGCGGCGATTGCTACAAATACCAATTCAGAGGACGGACCTACGATTACGAACCGATCGAGTTTGAAACCAACAAATGCGGCAACAGCACCGAGGAAATCATTGTCACTTCAGCCGACGGCCAGACCAGCAAGAAGACTTTTATCCTGTCGGCCGACGACCCGGCCTGGCGATGCAAGTAGTAACAACCCGATCACGTCGCACGCAAGAACCCGGCCCCATTGCAGGGGCCGGGTTTTTCATTACAAACGGATCCAACATTGCTGTTAAACCAAGAAGCCGGACTGGGCGAGAATTCCTCCTAGGGTTCCCGGAATTGGCGTCGTCTGGCCGTCGGCGATCCACCCTTCGTAGTTGACATCCTGGCCGGGCCAATTGAGCGCAAAAGCGAATGCCGCGCCCAGGTTAGCCTCGTTCCGCAGCAATTGGTAATACCTGGCATACTGTTGGCCTTTGTTCGCGTAAGGCATGTCCCGGTTATTGTTGCTGAACTCGGTGATCATCAGAAGCTTGTCGGGGTATCGCTGGCGGAAGCCACGCCAGTACATCCCGCCATCCTCGTTCTGCATCTGCCAATGGCCGCTGCCGTCGTCCTGCCAGTAGCAGTGAATGCCCACCCAATCGCACTGCGCGATGGCCGATGCCGCGCCATCCAAAAAGGCCGGGACATTGGGCTGCGGTGAGACGCCGGGGAAGCCGAACTTAGCTTCAGGGAAGCTGACGCGCAACAGGCCGAGCACCTGGCTGAGCCAGGCTCCAAAGCCGGCGCCGTCAGCCCAGTTCCAGCCCAGGCCTTCCTGCTCCAGGTTAGGCTCGTTATGCACCTCAAAGTATCGCACGCCAGATTCGTATAGCGCCCGGGCTTTGTCGTGCACATAGTCCATAAAGTTCTGCGGTGGGAACCTGGTCTTGTTGTCGAGGTCGAGCTGGATAAAGAGCCGAGCGGCGATGAAAAGGTCGGGCCGCACGCTCTTGAGGTCGTGGACGAGTTGTTTGTTCTGGTCGGGGTCATCGAGCGTCAACACTTTGACAGCCTCGACGCGGCTTCTCGCGATGACGGCCAGTTCCGAAGGCAGGAGCAGCTGCGGGTTCGCAATACCCACGCCCATGAGGCACTTGCCGTAGGGCCACGCGACGTGGGTTACGGTGGGTAGCGTGGCAGCGGCCTGTGCATCCACCCTGCCGGCCAGAATCACCTCGCCGGATTTCTCACGCGCCCAGCCATACTCGCCGCGCGGTGACTTGACCCACAGCCACGGCGTGCCGTCGGCTTCTTCGACCCGAGTGTAGACCACCAGCCGCTCGCCCACCTGGGCCCTGTCCAATTCGGGCGGATCGGTGCTGCGCTCATCACGCACGCGCAATCCCACGGCCTGTCGCACCGGGGGTGTATCGAGCACTTGTACGACGTATGGATCAGCCGGTTTAGTATCAGCCACCAGGCAGTCACCACTGGAGCTGGCCGGAACCCACCCCACCAGTCCCCGGTCAGTGCGAACCTGCAGCCAGGTGCGACCCTTTTCGTCGAGACCCGCTACCGGGCCAAGCGCCGTCAGATGTTCACCAAATGGCAGCGTGGCCATAAGCTTTACGATCGGAGAACTGGGTTGAGGCCGCAACAAAAGCCCGGCCGGAGCAATCACCCACACGTCGCCGGCCGCAATGGGTTGAACAGGCTTGTCCACAGGCGCACTGGTGATGTCCTGTGACACACTGTCTCTCACGTACGTCTCCGCTCCCTGCCGCACGCGAACCCAACCGGCGGTGTCCTTGCCATCCTGTAATGTCACCAGCCGCCACTCGTTGTCACCGGAACCGACCGGGTCGGCCACCACCTTGAGCGCCATACCGGTATGAGCCGCCGGCCCATCGAGCCGGACATCTCGCATCGGGCGCAATCTGAGTCCACCATATTTTTCCACATCAGGTTGGACGTAGGCAACACGCGCGGGTGGCGTGATGGAGTTAATGGCCGGAGCAGTCGTCGCGTTGCGTGCCACGCCCAGATAGACCTCAGCGCCCCTTTTCGCGCACGCCCAACCAGCCACGTCATCTGACGACTGCGAGCGGACCAGGAACCAGTCTGCGTCGCCTTCGGTAACCGGCCCTGACACCACCGTCAACGGGCGACCGGAAAAGACGGACGGGCCGGCGACTTGCGAGTCGCGGACAGGCCGCAGCTTGAGCCCATTGTGCTGGTCAGCGGCGGGCAGCACGTAGAACGTCGTCACGCCGGGTAACGGGAGAGACGGCTTGTAATCGGCTAGTGTTGGCACGGGCTGGGTGAGTTGGGAAATCAAGATAGAATGATCAGGATTGCTGTCTTCGTTGCAGCGGCCCCAGGCCTGCTCCCAAGTGTTATCGTCATAGTGATGATGATCGCCCTTGTCACGCAGGGGTCCCCAATAATATGGGTCATTGATGACGAGCTCACCCGCGTCATCGTCATAGCCCACCACGAGGACAAAATGGCCGCCCGTGGTAGATTGTCCCTGGCGGTCCGCCAGGTATTGATACTTGACGAGGGCAATGACCGGCGTGCCCTGATCAATGTAACTGCGAACGTCCTGGAGCGAAATGCCCGTCCGCCACGACAGCGGCAAGCCATAGTTGCCCGCCGCCGTCTTGACCTCGTCAAACGTCAAAGGCCGATCCGCGCGGACGCCGCTGGCAGCATAGACGTCGGCAGTTGCCACGTTCTTGCCTTGTGTCAACAGGATCATGGCGAGGCAGCATGGCCCGCAGTCATTGTTCTCAGCTTGCGCGTCGGGATCGTTCTGGGATTTGTAAGGGACATTCAGAACACAACGGCTCATGTGTGGCTCCTTTCGGTGCTCGCTTGCCACGAACGATTTTTCGCCGATCGCATCGCACACGACAAGGGGGAGGCGCTATATAGAGTGTACTACAGCCACGGCCAAAGTCAAGCAAGCGTTGGGATTTGGCAAAACTGGAACACTGTGCCACAATTAACTGTGAACGCCCATGTTTAGATGGCTAGTCCCAAGTGTCGTCACGATTGCATGGATCAGCGTCCTGGCCTCACTGCCAGCTTCCATGCCGTTGAATCCCTGGCAGGCGTATGCTTTCCACGCCGGCGGGTTCCGCCCGGTCGTGCCCGCGCCGCCACCGTGCGTTTCTGATGCCGCACTCGCTCCACCCGTGACGCTGCCCCGCGAGCATCTCCGCATTCCACCCGACTGGCGCATCGCGGCGTCGACCCTGGCCGATGTGACCGGCGACGGCTTGCCCGAATGGGTGCTGATCGTGTGGCGACCCTGGCGCGATTGGCCGATCCAAGATTGGAGTCCCGCGCCCAGTCCCATCGCCGAGTTTCATGACGCGGCCGGCGATAGTTGTCATCTCATTTTGCTCGACCCACGCGATGGGCAACAGGTCTGGGCTGGGTCGGCCTTGCCTGCTCCGCTGCTAGCGCTGGCCGTAGGCGATGTGGATGGCGACGCTCACAACGAAGTACTGGCGCTCGAAGGAGACTATCTCACAGGCTGGAGCGGCCCGGCTGGTTCAGTGGTGGTATGGAAATGGAACGGCTTTGGCTTTAGCCTGGAGTGGCGCTCGCCGCGCGGTCACCTGCGTCAACTCCGGTTGACCAATGCCGGTAGTGACAGTATACTTGTTCTTGCCCGCTGACGCTTGAGCCCTGCGTCCCCCGCCGTTGAAAACATGGAGGTTCACATGAAAGCCAAACTCACGTTTGCTTCTGTACTGCTCCTCGCCGCGATCCTTGCCTGCAATGCGCCCGAAGCATTAACGCCTTCTGCGACGGCTGTCCCACATCCCACCTCTACCCGGCCTGGCGCGGTATCGTCGCCGCAGCCCGCCGCAACCAAAACGATCCTGCCGACCGCCATTCAGCTCACGCCACCGCCCAACGTGCGCGGGCGCAGCTTTGGGACCTATCAGAAAATCTCGATCACTTTGCCCAATACCTTTCAGGGTTACAGTCTGCCGGTGAACGCCTCGGCGCTGACGAACTTGCAACAGTGGAAGTTCAGCCCGGCTCAGACGACGCTCCTGACCCAAAACGGCTTTGTCGTCGCCCCGGCCGACTGGCGCGAATTTTTCCAGGTCTATGAGGACACGCGCTACAAAGAATTACCCATCTTTGTCACCACCGACTCGGCCTACCACATCTACCATTTGCTGTTTGACAAGATGCTGCGCGACCTGGAGCGCGAGCAGTTCGCGCCGGACGTAGCGGCGCTCACTCGGGCTTGTGTGGCGTCAGCCCGCGACCTCTATGCTCAACTCAAGGGCACAGAGATGGACAAGATCGCGCAGCGCGTCTGGGCCTATTTTGTCGTGGCCGATAACCTCATCAACTCAAACGCCTCGATTCCACCCGAAGTGGCCGACGTGGTGAAAAAAGAACTCGGCCTGATCCAGGCGCACGCCGGCCTGGCCGGCAGTCCCATCTTTAGCCAGGATTGTCCACAGGGCTGCAGTCCCTGTGACACGAATCCGCCGCCGCAATGCCTGGACAAAGCCTGCCTGTGTGAGGACTATACACAGTATGTCCCGCGCGGGCACTATACGCGCAGCGAGCAGCTCCAGCGCTACTTTCGCGCGATGATGTGGTATGGCCGCATCAACCTGCGCCTGCAAAGGCCCGACGAGACGCGCATGGCGCTGCTCATCACTCATATCTTGCGCAACACCAAAGTGAGTGGCAAGCCCGCCGCCGACGTTTGGGCGCGAGTGTATGACCCGACGGTCTTTATCGTCGGCAAGGCCGACGACCTGAGCCTGTACGAGTACGGCGCGTTATGGGATAGCGTCTATGGCGCTGGCGCTCCGCCTTCAGCGATTGCCGACTCGAACAAATTGAATCTTTTCATCCAGGCCGCGCGCCAGCTTCCGCCGCCCCAGGTCAACTCGATGTGGGTCTATATCTGGGAGGACAAGGCGCAGGTCACGCAAGGCTTTCGCTTCATGGGCCAGCGCTTTACGTTGGATGCCTATGTCTTTCAGCAGTTGATCTGGCGCAACGTGGGCGTGATGGGCAAGGAGCGTTGGCTGCCCAAAGGACTGGACGTGATGGCCGCGATGAGTTCGAAGGAGGCCTATGCTATCCTCGACCAGATGGGCGAGACAGCCTACGCCAACTATCCTCAGCGCATGGACAAGGTCCGCAAAGAAATCTCGGCGCTGCAGCTCGATTCGTGGACACAGAACCTCTATTGGACGTGGCTGTATTCGCTTCAGCCGCTCATTGCTCCGAAAAGTCAGCAATATCCAGCGTTCATGCAGACGCAAGCCTGGACGCGCAAAGACCTCCACAGTGCACTCGGCTCTTGGACCGAGTTGAAGCACGACACGATTCTTTACGCCAAGCAAGTGATGGCCGAAATGGGCGGTGGCGCAGAGGAACAAGCTCCGCCGCGCAGTTGGGTCGAGCCGAACCCCGAAGCCTACGCTCGCCTGCTCACGCTGGCGCGCATGACGAACGATGGGCTCAAGAGTCGCAGCCTGCTCTCCAAGAACACGGGCGCCAACCTGGCCCGCCTCGATAGCCTGCTCACTTTTCTGCTCGACGTTTCGCAGCAAGAACTGGCGGGCAAGACGTTGAGCCAGAAAGATTACGAGCGAATCAAGTACATGGGCGGCGAGCTGGAAGCGATGACGCTCGCGGCCGCCGACCCGCAGGGCGAAGGCAGACCGTTCTTTAGCGAAGATGACCAGGCGGCACTCGTGTCCGATGTGGCAACTGATCCGAACGGCCAGGTATTGGAAGAAGCCACAGGCCGCATCTTTGAGATTTTCGTGGCTGTGCCGGATGGCCGGGGCGGATTGCACGTCGCCAAAGGCGGCGTGTTCTCTTACTACGAGTTTCCCTGGCCGATGCAGGATCGCTTGACCGACGAAAGCTGGCGGGCCAAGATCAAGGCCGGTCAAATGCCATCCCAGCCAGACTGGACCAAGAGTTTTGTCGCCAAGTAGAATCGTTGCCAACGCCTTGCTCATCTGCGGACTCGTCGCGTGCCTGCCGGGTGAGCCTGTGCCGCCAACTTTCACTCTGGCTTTCGCGGGCGATGTGATGTTGGGGCGAGGCATCGCCCGCGCACTGGCCGGCGACTGGCCCGCCGCTTTTGCAAAAGTCGCGGGGCCGCTGATTGAAGCCGACCTGGCCTTTGCCAATCTCGAATCTCCGCTCACGATTGCGCCGCAGGTGAACAACGGTCACGATCTGCGCACAATGCCTTCCGCCGTGAACGCCCTCAGCGCGGCTGGATTCGACTTGGTCTCGCTATCCAACAATCACGCCTTGGATGCGGGTGAAGCGGGACTTGCAGAAACCATCACAACCTTGAACTCGGCGGGCATCACGGGCGTAGTGAGTCACACCGCCGGCCGCCTCGCCGGCCGCACATTGCGCTCGCCTCTCCGATATCAACTGTTCGCATTCGACGATTCAATCGTTCCTCTCGACGTTAGAGCTGCCGCTCGTTTGATTGCAGCAGCAGAGAAAGCTGACCTCGTCATCGTGTCGCTGCATTGGGGCGGCGAATACCAGGCCGCGCCCAGTCCGCGCCAGCGTTTCATCGCCCAAAGCCTGGCCCGCGCCGGGGCCGACCTCATCATCGGACATGGGCCGCACGTTTTGCAGCCGGTCGAACGAATGGGAAAGGCGCTGGTCGCCTACAGCCTGGGCAATTTGCTCTTTGACCAACCTTACCCGGACGATTGTCGTTGGGGCGTCATCCTGCGCGTGACCTTGACTGCACGAGGAAATGCACGAACCGAACTGCTGCCGACGGTCCAAGAGAACGGCCAAGTGCGGCTTGCCAGCCCGGACGAGGCCCATGTCATCCTTGCGCGCTTGTTGCCGGAAAGCAGTATGGACTAGTCTCGCGCGCGACATGCGGCGAACTGCTTTCAAAGGGTAAAGGAATAGCGTACGCCGAACAGGAGGGGGTGTATCTGGCACTGAATGGAACACCAGTGTCTTGCATGCCACCAAGAGCTGCGTTCGTTCTCAGAATACCGGAGCCTACCCGACGGAGGAGGCACATTGTTCATGTTCGTTTCTCCCTGTATCATCTTTCGCGCGAGAACTGTAGTACAATCTTTGCTAGAGGTGATGGTATGCAACTCGATAGTCCCGACTTTTCAGCTCCCAACAGGCAAGTCTGGTCAAGCGACGATGTGACCCAGATGCTCGATGAGGTTTACGCTCAAGAGCCTTCTGAGGTTGACCCCGTGTTGCTCCAAATGCAGATCGCTTCACTGGAAGTAGAAATCTGGTAGTGTTCACTGGAAAGGATGAACGCCATGCAACTCGAAGAATACTTTGACTTTCTTGCGCCCGACGACATCCGCATCAAAGGGACTCGCGTTGGAATAGAGACTGTCTTGTACGACTATATCCATCGCAGCCGGTCGCCCGAAGATATCGTGACGAGCTATCCCTCATTGACGCTTGAGCAAGTCTATGCGACGATCACTTACTATCTTCGCAACAAAGAAGCGGTCAGCACCTATCTGGAAAACTGGCTTGAGCACGGGAGAAGAATGCGCGCCGAACAGGAACGCAACCCGACTCCTGCCATGCTGCGATTGCGCCAACTAAAAGCCGAGCGTCAGGCGGCTGAACGCAAAACAACAGAATACCATGCGCCATGAGCGCGATCAAATATCTCTTCGACGAAAACGTGGATGATGCGCTGCGAAAAGGTCTGCTCTCGCACTGGCCCGATATCGTCGCATGGAAAGTCGGCGACGTCGGCGCTCCAAGACGCGGCACGCCTGACCCGACGATTCTTCTCTGGTGCGAAGAACATGACTTTTCCTTGGTCACCAACAACCGTGCCTCGATGCCCGTTCATTTGAAAGATCATCTTGCAGCAGGTCATCATGTTCCAGCTATTTTCATCCTGAATCCAGACATGACCATGGGCGAAACTATTGACGAGTTGGCGTTTCTGTGGGCAGCATCAGAGCCAGATGAATATGCTGACCAGATCGAGTATTTGCCGGCGAGTTGATTGCAAGTTCGTCGCTTCTTGTGAACCGCCGCCCGCGCCAGCAAGCGGCGGTTTTGTTTTGCGGCAACGGATTTCAACGGATAGGATTCGCCGCATCCGTTTATCCGTTTTATATCCGCTGCGTTGCTTCCGGTGCGTCCCTCTTGCCGCGCGGTCAATATGGCTCCGCGTGTCAGGACGGAACTGTAGTATAATGGTCTTGCTCATGGTTGAGGAGTGCCCAAGATGCGACCCAAGGTCAAGATCAGTAATCGCAAATCGTCCCGTGTAGAGCTCGTGCGGGAAATGCATGAGAACGAACCTTACGAGTATCGCCCGCTTGGCAAGCACGTCGTTTCTGCGCCAAGCGTCTGCGGCGGTCGTCCGACGTTCAAATATACCCGCCTGGAAGTGAGCGCCGTCCTTGCTTTGATCGCCTCCGGCCAGACGATTGACGAGGTCGTTCGCGCTTACTCGCGCAGTCATCTCACGCCAGAGGCCGTGAAAGAAGCCATCCGGCTTGCCGACCAGGCTCCTGCTCAATCCGCGCGAATGCTTATGCTTGACCAGGTTTACGAGCAAGAGCCCGGCTCGATGGACCCGATGCTGCTTCAGATGCAAGTCGCTTCATGGGCGGTTGAAACCTGGTAATGTTTCACCAAAAGAGGCAAGAGCCATGCAACTCGAAGAATACTTTGATTTTCTCGAACCCGATGACATTCGCATCAAAGGCCATCGCATCGGTATCGAGTCGGTGGTGTACGAGTACGTTCACCGCGCTCAGACACCTGAAGAAATAGCCGAACGTTTTCCCACGTTGACTCTGGATCAAATCTACGCCACGATTCTCTACTACTTGCGCAATAAGCCGAAAATTGACGCTTATTTGGCTGCCTGGCTAGAGCATGGCGAGCGAATGCGCGCTGAGCAAGCGCGAAATCCAACTCCCGCAATGCTCCGACTGCGGCAGCTTCGAGCCGAGCGCATCGCCGCTGAACGCAAATCCGAATACAAGACCTCATGAGCGCGCGCAAGTATCTGCTGGACGAGCACGTTAGCCCGCGCTTGCAGAAAGCCTTGCAACGCCACTCGCCTGATATGGTCGTGTGGCGCATGGGCGATCCAGGCGCTCCCCCTGCTTCACAGCCCTGACCCTGAAATCCTGATTGGGTGTGAGGAACATGGCTTTTCGCTGGTCACCGACAACCGCGCTTCAATGCCAGTGCACTTGCGCGAGCACCTGGCTGCCGGGCGACACATCCCCGCTATTTTTATCCTGAACTCCGACCTCGGCATGGGCCAAACGATTGACGAGTTGATCCTCATCTGGGTCGCATCAGAGTCAGACGAGTATGCCGATCAGTTGAACTATTTGCCCCTCAGTTGGTAGTCATCGCGCGACGGATGGGAACGGATGCTAAAGCACGATGTAAACGAATGCGATTCGCCAATCCGTTTACACCGCACGTCCGGCTTCGCCGTGCACAGTGCAGCGCAGGTGTCCGCTTCATATCAGTTGCCTTGCCGCGCGGTCAACGCGGCGCCCGCATAAAGCGATCAATTAATCGCAAGTTGTTCCTTTACGCCGCCTTACACGAGCGCGGGCTGGCTCTTGAGCGCAACACCCGCAATCTTGCTAAATTGCTTGACCCACGCATTGAGTTCTTCGACGGCTGCATCACGGTCTGCCGTCACTTGGGTCGCCGCGCTGAGGGCGGACTGGTGCGCCTTGTCCGCGTCGGAAAAGGCGTCGAGCGTGGCAAGGGCGGCGGTGAGGGTGGCCGCCGGGAAGCCATACGTGGCAAGCGTGGCTTGCTAGGCTTTCGTCTGCGCCATAGCGCATGAGGCGCGGGCCTGCGTGATAAACTGCGGCTCCTTGTGGTCAAGTTGGAAACATGCCCTACTTGATATCTTGCTCAATCGCATGGTAAACTGCTTCGGCGGTTTGCAGGGCATGGCGGGCATCCGCCTCCACGACATCCGGCAGGTCGCCAGGATAACGCGCCTCCACAGCCCAAATGGTCAACTCGGCCAAATCGGGAAATTCGGTTTTGACGCGCCAGCCTTCCGGCAGCAAGTTGCGCAGACGGTCAAGATCATGCGTGAAGGGGAATTCGATATCCAGCCAGACAAAGACAGCCTTGATCGCTTTTTCGGCGGCCTGCTGCGCCAGAAAGCATACCTGCCGGGGAAAATATTCCGGGTCACGCAAGAGGGCGCGGGCCGCGTTTAAATCGGAGCGGGCATAGGCCAGCCAGCGAGCGGCTTCAGGGGCGTTTGCTTCAGGCGCGTTCATAGGGCACTTTACCTTCACGCAGGGCGGGACGCAGCACGTGCCCGATGGTGTTCCCGCGCGCGGCGATTTCTTCGGGGGTGGTGACGACGATATCTTTGCTGACCGGCAGGCCATTAAGGGCGCGCATGATTTCCAGTGTGGCGCGGCGTTTGTCTTCCACGCGCGGCAAAACCACCAGCAGGTCGAGGTCGCTATCGGGGCGAGCCTGGCCGCGCGCCCACGAGCCGAACAGGATGATGCGCACCGGGTCAAATTGCCGCCGGATGCGCTCGATGGCTTCAGGCAGACATGCGGGTTGGACAAGTTGCGCGGTCATGGGTTGATCCTCTCGGCCATCATTCTACACTACAGTCAAGAGTATACAAAGGACGGCGGGATATGTCAATGAGTTGAGTAGCCTTGGCGCGGATGTTCCCTGACTTTGTGAGGTTGAGCGGTGGTCTTATGGGCGACTCCATGTCGGTCATTTTGGTGGTCGAGGAAGATTGCGCAGTATGACTTCGCTCCACATTAGCCAGCAAAGCAATAGAAAACATCCCCACAGGATAACCATAGCCAAGATAGCAGCAGCAAATCCATACCGATTCGATACGCGGATGAATACCAGCTGGCTAAGATTATCATACTCATCACCTATTCCAACAATATAGACGAGAACTAGCACAATGGTACAGACGTACATGTTTAGCGTCTGACCGCCAATAGTCAAGGGTCAAAAAGCCCCAATGAAACAGGCGCAATGACAATAGACAGCGCACCGTGATGCGCCTATACTCAATGTTGATGAACGACACGACACCGACTCCCCAGAACACACCGCCAGATTGGAGAGACCAACGGATTGCAGAGTTGGAATCCGAGTTGGCGAAAGAACGCGCCATCAGCCAAGCGTTGCGCGAGCGGGTGCAGCAACTGGAAGCGGACCTGGCGGTCTTGAAACAGACGGGCAAGCGTCAAGCCACTCCCTTTGCCCGACGGACACACGTGGCAGAGCCGAAGCGTCCGGGGCGCAAAGCGGGGCAAGGCCCTTTTGCCCACCGTCCCAAGCCAGAGCCAGAGCAAGTGAAAGAGACCCAAGACGCGCCCTTGTCGGGATGTCCAGAGTGCGGTGGCACATTGACCGACCTGAAAGACCACGAACAATTCGTGGTGGATATTCCGCCGGTTCAACCGGTGGTCACGCGCTATGTGACCCACAGTGGCTACTGTGCGAAGTGCGGCAAGCGTGTCCGGTCGCACCATCCGGAGCAGACGTCGGAAGCGACTGGGGCGGCGGGCGTGGTGGTGGGGCCGCGCGCGAAAGCTTTGGCGGCGGACCTGAAGCATCGGATGGGGGCTTCCTACGGCAAGGTGTGCGAAGTCCTCAATGATGCATTTGGTTTGAAGGTCACGCGCAGTGGCTGGTGTCAAGCCGATCAACGGTTGGCCGAACAAGCTCGCCCAGTTTACGAAGAATTGATCGAAGCCTTGCGCGAGTGCGCCGTGGTGCATAGCGACGAGACCGGCTGGCGGATTGGCCTGCTGTCGGCGTGGCTGTGGGTGTTCACCAATCAGCACATCACGGTGTATGCCATTCGAGAGAGCCGGGGGCATGAAGTGGTCGTGGAGATTCTTGGGCAGACTTTCAAAGGCATCCTGGTCTCGGACTGCTTCTTGGCCTATGATGACAAGGCCTTGCGGGACTGGCTCAAGCAAAAATGTGTCGGCCACTTACTGCGCAACCTCCACGAACTGGAAGAGACCAAAACCGGTGGAGCCGTCCGGTTTGCCCGAGACGTCACCGCCTTGTTGCGTCACGCTTTGGCCCTCAAAGCCGAGAAGCCGAACCTCTCGCCCGACCTTTTTGCCCAACGGGCCGCAACCTTGGAAGCCGAGTTGGATGCATTGATTGACCCGCAGCGGCGGCTGACCGATCCCGACAATGTCCGCCTGGCCAAACGCTTGCGCAAACAGCGCCCCCATGTGTTGCGCTTCCTGTACGTCGATGAGTTGGACGCCACCAACAACCAAGCCGAACGCCAACTGCGGCCCGGCGTGATCACCCGCAAGACGTCGGGATGCAACCGCACCGACGGCGGTGCAGAAGCCCATTCGATCTTGGGCAGTGTCTTGGCAACCTGTCATCAGCAAGCGATCCCTATCCTCGACTACTTGGTCAAGCTGCAGCAATACGGCGGGAAGCCCCTTGCGCTGGCCCGCCCGCGTCAGCTGCCGCTTGACGCTAAACATGTACGTACAGACTAATCTAGTTAGAAAGCCACCCCACCCAAAAGCGCTTATTCCAGTTGTGCTATATTGACACAAAAGAGCAAACAATAATATGCATATCACGTACCACATTTTCTTCCCCCTCTCGTCAATACATGGGAAACGACGTAGCATGGGCAGAAACACTCTCCCTTCCCCTCTCAGTCTCTCAGAGGGGAAGGGGTTACCCTCACAAAGCCTTTCGTGTGATTCGTGGATCAAATCCCCAACCCTTGCCTTCTCTCCTTAATCGCCGCCACCAGCTTGCCCGCCGCTACCTTGGGATCCGGCTCGACGATGAAATATCCGCCGAGCAAATCCTTGGCCGTCTGCGTGAGCACCTGCACCACCAGCGGGCTGCCGGTCACGGGTGGGACAACGCCCACATGCCGGACGCCGCTTTCTCCATCACTGCTTCGGGTTCGGTCACCACGGAACAACGTCAGTTGTCTCGCAGCACCACCGGCAAATACACTCGCCGCAGACTGTTGACCTCATTCGAATACCAGCTCTCGCGCCCCTGATCGTCATAGGTCGTAACGGTGATGTAATGGATTTCGTTGCCCAACCCAGACAAAGTGTAGCTGGTCACATTGCCCACGACGATGGGTGAATTGCCCTGCGCCGCTCCGGTGCCGTTGTAGGGCGGGCCAGGAGCATCGTTGTCATAGTAAACCTTGTAGCGATAGCCCGTGGTCGTGCTGGGGATGGCATCCCAAGAAAGAGCAGCATAACCGCTGGCAAAATTCGCCTGCAGGTTTCCAGGCGGCGGCACGGGAGCGGTAGAAGCAGGGTCTTGCAAGTAGGGAATATAGAGGAACTTGGCCCGGTTGGCATCGTCGTACCCATCGTAGATGTGAGCCGAGATATCGGCATCCACGACAGTGCCCCAGTAATTGTATGTCCCGCTGATGTCATAGTAGTGAGAAGATAACACTACGACATCATAGTTAGAGTTGCCATAGAGGTTGTTGTCGTGCACGTGAGGTGTGCCATTGACTGCCAGCCCGCCGATGATGCCCGTCGGTGAGACGGTGGTGTTGCCGACAATCGTGTTATCGAACAAGTCCGCAGCACTGTACACCCCTGAACCCTGCCTGGTTGCACTGTTGTCTACAACTGTGTTACTGATCACCCGTGACATAATTATGTCTGACCCCTGGGCGGCGTAGATACCACCTCCATAGCCACCGGAGCCATCTGCGTCGGTAGCCGAGTTGCCAGTGACGATGTTGCTGTCTACGCTGCCATATTCGATATAGATGCCGCCGCCACCGCCGCCATAGACGGCGTCAGCCTTGCTCCTATTGCCGCTGACCAGATTATTGCTTATCGTGCTGAAATCGCCGTAAATGCCGCCGCCTAAGCGGCCCAAGTTGCCCATGACGACATTATTGCTCACAGTGCAATTCCATTCAGAGTAAATGCCACCGCCCCTGCCGCCATTGTTGCCAGTGACTGTGTTGTCGCTCACCACGGTGTAGCTGGTGGCGTAGATGCCGCCGCCATAGAGAGCCGAGTTGCCGCTGATGGTGTTATGGCTCACACTCTGACTGTCGGAGGCACAGATACCGCCGCCGTCACGAACTGACGAATTGCCGATGACGATGTTATGACTCACGGTGCTGTAAGAAGCAGAGATACCACCGCAACTGCCCGCGCTCGAGTTGCCGATGACGGTATTGCTCAATACCAAGCTGTTCGTGGCGTGAATCCCACCGCCGCCATTAAAATAGTTGCTTTCCGTGTTTGTATTGCCCGTAATGGTGTTGTTACTGACCACAGCCGGGATCGGATTCAGGGATTCCTCATCGCCAGCGGCGACACGTATCCCTCGACATGCATTGTTCCGCACCGTGCAGTGATCTACAAACGGCGCTGCACTGGGAGCATGAATGGCGCTTTCCACGCCGCTGCCTCCCCATTCCACTGCGCAGTACTGTAGCACACTGCCGCTCTGATAGTTGCCGCTGGCATCGAAAGTGGCATCTGTGCTGCCGTCAGTAAAGTAGATATTGCCCCAATCCCCCTTTTGCGGACTGGGTTGGTTGGACGTGAACGTGACCCAGTTGCCAACAGTGCCTCGCGCGATCAGTGTGCCGTCCACCTGCAAGATTCTGTCCTTGTTGAACCTGACGACTACGCCAGGCTCAATGGTGAGCGTTACACCTGCTGTTACCTGCACATTGGAAGTCACGACGTAAGGACTGTCCACCAACGTCCAATGGGTGTCGAAGATGATAGGGCCGCCAACATCGGTGTAAGTTGGAGATGCGCGTACGCTGGTGCTTAATGCCGGCGTTAGCAATAGCACCAGCGAGGCTGATGCAACCAGGGAGCGGAGTCTTTTGTTGTGCGTGACATGATTGGCAAACATTGATCTCACTCCTATAAGGCAGGTCATCCCACTCAGAGCATGACCTCTCCTCATCCCCTGCCCCTTCTCCTCTCCGTGGTGGAGAGGAGAAGGGGAATACATCAGAAACGTCTTGGTGTCCCTTCTTGGCTCAAATCCCCAACCCTTGCCGTCTCTCCTTGATCGCCGCCACCAGCTTGCCCGCCGCCGCCTTGGGGTCAGGCTCGACGATGAAATAGCCGCCCAGCAAATCCTTGACCGTCTGCGTGAGCACCTGCACCACGAGCGGGCTGCCGGTCACGGGCGGCACCACGCCCACGTGCGTGGGCAGGCCCATCGCCACGGCCCACGTGCCGATGGACACGGCCTTCTCCATGGCCGCCTCGGGGGCCGTCGCCACCACGGGCAACTGGCTCACGTCCACGCCCAGCTTGTTCGCAATCGCCGTGGCGATGCTCGCCGCGCGCGTGTTATCCACACACGAGCCGGTGTGCAGCGCCATCGGCAGCGGCGCGTTCAGCCCCGCCGCGTTGCCGAGCGCCGTCAGCACAGCCTTGAGTCCGGGACCGGCATATTTGTTCGTCGCGTCCGGCGTGAGGAGTCCGTGCCGCGCGAACGCGCCTGCGCCACAGCCGGTGCACAAGATCAACACATTCTGCGCCACCAGCTCTTTGACCAGCGTGACAAACATCTTGTCCTGCGTGATCTTGACGTCGTTGCACCCGGCAAACAGGCACACGCCCAGGATGTTGCCATTGACAATGTTATCAATCAGCGGCTTTAATGGATCGTCAGGATTGACGAGCGCCAGCACCTTGACGATGGCCTCGGCGGACATGCCCGCCATCGCGTCGTTGCGCACGGGCGGGATGTTGACCTTGGCCGGGTCGCGCTTCTTGAAGGCTTCAATCGCCAGCCGGATGACCTCGCGCGCTTTTTCACCCGCATGCTTTTCGTCGAACTCGATGTGCGTTGCGCCGGGAATCTTGGCGATGGACATGGTGGTGATGATGGCCGTGTGATACTTTTTGGCCACTTCCGGCAGGCTGGGCATGACACACTGATAGTCCACTATGGCGGCGTCGAGCGCGCCCGTGACGATGGCGAGCTCCTGCGAAAGCGAGTTGGTGGCATACGGAATACCATGCCGCATCATCACCTCGTGGCCCGTGCAGCAGATGCCCACCAGGTTGATGCCCTCCGCTGCGCCTGCCGCCTGCGCTTCGGCCTTCATCCCCATCGCTTCGGCCACGATCATTTCGCTGAGCACCGGGTTGTGACCGTGCACGGCGATGTTGACAGCATTCTCTTTGAGCACGCCCAGGTTCGCGCTCGCCATCACCGGCGCGGGCGTGCCGAACAAAATGTCCGAAAGATCGGTGCCCAGGTACATGCCGGTATAGTCGCTCAACGAGCACTTGATCGCGCCCAGCAAGATATTGACCGGGTCGGCGTCCACGCCGTTTGTCGTGCGGTGCATCATTTCAGCCACCGTCGAGTCCAGCCCTTGCGGGATGAGGCCTAACTGTTGAAACTTGGCCATGCGGCCCGGGGTGATCGTCGTCTTGAGCCAGACGGGCGGCTCTTCGCGCTCAGAAAATTCCGCCAGGGCCAGCTTGGCTAATTCACCCGCCAACTGCTCGTCGCTCTTGCCATCGCGGGCGATGCCCACACGGTCGAGCACCTTGTAGAACTTATCCTTGTCCTTGATACAGTAGTCAGGCGCTTCGCCTCGACTGTACTTGAGCATTGTATGCGCCAGGTGCTTGGCATGCGCCGAGTGCGACGCTGTGCCGGCGGCGATGCTGCGCGCAAGCCCGCGCGCCACAATCGTGTCGGCTGTCGCGCCGCAGATACCGACCTTGGGGCCGGTCACACCAAACGGGTCGATCCGGCATGGGCCTTGCAAGCAGTGACGGCAGCACAAGCCGGTCTCACCAAAGCCGCACTGCGGCAGTTGCGCTTCGTAGCGATCCCACGTCGTGGTAATGCCGGCGGCCTGCGCCGCCTTGATCATCAAAATCGAATCGGGACTGATCGAGCGTTCCATTGCTATTCCTCCTGTGCCTTTACCAGTGTCGCTTCGCGCACTTGACGAGCCGTCGCCAGGACGGCGCTGGCGCGCTGGCGCGATCGGTGAGCGAACTCGTCACCTTCCAAGAACACAATCGCCCCTTCCGGGCAAGACGCCGCGCAAGCGGGCACAACCCGGTCGGGGCAAAGGTCACATTTCAATGCCATGACTTTGCCATCCGTGTTCGGCGCGCGAGCGATCATGCCAAACGGGCACGTCATGATGCACATGCCGCATGCGATGCAGGCGTGCTTACCGCCGACGTTCGTCACCACGTCTTCCGGCGAGCGGTGCATGGCTTGTGGGATACACGCAGAGATGCACGGGGCCGGATCGCAATGGCGGCAGGTCATGGGCATTTTCAACACCTCAAAAGCAGAGGCCATGACTGCTTCGACGTACAGTAAGAGATGCGGTGGGGGCGATTCCATCATCGCTCCCAAGAGATTCTTGCTCCGGGAATGCTCGACGGCACAGGCCAGCTCGCACGTCTTGCATCCCGTGCACAGTTCGGGGCGAACGTAGAGCCGTTTCATAGACAACCTCCTGTTGAATGTCTGGGACAAAGATTTCAAAAGCAGACTAGGTCTTTGTGGTTAAGGTGGGACGGTGGAGAAATATGGTGGAGACCGGGTCCAGTGAACAGATGTGGCGCGTCGAGCGAGCGAGGTATCTCGGGCGCGCAAGGCGGAGAGTGGCCGATGAAGGGACAAACACTCGCGCATGGTGTTCCTCGGTTACCGCTTGCCGATGATGAATCCCTGCGGGTCAACCTCTTGCCGCAAAATCATCAACTCTTGATCCGTCGGCTCCGCCGTCGTGCCGAGCGGATCGGCGAACAACAATTCAAAGCCGGTGTTGGCGATCACGTCTTCTTTCGTCACGCCCGGATGCAAACTCTCCACGCGCATCCGTTTGGTCGCGGGATCAAAACCCATCAACGCCAGCGTCGTGATGACTTTGTAGGGACCGCCGCCCGGCGGCAAGCCGGCGCGCTCGCGCGCGCCCGGGCCAGTGAGGTAACCCGGCGTCGTGAGAAAATCCAGCCTGGCCACAAAGCGCCGCCTGTCGTGCGGCGTGATGACGAGCGTTTTCCAGCAGAACGAAGCCAGGTCATTCGCGCCGCCGCTGCCCGGCAGACGCGCTTTCGGATGGAAATAGTCCGCGCCGATCATGGACGTGTTGATATTGCCATACCGATCAATCTGTGCGCCGCCGAGAAACGTGTAATCCACCATCCCGCGCTGGCAGGCCGACATGATCTCGTCCATGCTGCCGTGCAGCAGCGCGCCTGTCTGCGTGTATGAATCAGCCACTGAGATGGGCAGCTTTTCCAGTTGCGGCGCAACGCTGCCCGCCTCGAACATCACAATCAGGTGAGGCGCGTTGGTCTTTTGCGCCAGCATCGCCGCCGCCAGCGGCATCCCCGTGCCGATGACGGCCGTCTTGCCGTCCTCCAACTGGCGGGCGGCCACGCATACCATCAGTTCCACCAAACTGTAGCGTGCGTTTGGCTGTGGCATCGTTCTACTCCTTGCGCCCGCTCCTGCGTAAAGGCTCAAGCGCTTTTAGCTCTGCCATTCGCCTTTCTCCGCCCTTCAACGTAAGGTACTCGTCAAAGTTGCGCGTGCCATAGATGTGCTTGTCGAGAAAAGTCTTGAGCGTCGCCTCGTCCTTCTCCGCTTCCAGCCACTCGGCCAGATGCTCTTCGTCGGAATAGTATTCGTAAGGCATGTTACCCGGATAACTGCCATAAGGAACGTGGCACACCGCGTCCACCAGCCAGTAAGGCGCGAGTGTCGAAGAGGGCTGTTGACGAATCTCATCTGTGCTCACCAATCGCTCCGTGGTGATGATGAGATGCTTGCACGCGCGAGCCACATCGTAATCGGCGATGCTGATGCCGTCCACTTGGGCGTTGCCATATACATCGGCGCGATGCACGTGAAGGATGCCCACGTCGGGATAGAGCGCAGGAACCGCCAACAACGTTTGACCGGTGAAGGGACACGTCACCTCCTTGGCTGCGCTATACTTGAACACATCGGTGCCCAGGAGCGACCGGGCCGGCAAGAACGGCACACCCATCGCCGCTGCCTTGTAACGCCAGCCCAGCGTCGCGTTCGACCATTCGGTCATCTTGACCTGGCCGCTTTCCAGGTAACGGCGAGAATTGGGCGAAAGCCCACGCAATTCCAGTCCGACGACGTAAGCGATGTCACAGCGGTCAAAACAGCGACCGGCGGCGAGGATCTGAAAATCATGGGTGGCGGTGTGACCGGACAAGCCGAGGTGACGGATGCCCTGGCGCACGATTTCGTGGAGCACCGCCGTGGCAATGCGCACACCGCCAAAGCCGCCCGAGGCCATATAGTCGCCTTGGTGGATAAAGCGGCTCACCGCCTCAGATACACTCACAAGCTTGTTCGTCATCGCGCGTGATTTTTGGCTAAAGAAGGCGCGCGCCGCGTCCACATCCGGCGGAATATAGAGTTCTCCCTGTGGCACAATGGATTCGGCAGCGTCAGGCATGAGTGTCCTCCTCTCCAGACCTGTTAGGCGGACAACAGTTTTTCAGATCTCTACATCGGGATCGCTTGCGCGCACGGGCGAAGCTTGTCCCCCATCCGAAATGCTCTCACACCGGGTCACTTGACACAGGGAGTATAATATAGATGTAGAGCCGTGTCCAGTTGAGAAAGGATGGTGCGACATGATCGCGTTGCGCTATGCGTGGATTCGATGGGCCATCGTCGTCATCGGCCTGATCATCGCGGCTTACCTCTACCTCTTCTTGCCACCTGTCGGCGTCCAGGTCTTGCTCTACTTTCTCCTGATCCTCACCGCGATGTCGTGGATTGTCCCGCCGGGCATCTACGGCTGGCTGGTACACGCCATCTGCCCCACCTGTGGTCACCCGGTCGAGTGGGAAGCCGTTCAGCCGGATGGAGAGGCTTACCGAGAGCAAATCGTCCGGCGCTGCCCCGACTGCGGCAAGTCTAAGGTCGAGTGGCAATACAGTCCAGCATAGGCTGCCAACGAACTATTCTCCTCCTAATGCTGTGACACCCACCACCTGCCCGCCACGGCGATACGCCCGTGCGACGCGCGGCAAGATTGACGTCGTCACCTCATAATTGATCGTCCCCGCGAGCTGCGCCACCTCCTCGGCGCGCATCTCGGCTTGGCCCTGCCGGCCGACGATCACGACCTCGTCATCTTGTTGCACGTCCTTGATGCCCGTGATGTCCACGACGAATTGATCCATGCACACGCGCCCCCGAATCGGCGCGCGCTGCCCGCGAATCAATACGCTGCCTGTGTTGGAAAGAGCGCGGTGATAGCCGTCGCCATAGCCCAGGGGCACAAGCGCCGCAGGCATCTCTCGATCTGTGACGAACGTCCGGCCATAGCTAATGCCCGCGCCAGGCGGCAAGACACGCACGCGGCTCACGCGGCTTTTGAGCGTCAATGCCGGGCGAATCTCGAACGTGGGCGGCCATTCGTCGGACGGATTCATGCCATACAGCGCAATGCCAGGACGAACGGCGTCGAGATGAGCATCGGTGAGCTTCATCGTCGCCGCCGAGTTGGCCGCGTGACGGACTGGAATATGAATGCCTGCGCTCTCGACCGCCGCCATCACCCGCCGGAACGTCTCCAACTGCCAGAGGGTGTGCGTGAGGCTGGCCGCGTCGGCAGTGGCAAAGTGCGTGAACAGACCTTCGAGACGAATGCCGGGCAATGTTGATACAGCCCGACAAAAATCCACAACCTCGCCAGGCATCAGCCCATAGCGGCTCATGCCGGTGTCCACTTTGACGTGCACGGGGATGACCTTGCCTGCGCGTGATGCTTCAGCCGAGACCGCTTCGGCAAACTCGCGCGTCATGAGGCTGGGCGTGAGGTTATGACGGACGACCATTGCCGCGCCGGACGGCGGCGTATAGCCCATCACCAAAATCGGCGCGGTGACGCCCAGCGCAGCGCAGCGAAGCTCAACGCCCTCAATCGCGCGGTGAACGGCCAGCCGCGTTGCGCCCGCTTCGAGCGCGGCGCGCGCCACGGGGAGGGCGCCATGGCCATAGGCATTCGCCTTGACCACGGCAAACACCTCGACTCGCTCGCCGATGTGCCGCTTGAACGCGCGCACATTGAACTCTACCGCGTCCAGGTCAATCTCGGCCCAGGTGACAATGCCTTCCAGCATATATCGCCAGCAAAAGACCCGAAGGGTTCAGAAAGCCCTTCGGGTCTGATGTCTACTTGGTCAGCGTAATCGGCCCGATCCTGAAGCCGAACCTGTCGTTGACAAAGGTAAACGAGGTTGCGCCCGGTTTGGCCGGTTCAAACTCCCACCAGGCGCTCGGCTCGTGAGGGAACAGGTTGCTGTCGTTGTCTTTGTACCCCAACAGATAGCTGTTGCCGTATACCTTTACGTCCGCATCAGCGGCGCCACCCAACCTGGCATGAACGTACTTGTTACCCAGGTTATCAACCACGTAGGTCACGGTCCGCGAATTAGGATGATACGTAAGCTCTTTCGGCGTCCCTCTCACCAGCTTGATGTGCCAGTCACCATAGAATCGAATGACGACAGGATTGACTTCAACCCGGATGATACAGAATGTCTCTTCCCAGCCCCGTCCCTCAAAAGTGCTGGGATAGGTCGCGCACAAGTTGGCTGCGGCCGGCGTGTATGAGCCCGGTGTGCGCCACAGCTCAGCCGAACCGACCGGCGCGGCCGGCTGTAAGGCTACCGGCTTGGGTGTGACGGGCACCGGCGTGGGCGTCGGCGTGAGCGTGGCCGTTTCCGTTGCCGTCGGCGTCGGTGGAACCCGAGTGCTCGTCGGCGGGATGGTGGCCGTAGGATACGGCGTGTTCGTGGGATAGGCTGTAGCGGTGGGATAAGGCGTCTGCGTGGGCAGTTCAGCCACCTGGGTGGGCGCCACGGTCGGCGCTGGTGTCGGGGTTGCGCAACCGGCGACCAGAATCAGGAACAGGGTGACGAATGTGGCACGAATCAGAGACGAGCGCATGATGCGACCTCCTAGAGAGACAAGTGTTGACTAGCGCTGCGAGCAAATCGTTCAAAACAGGCTTAGTCGTAAAACGATTCAAAATTATACCCCGCCGGGTAGAGTCTGGCAAATCGTCACGTCTTTGACATCTGACCGCCACAGGCTATAATGCCAAGCACTTGGCTGCGCTCTCCATCAGGCATCGTCGCACAAGCGCAAGCGCAGGTGTCTCAAATTCCACTTGTCAAAGGACAGCATGTTCGAGTACACTCTACTAGCCACAAGCGGGCGCGCACGCGCAGGCGTGCTGCGCACACCGCACGGCGACCTCCCAACCCCGGTCTTTGCGCCGGTTGGCACGCAAGCTACGGTCAAAACGATGACGCCGCGCGACTTGAGCGAGCTGGGCGCGACTCTGGTGCTGGCCAACACCTATCACCTTTACCTGCGACCTGGCAGCGAGCTGGTCGCGCGGATGGGTGGACTGCACAGGTTCATGGGCTGGTCGGGGCCGCTGCTCACCGATTCGGGCGGCTATCAGGTGTTTAGTCTCAAGACGCTGCGCAAGGTGGACAATGACGGCGTGACGTTCCGCTCGCACCTCGACGGCTCGACGCACCGCTTTACGCCGGAAAAAGTAATGGCGATTCAGGAGGAACTGGGTCCCGATATCGCCGTGTGCCTGGACGAGTGCGCGCCTCCGCTCGACCGGGCGTACAACGAGCAGGCCACGGCGCGCACTCACGTGTGGGCTGCGCGCTGCCGGGCCTCACAGCGTCGCACCGATCAAGCCCTGTTCGGCATTGTCCAGGGCGGTGTGTTCCCCGACTTGCGCGAGCAATCCGCGCACTTGATCACATCGCTCGATTTTCCCGGTCACGCCATCGGCGGGCTGTCCGTGGGCGAAAGCAAAGAGCAGACCTACGCCACGCTCGACCTCTTGAACGATGTCCTACCCAAGGACAAGCCACGTTACCTGATGGGCGTGGGCGCCGCGCAAGATTTCTTTGAGGCGGTGGCCCGCGGCGTGGACATGTTCGATTGCGTCCTGCCCACGCGATTGGCGCGTCATGGCGCTGCACTCTTAAAAGGCCGGCGCTTGAACTTGCGAAACGCGCAATACGCCGCCGACGAATCACCCATCCAAGAAGGCTGCGGCTGTTACACGTGCCAGACGTTCAGCCGCGCCTATCTTCGCCATTTGCTGGCGGCCGATGAAATTCTCGGCCTCCATCTGCTTTCCCTCCACAACTTGCACTTTTTGCTCGACCTGATGCGCCGCATCCGCGCGTCTATCCTCGACAGCACATTCGGGCAACTCGCGGCGGCCTGGCAAGCAGCCAGCTGACGTTTGACGAATCGTGGTACAATGCCCGAATCAGGGTGGCTGCCGGCAGGCATGCCGCCACATCTTTTCAAGGGGGGAGCATCATCGTGATCATTTTTCAAGCCATCATTCTCGGCCTCGTCCAAGGCTTGACCGAGTTCATTCCGATTTCCAGTTCGGCGCATCTGATCATTATCCCCTGGCTGTTCGGATGGGAGGACAAGGCTCTGACGAGCCTGACCTTTGACGTGGCTCTGCACCTGGGGACGCTCCTCGCCCTGCTGGTGTTTTTTGCCGGCGACTGGGCGCGTCTGATTCGGGCTGGCTTGATGAGCATCGTCGAACGCCAAGTCGGCGACGACCACGATCGGCGGCTGGCCTGGTTCCTGATCATTGGCTGCGTTCCCGGCGCCATCGCGGGCGTCCTTTTTGAAAGCAAGATCGAAAGACTCTTCCACGAACCGAATGCGCCTCACCAGGTGAGCGCCATGATTGCCATGGCCGTCATCATCGCCTTGATGGGAGCGCTGTTGTTCCTGGCCGAACGCTTTGCGCGCCACCTGCGCCGGCTATCGCAAATCACGCTCCGAGACAGCCTCTTGATCGGGCTGGCGCAGGCGCTGGCAATCTTTCCGGGTGTATCGCGCTCCGGCAGCACCATCACCGCTGGGCTGACGCTGGGATTGGAACGCGAAACCGCTGCGCGTTTCTCATTCCTGCTGTCTGCGCCCATCATCGCAGGCGCGGGACTCAAGGGCCTGTGGGATATCTTGAAGGACTACCAGAGCGGAGCGCTCGCCCAGTCTGATTTGATTCTGTTCCCCCTCGGCTTTATCATCGCCGCCGTCAGCGGCTACCTGTGCATCCAGTACCTGCTGCGCTTTCTCCAAAAGAATCGCACCGATCTTTTTGTGTACTACCGCTGGGCGCTGGCCGCGCTGATTGTGGTCGTGGCGCTCATCCGAGGATAGGACAAATGACAAAGGCCGGACACCGGGCCGCGTTGCTCATTCTGAGCATTGCGCTGCTCGCCGCGTGCGGGCCGACGCCCGTCGTTACGCGCACGCCGGTGACGCTCGAGTTTGCCATAGCTTCGGCAATGGAGCCGCTGATGGATGAGTTGATGTCGGCATATGGCGCCACGCATCAACACGTCACGTTCAAGGCGCGGCATGTCAACTCGGCGCGGGCGATGGACGCTCTGTGGGCGGGTGAGGTTGATTTGGCGGCGGTGTCATGGCTAACCGATACCGAGTCCGTCTGGCTGACGCCCGTGGCGATAGACGGAGTGGCCATCGTCGTTCATCCAAGCAACATCGTCAAGGATCTATCGCTGCTTCAGCTGAGGGACATTTTCCGCGGGCGCGTGGCCGATTGGCCGGACGCGGGCGGGCCGCCGGGTGAGATTTCCGTGGGCTCACGCGAAAGTGGGTCTGGCACGCGCGCCAAGTTCGAAGAGGCCGTCATGGGGGGGCGCAATGTCACGGTCAACGCCGTGATGGCTTCATCCGAGCAGGCTATGGTGAACTATGTCCGCAGCGTCACTTTGTCCATTGGCTATCTGTCCAGCGGATACCTCACGAGCACGGTCAAAGCGATCCGCGTCGAGGGCGAGTCGCTCTCGGTAGCCACACTTTCCAACCGGCTTTACCCCTTGAGCCGCCCCTTGCTCTTTGTCACACCAGAAGAGCCTCAAGGCGAACTGCGCGCGTTCGTCGCCTGGGTGCTCGGCCCCGAAGGTCAAGGCCTAGTCGGGAAAAAGTATGGTCGAGTCAAATAGAGACGAACGCGCGAGGGTCGGCTTCCAGCGCCCCTAACACCGTGGCTCGATCACCATCAAATTCCACCCCGTCAACGGCCAGTGGCAGGAGCCGCCCTTACCTGAATCTAACCTTGCCAAGATATTTGCCTCGGACTGTTATGCGTTTATTATGCCGCCCTCTGTTCTGTGATGTTCTTGTTACGTGGTGTGTACTAGACTGAGCAAGACAGTTGTCCTTGTGGCAATATCGAGTCATCACTCGGCAGCGCCGCGGGTACAACTACATAGAGGCGACCCATGATAGGCGACTGCAAAAGCATCTATGTTGCTAACCTTGACCCTTGTCAAAGTGACTGCACCCCGGTCTACGTTGTCAACTTTGATAGCTGCCAACGCGCGGACGAATACGTCCGAATCATCAATTTTGACACGCCCGATCCACGACCCGGTAGCTACGAGCACGTTCGAATCATCAACTTTGAGGCGCAAGACCAACGGCCAAACGGCTACGAACGCGTCTACGTTATCAATCCCGACATTCTCATGTACTTTGGCTTCTCATCAGAGAGTCTTGTCCGCATTTTCGATCCCGTCATCTTTACATAAGACACAGGAGTGGGTAGATAGAGACATCCTAGTGCAGCAAAACAGGGTTCCGTTTGGATCATCGGAGTGGTGTCCGAAGCGGTTGGCAGGTGGTCGCCATTCGCGCCCGGAGTGAAAGTGAGGTGTGCCGTGGTTACCTTGACTGACGAAATGTATAACGACATGCAATATGAGGCGAGTGAATACCGACGACTCTTGATGGTCTGCCGGGAGCGAATGGCTTGCGAGAGGGAGCGAGCAGACCATGCAGAAAGAACCCTAGAGACATTACTGACGGCCTTGCGGAGATTGGTGGAAGAGTTCAATCCGGACATCTCCCGCAGGGTCGCACAGCCCGCAGACACTGAAGCTGCAACATTGGTTTATTGGCAGGGATGTGAGCTCATTCAGCAGATACAAAGAGAGGCCGAGTACCTACCCTGCTAGGAGCTTGTCGGAGAGAACCCCTGACGGGCCGGAATCAAGGCTTCAGCCGGTGAGCACGCGGCGATTTTCGGCCAAAACCGGCTAAAGCCTAGACTCCGAAACGCCTCTCCGACAAGCTGCTAGGCATTAGACGGCGGCAGACAGGATCTGATATTTACATTTGTTGTGCCGCTCCCGTGTCTGGGAGTGGCGTAATGGCAGGCTAACTTGCCAGCGACCGATCCCTCACGCCCATTTTCCGGCGCACGCCACCTTTCGAAAAACTGGCTTGGTGGTCTGCTGCGACATCCCGTAAGTGAGACTATTGACAGCCGGTCATTCCCGCCCTATACTGTAGTTGTGCCACCTGCGCCGAGCGGCTCTGCCAGTCACTGTAAGGAAAGGAGATGAGGGCATGCTTCACCTGGATCTCACCACCGAGGAACAGCAAACACGTCCTGACCAAACTCATCCAGGCCCTGCAGGCAGTGCCGGTAGCTATGCCAGTCACGTAAGACAATCCTATTGACATCAGGATCAACCGAACAGCGCGACGCGGCAGTTTTGCCGCGCCCATTCGAAAGGAGGGCCACATGGCCGAGAGCGTCTACAAAGTCATCGAGTTGATCGGAACCAGCGCCGAGTCGTGGGAAAAGGCCGCCGCGGCCGCCGTCGAGACTGCGGCGAAATCCCTGCGCGACCTCCGCATCGCCGAGGTCACCCAGCTGGATATGCAAATCGAGGGCGGCACAGTGCGCGCTTACCGGGCCAAGGTCAAGGTCTCTTTCAAGTATCTGCATCCAGACGATTGAGCTCAGCCTGACCGGGCCACTCTGGCCAATTGAATTGCCGAGCGGAACGCCCATGGGCATCAAGCGACTGGGGCAGGTTTTACGCGCCTGCCACCAGAACGATTCCCTGTTGATCATTCACCGCCCACCCACCGCCTCGCCCACTGTGCCGCCGTTATTCTGACGCCATCCGTGCAAGACGGGCCGAATCGTGTAGAATAGTCTCATGATCAACTCACGTCTTGCACTTGTAGCCACGGTTCTGCTGACGCTTGCGGCGATGCTGGCCTGCGCGCAGCGGCCCACACCCACTGCGCCGGTCGCGCCAACGGCAACGGTTGCCCCGCCGACGGTGACGTTTGTCTCGCCACTCAAGCCGCTCTCGCCCATCCCGACGCCGTCCCGCGCCAGGCCTACTCTTCCTGTTGCACGTCCCACGCTTCCACCCCAGGCGGCACGCACCCACATTTTCCTGCCGCAGATTTTCAAGGACTATCAAGCGCCGACGGCTGCCGCTGCGCCGCGCGTCATTCCGACTTCCGTCATCCCCAAGACGACCATCCCCGTCAACCTGGGTGGGCTGCACGTCGAAGCCACCGGCGACCACACCGGCTACGAGGAATTCCTGCGCGCATGTTCGGCCGCGAACCGGCCCGTGGCGCTCATCAAGGTCTTTGGCGATGGTTACTCGGCCAAAATCGCCAAAGAGATTGACCCGCGCACTGTCACCATCTGGCGCAAGCCAACCAAGACAGGCCACGACGATTACATGGACAATCCGCCCGGCGATTGGAACTGGCCGGCGAGCGAGACCGCCGAGCGTGTGCACAATTGGATGCAGGCCATGTATCCGGACTGGGAAGCCAACCGCCAGTACATTGACTATTTCGAAATCGTCAACGAGCCGAACATGGCGACGGTGACGCAGACCCAGCGCGCGACCGAGTTTATGCTGGCAGCGATGCAAGAGGCAGAACAGCAGAATCCCCCCTATCACCTGGCGATCTGGTCCTTCAGCAGCGGGACGCCGGAGCAGTGGCAAGCGGACATCCTTGCCCCCACCCTGCGCTATGCCGCCGAGCATGGACATATCCTCAGCGTGCACGATGGGTCGGTCAGCGAGGAACGACGACTGTTTCGCGAGGCGGCCAAGGATGGCACGGCGCTGAGGTATCGCATGTTCCAGCCGATGCTGGGTCAGTTCATGCCGCGCGTCGCGATTACGGAAGCCTACCAACCGGGCGGCTATGAGATTCCCGATTGGTTCGACTGGCAATGGTATCTCACCGAGCTGGCAAAGGACCAGGTCATCGGCGCGGCGTGGTTCACGCTGGGGCCGTATGACTTTGGTGGTGGCGATGTCAATGTCGTCGCGCAACTGCCTTCATTTACGCTGGTGTTGGGGTGCAAGGAGTAACGGCATGTCACGCTTCGAACTCGTCTCTGACTTTCAGCCCACCGGCGATCAGCCGGAAGCCATTGCTAGACTCGTCGCTGGCATCGCCCAAGGCCTTCAGCATCAAGTCCTGCTCGGCGCAACCGGCACGGGCAAGACGTTCGCCGTCGCGTCTATCGTGGCGCAGGTGCAGCGCCCAACGCTGGTCATGTGCCACAACAAGACGCTCGCCGCGCAGCTCTATTCAGAGTACAAATCCTTCTTTCCCAACAACGCCGTCGAATACTTTGTCTCGTACTATGACTATTACCAGCCAGAAGCCTACATCCCGCGCACCGACACCTACGTCGAAAAAGAGACCGACATCAACCAAGAGATCGAACGGCTCAGACTGGCAGCCATGTCATCCGTGTTTTCTCGGCGCGATGTCATCGTGGTCGCGTCGGTCTCGTGCATCTATGCGCTGGGCAACCCGCAAGAATGGGGCCGCGTCGTCGTCGTGCTCAAGCGCGGCGAAATCCGGCGGCGCGATGGCGTCCTGCGTCACCTGGTGGACATTCAGTACGAGCGCAACGACATCGAGCTGCGCCCCGGACGTTTCCGCGTGCGCGGCGACACGCTCGAAGTCATGCCCGCGACCGGCGAGACGGTCTTTCGCGTCGAGTTCTTTGGCAATGAGATTGACCGCATCACCGAAGTAGACTCGGTCACAGGCCAGGTGCTCCGCACGCACGAGCAAATCAGCATCTACCCGGCCAAGCCCTTTGTCACACCGGAAGAACAAATGGATCGCGCCATCCACGACATCGAAACCGAGCTGGCCGAGCGGCTCGACTATCTCCGCAAGAACGACAAACTGCTCGAAGCGCAGCGGCTGGAGCAGCGCTGCAAGTTCGACCTCGAGATGATGCGCGAGGTAGGTTACTGCTCCGGCATCGAAAACTATTCGCGGCACATTGACGGCCGCCCGGCCGGCGCCGCGCCGTGGACGTTGATGGATTACTTTCCCGACGACTATATGCTCATCGTGGACGAAAGCCACATGACCTTGCCGCAAGTGCGCGGGATGTTTAACGGCGACCGCAGCCGCAAAGGAGTGCTGGTGGATTACGGCTTCCGCCTGCCGTCTGCGCTCGACAACCGCCCCCTCACGTTTGACGAATTCGAGCGCCACATTCGCCAGGCGATTTACACCTCAGCCACGCCGGGGCCTTATGAGATGCAGCACAGCCAGCAGACCGTCCAACAAATCATCCGCCCCACCGGGCTGGTTGAACCACAAATCATCGTCAAGCCTGTGCAAGGCCAGGTGGATGACCTCGTCGGAGAGATTCGCCAGCGCGCGGAAAAACACGAGCGCGTGCTCGTCACCACGCTCACCAAGCGCATGGCCGAAGACCTGGCCGACTATTTGCTGGAGCTGGGCGTCAAGGTACACTATCTCCACAGCGAAGTACAGACCATCGAGCGCGTCGAGATTTTGCGCGACCTGCGCCTGGGCGCATACGACGTGATCGTGGGCATCAACCTCTTGCGTGAAGGCCTGGACCTGCCGGAAGTCTCGCTCGTCGCCATCCTCGACGCGGACAAGGAAGGCTTTTTGCGCAGCGAGCAATCGCTCATCCAGACGATGGGCCGCGCGTCACGTCACGTCAACGGCGCCGTCATCATGTACGCCGACAAAGTCACCGACTCGATGAAGCGCGCGATGGACGAGACGGACCGGCGCCGCGCTGTCCAGGTGCAATACAACGAAGAACACGGCATCGTCCCCGCCAGCATCGTCAAGGCCGTGCGCGACCTGACCGATTCTGTTCGCGCCGCGGCCCGCGAGAAAGCCAAGCCCGGCGCCAAGATACCCAAGGACGAAGTGGCTCGCCTCATCCGCGAACTGGAAAAGCAGATGAAGCAAGCCGCGCAGGAATTGGAATTCGAAAAAGCCGCGCTCTTGCGCGATCAGATTTTCGAGTTGCGGCAGGAATTGGAAGACGAGAAACTGCCCGAGTGGGAGCGAGTTCGCCGTGGGGCGCTATAGGAATCGCGCCCCCAGTCCCAGTTTTGAATCCGCCACTGGAAAACGCCACTTGGCGTTTGTCGCCGGATGCTCTATAATTGGAACTCGTGAGCCAAGGCATTGAGAGACGACCGGTGACACGCCAGAGACCATCGAAGGAACCCTACTTTCGATGGGGCACGCTCGATTGGCTGCAGCGCACATCGGCGACGGTGGCCGTCCTGATCGTCCTGGCGGCTGTCGCGCTGCTCGCTTACTCGTTCGCCGGGCCCGCCCGCGCCGGCGATGCGGCGGGCCGCCCGCACGCTCCCGCGCCGCTGGCAATTTTCATCCGGCCCACTGCCACGCCCAGGCCCACGCCGCCCGGCCCTACCCCTATCCCCACTGTGGCGATTCCTCGTATCGGCATCGTGTCCGGGCATCACGGCAACGATTCCGGCGCGGTCTGCAAGGATGGGCTGACCGAGGCGTCGGTCAACTATGACGTTGCCAATCGCGTGGCAGGCGAGATGCGCCAGCGCGGCTACCGGGTGGACGTGCTAGACGAGTTCGACCCGCGCCTCGACAACTATCGCGCGCTACTGCTGCTCTCCATTCACGCCGACTCGTGCGATTATATCAACGACGAAGCGACCGGCTTTAAAGTGGCGCACGTGCTGGACAGCCGCGTTCCTGAGCAGGAAGACAAGCTGGTCGAATGCATCGGCGACCGGTACGCCGCTCGCACCGGGATGCGCTTCCATAAGAACAGCGTCACGCGCGACATGACCAACTATCATGGCTTTTACGAGGTCGCGCCCGATACGCCTTCGGCGATTATCGAGACCGGCTTTCTGCGGCTCGACCGAGCCATCCTCACCGAGCGCGCCGACCTCGTGGCGCAAGGCATCGTGGATGGCTTGATGTGCTACTTGAGTGTTCGCGGAACTCCTTGAGCCGGGGTGTGGCGCACGCCGCGTGACCGCCGCTTTGCTCAGCGGCCACAGTCCGATGAAAGGAAGGCTGCAATGGGCGCCAATCTTTTCAAGACTCCAGGGTTTGAAACAACCCGGTGGAACAAAGTTGATCCGTGGGGCTCGATGACAGTCCCCGAAGGCTGGAACGTGTTCTTTCTCGACCAGCCCGGCAAACACAAGATTCCCTGGGATCGCAACAACGACAGCGGCTTTGGTTCTCCTGAATTCAGGCCGGTTCCAAATGAGCTGCCTTTCCTCGACCCGCCTCGCGTCCATTGCGGCCAATGGGCGGCGTGCCTGCTGGCGACGTGGAAGGTTATTGATGCGGGGCTCTACCAGCAAGTCAGCGTGACGCCCGGACAAAAGCTGCGCCTCTCGGCGTGGGCGCACGGCTGGAGCAACTCGGGCTCTGGCGACGCGGCTGCGTCCGGCAAGCACGCCAACGACCCCAGGTGGAGCGATGGGGAGGGGGTGGGCTACAATGCTTTCTTCCAGCTGGCCGACCCCGCCTGGCCCAACAAGGGAGGCAGCCAGCTCGACGACGCTGCGCGTAACATGGTCTTTCAAGTCGGCATGGATCCCACTGGCGGCGCCAACGCTTTCGCCTCCACCGTCGTGTGGGGACCGGGCGCGCACATCTATAATGTGTTCCACGAGGTCCCGCCTGTTGAGGTGACCGCGCAATCCGGAACGGTGACAGTGTTCCTCCGCACCAAAAACTTGTGGGGCTTGATGCACAACGATGCCTATTGGGATGAGCCTGTCCTCGAGGCCGTGGACACAGTCGAGACGCCCGGAACGCCGCCGGTCACACCTCCCGTGACCACTCCACCCGCCACATCGCCAACCGGCATTCCGCGCTACGAGGTTCCGGTCAACAAGAGCGGCTTGCATATCGTAGCGACAGGCAGCCACAACGGCTATGACGAATACCTGCGGCGCTGCGCCGAGGCCGGGCGGCCCGTCGGGCTGATCAAAGTGATGCGCGACGGCGGCGCGGCGCATTTGGCTAAGGAAATCAGCCCCAAGACCTACACCTGCTGGCGCTGGTTCGTGGACGACGACGACACGCCGGGCGGCAACTGGCAATGGCCCGCTTCCGATTCCAAAAAGGGCGCTCTCAGGTGGATGAGCAAACTGTACGGGATGTGGGAGATTGACCGGCCATGGGTAGACTTTTACGAGTTCCTGAATGAGCCGGATCCCGCCGACGCCAACGCGATGGCGCGCGCCACCGAGTTTGTGCAGTATGCCATGGAAGACGCCGAAAGCCACGGATTCAAGACCGCCATCTGGTCCTTTACAGCAGGTCTGCCCCGGTCGCCCACCGTCATGCCGGGCGACTTTGCCCAGGCCGAAGCACTCCTGCTCACCTTGAAATGGGCCGCCGAGCACGGCCACGCCTTTGCGGTGCACGATGGCAGCGTCAACGACGAGCGCCGCTTGTTCCGACAGGGTTATGAGGACAGGACCGCGCTCCGCTATCGCTACGTCAAAGCGCTGATGGATGCCAGGGGCTGGCCGATTCCCTACGTCGTCATCACCGAAGCATACCAGGTGGACGGCTACCGCAAGCCTGACTGGAATGACTGGCAGTGGTATCTCACCGAGTTAGCCAAAGACGATTACGTGTTGGGTTGCGCGTGGTTCACGTTGGGCGATTACGAATTCAGCCCCGGTCAAAATGTCAACGTGGACAGTCAACTGAGCCGACTGGCCGACCTGTGCATCAAGATGCCCCTGCCCGTCCCGGCGCCAGCCGAGCCAACGGAAAAAGAGCCTCTCGAGCCAACCGTGGCTATTCCGGCAGAACAACCCCGCAGCATGATCGTCCAGGCGAGCGTGACGCCTTACGGCGGACTAAAAGTGCGCACGGCACGCAACGTCGAGGCGGACTATATAGAAGCATTGCCGGCCGGCGCATCGGTCACGGTCCTTGAAGGCTCGCTGACCGAAGGCGGCGAGACCTGGATGCGCATCCGCACAGCGTCGGGCAACGAAGGCTGGGCGCGCACTTGCAGCGGAGATGTAGTCTACCTCAAGCCCGCGAGCTAAGAGCCTATCCGAAAACTGGAGTGCAGGCTTCAGCCTGCCTTTCCCCACGCGGACTAGAGTCCGCACTCTGGAGGTTTTCGGATAGGTTCAAAGCCGTGCGCGCACACCCGATCCGTTAACCAATCGCCCCAGCCCTGTACAGGCTGGGGCGATTTTGTTCTCAACCTCCAGAGCGCTGGCCTGGCGTTTTTACTTGGGCCAGTTCAGCGTGTAGAACTCGAGATAAGCCGGCAAGTGCTCGGCCCACAGCGAATCGTCGTGTATACCCGGCCACACATGATATTCATGCGCGACCTCGGAAGCGTCCAACGCCGTGTGGAGGGCCTCTGCGCCGGGCTGACAATAGTCCTCATCGCCCGCGTCAAGCCAGATGCGCTGGCTCTTGAGGCTTGAGCTGTCCGTCAGCTTGAGCGGGTCATACCCCGGCGGCGCCTCGTTGACGTTGAGGCACGCGCTGTGCCCGGCGACGACGTTGAACAAGTCGGGGTTCAGGAAACCGATCTCTAATGACCACACGCCGCCCCGGCTGACACCGCCGATGGCGCGCATCTGGGGGCGAGGGTCGGTCTTGAACAATTGATCCACGATGGGAACCAACTCATCCACAATTTGCCCTTCAAAAGAGTTGGGGCCGCCGCTGGTATTGATGAACAGATCCGGGTCGCCATCCGGCAAAACGATGATGGCCGGAGCCAGCCGGCCTTCCGCCAGACCTTGGTCCATCTCCTGGAACACGCCCAGGCGTTCCCAATGCGTCTCATCATTGTCGGAACCATGCAAGAGATAGATCGTCGGATAACGCCGCGTAGACGACTCGGAGCACGGTGGCAAATAGACCAGGTAGTGCTCCTCGGCGCCACTGATGCGGCTGGAATACTTGACCTCCAGAACGCGGCCTGTGGTCTCCGCGCAGCGCTCTGCTCCGCCCACAGGCGCGGCCGTTGCGCCCGGCAGGGGCGACTGGAACAAGGGCGAGCGAGTGGAGGCGGCAGCCGGTGTGCGTGTCGGCCGGGGTGTGCGCGTAGCCCGGCGGACGGGCGTTGGCGAACTTGCGCTTGTGAGGTGCGGGGCGTCGGTGGCACTCGGCGTGGCTGTGGGCGCAGCGTCAGCCGGGTGGGCCGGCAGCACCAGTGTGAGCACCCATGCCAAAGCCACGATAACGGCAAGAACCAGCAGAACAAAGACTAGCGCCACGTGGAATGGCGCCGGGCGGTGACCACCGTCAGATACCTTGGACATTAGATCAACAATCCTGCACAGAAAAGGCCGCGCTCATCCGGCGGCAACATTTAAAACAAAATACGGACTGCTCGAGATGCACCCAACCTCCCGCCAACAAAAAACGCTCCACGAAACGTCGTGGAGCAGTCTAGCTCAAGGTGCCCCCGGCAGGAATTGAACCTGCTTCTCAGCCTCCGCAGGGCTACGCTCTATCCGGTGAGCTACGAGGGCAAGCGAATCATCTTTCGCCAGCGGGGAGGCAGGGATTCGAACCCTGGGAGGAGGTTTTAGCCCCCTCAACCGCTTAGCAGGCGGCTCCGTTCGTCCACTCCGGCACCTCCCCGGAGAGCGGAGGGAGAGGGATTCGAACCCCCGGTGAGGTGACCCCCA
>CAYGWJ010000499.1:0-3800 GCA_964353405.1 uncultured Anaerolineae bacterium
CGAGGCCGGTTTTGAAAAGTGGGTCGGCTGGGGCTGCATCGTCAATAATCTGGTGAATATCGCTCGATTCATCCTCAAGCCGCGCCGACGGCGACCGGCAGCACTGGCGGCCTAAACATGGACTTTCCAGACAGAAACTACTCTAGCCGCCATGGCTTGGCGGTCGGGGATTTCAACGGCGACAGCTACCCGGACATCTTTGCTGGCACTCTTGAGGAGGACTACTGCGTCTGGCTTTTTCAGAGGAATGGGACGTTCCAGGCCAGTAATCGGCGTTGAGCCCGCACCGCTCGAAAAAGGAAGCCCAATGACGGGCGGCCAAAGCGTACCGGTTTTCTGTCTGGGAGTTGGCTTCAGTCCGACCGCCGCGCCGGGCGGGTTATGCGGGGCGTTGGGCGACCCAGGGGAGGCGGAAGGTGAGTGAACGATGATCTTCGATCTGCTCTTCATCCTCGTCGTCTTGGCATCGGTCGTCACACTACTGACCGCCGTGATCAACCTCCTCCGAGGACGCTGGCAGCAGGCCCTTCGGCTTCTGGCTCAGGGCGGCGTATGCCTCGCGATCTATCTTGGCGTCGTCATTGTCGTGTCATTGGTCTCCCCGCAGCGCGTCCTGGGTCTCGGGGAGGACAGGTGTTCGGACGATTGGTGCATCGCGGTTGACGACATCGCTCAATCAACATCGCCCTCGGGAGCGGAGTGTGTGGTCACGTTCCGAATGTTACCACAACGGGAGAACGGCGTAGTCGTATACCTGGTCGACGAGAAGGGACGACGATATGAAGCGGCGCCGAATCCTTCCGCAGCGCCCTTCAACGTCGTGCTTCAGCCCGGACAGGCCATCACCACAATCCGGAGGTTCAACGTGTCTGGCGAGAGCGGCAAGCTTGGTGTCGTGGTGGCCCGTGAGGGTTCGAACAGCATTCCCGGTCGGTTCATCATCGGGGACGATGCCAGTTTGTTCCACAAGCCAACGATCGTGCGCGTACAGTGACTGTGCCAGCGCTCTAGGGGTGCGATCGCCCGCCCTGCCGCCACGTTGCCCCTGGGACTTGCCAGGGGTTGACGCCTGCGCCAGAATCATCCCGGCCAGCATCAAGGCGCAGCCGAGCAATTGCCAGGGCGCGAGTCTTTCGCCCAGGACCAGCCAGCCCGCAAGCGCCGCAAAGACCGCCTCGCCGCTGAGAATGACAGAGGCATCTGCCGCAGGCGCGCGCTGCTGCCCTACCACTTGAAGCGTATAGCCCAATCCCACCGAAAACACACCTGTGTAGAGAACCGCCCACCATGCCGAGACCAGCCCCGGCGCAGTGGATGACTCGAACATCAGGCCCGCGGCCAGGCTGAGCAATCCGCACACAAGGTACTGCATCAGCGCCAGCCTCAGCACATCCACGCGTGGCGCCAATCGTCCGATGAAGATGACGTGCAGCGCCCAGAACACCGTCCCGCCAAGTTCCAGGCCATCGCCGGGCGCGAGCGCGAGATGCTCCACGGTGCTGAGCAAAAAGAGACCCACGGCGGCCGATATCGAAGCAACCCACGTGGACCCACGCGGCCACTGCCGCCACACCAGCGCCAGGAAGAGCGGCACGAGGACGACATACAGGCCAGTGATAAAGCCGGCCTTGCCCGCCGTCGTGAACTGCAGGCCGATCTGCTGCAGACCGGACGCGGCAAAGAGCAAAACTCCTGCCAGCGACCCACCCCATACTTCCACGCGAACGAGGCCGCGCAGGCGGACGGCCACAAAGGGCAACAGCGTCAGTGCGCCCAGCAGGAACCGTGTGCCGTTTTATAGAAACGAGCCAGTCTGTGCAGCCGCCAGCCGGCACACGACGAACGCACTGCCCCACAGCATGGCAACCGCCAGCAAGGTCAGGTCGGCCCTTAACCGCTGGCCGCGCCGCGCAATAGATTCAGGTCTCACTCGGCGGGCATGGTGCGGAAGACAACGTCCCACAGCGGCGAGCTGACCCCAAAGCGCTGGCCGGGCGTCTTGAAGTGATGCAGCATGTGGTAACGCCGGAGGAATTTCAGGAATCCCCAGCGCATGGGAAAATGATGCGTGGCATAGTGCGTGAGGTCATAGATAAGGTAGCCGGCTATGAAACCGGCCAAGACCGGCGCGGTCCAGTGCGGCGCTTGCAGCAGCACTCCCAGGATCAGATAGAACAATCCATAGAACACAAAGCTCAACGGCACGCTGACGACGGGCGGCATCACCAGGCGGGTCTTGCATTGCGGCTGGACGTGATGGATGCCATGAAAGAGAAAGATGATGCGTTCCTGCCACGGCGCGCGCGCCGGAAAGTGAAACACAAACCGATGCAGCATATATTCGGCAAACGTCCACACGAACAGACCCAGCCCAAAACCCACCGGGATGTAAACAGGTGAAGCGCCCGCGACTGGATTGGCTATCGCCGTCAGCAGCAAGGTGATCACCACCGGCAGCCAGATGATGACGATGACGGCAGGATGGATGTGCGTAAAGAACTCGAGCAGGTTCGATTTGAACAACCGGATCGGCACATCACTGTGGTTGATTTCCAGATGAGTCATGGCCTTTCTCACTCCTTGAAATGGATTTTCTCAAAGCAGACTGCAATCGCAGCCAGATTCGACGCAACAAATTGACTTCTTCCGGCTTAAACGCCCGGCGGCTGTAACGCGCCTCGACAAAGGCGTCGGTCAGCTTTTTCAGCGCATCTTCCTCCTCTGCCAGGTGCGGCTCCAACCGGGCCGCGTACTCGAACGGCGTTTGATGCGCCGCGCGTGGATGCCCGGCCTGAGCCGCCCGGCTCACGAGCGCCAGGTACAGACGGCGCACCCGCTCGCGAGTCGTCCGCGCTCGCCAGCGCTGCCACCACGCAGGTTGCGCCGCGCGGGCCTCGCTCACCGGCCCCGCCGCCGCACGCCTGAACCGAACCTCGATGCGCTGTCTCCATCCCAACAGCCAGGCCCAGAACGTCCGCCACCGGTTCAACCACCAGCGCTTTAGCCCCAGGTTGCCCATCACCTGCCGCTCGCGCCAGTAAATCCGTGCCAGGTAGACCAAGACAATGATGACAATGATCCAGAAAGCCGCCATACGCAAATAAAGCAGCCAGGGCGGCCCGGACGACTGGGCTACAGGCGGCGGCGGCATCGGCAGTGTGGGTGGCTGGATAGGGCTGGCAGGCTGCTGTACCTTGAAAAGAAACAAGCAAGGCGCCAGCAAGAGCGAGAACAGCAAAAAGAACACAAAGATCACAATCTGCCCGATCACGTTGAGAAGCCACAACAACCAGGCCAGCGCATAAAGGCCCACCAATGTGTCACCCGCCGGAATCAACAGCGCTACGAGCGCAATCTTCCACACAAAGTTCAGGCTCCACCCGGCCCAGCGGCGCTCCAGGCCCGGCGCGACGGGCACCTCCTCGCGTGACCATTCAACCTGCAAGAGCGACAGCCGCGCCTGGCCAAAGAGCAGCAGGCCCAGCGCAAAATAGACCACGGGCAGCCACGTCAACACGCCAGCCTGAGCCCGGCCGATGGTCGGAAAGGCTCCAGACAGATTCAAGTGGCGCGCTCCCACCGCCATCAGGAGGATCAGCGCGCCTGTCACAAAGCGGCTCTTGAGGCCGCCCAGCCCTTCTTCCCGCTCGCCCGGCGTGCCGAGTGGGTCGTCGAGCAAAGCCAGGCAGCCGGCAATGTCTATTGCCATCAGCCACATCGTGAGCAGCACCATCGCGCCGATCAAGTAGTCGCCGTCTAGAAAAGACATGGGCTCAAAGAACCAGAGTTGAACATCCCTC